>CAKQXI010000139.1 GCA_934281565.1 uncultured Prevotella sp.
AAAAATCGCTCTCTTTTAAGCCGTCTGTTGCTGAAATTCAAAAGCAAATAGCCGTTATGGCAGATGAAACAGTTCATCAGTATGAGCTTCAGGCTGGTGATGTGTATTACTCAACAGGCGCAATCAGTCATCAAACAGATGTCTTGGAGCCTGAATGTTATACTCCAATTGGCATTGTTGTCTATATAGCTAAAGGTAATGATGATTATTGGGTGGAAAAAGATACCAAACAAAAAGGTATTGGCGGTCATGCCTTGGTGATGTGTCGAAAAGAAGTAAATTCGACAGGTTGGCAAAGTCACGTTCAAGGTATCTTTGGACCAGTTATTGATTACCATCGGGAAAAGGTGAATACAGCAAAAAAGATTAAAGAGTCTGGTAACAAGCTTTATGGATCGGGCTATCTGGAAACTGAAGCCTATGTAGGTATGGGAGCGCAAATGATAGCTGCAAATAAGGCAAAAAACTATAAGGAGTATAGTGCTCCATTGGATAAGTCGACAGGATGGTTCTTGCCATCGGCTGGTCAAATATGTTCCATGTGTTATCAGTTTGATCCAAACTTTGATCAAGTTCAGTGGGAAATAAATAACCAATCTACTGCGCCTCATGCATTTGGAGCAATAGATCGTAAGATTGATGGTCTTTTAAAAAAATTTGGAACTGACAATACTGAATTTTTGCTTAATTCAGGTTGGGCTTATTCTTGTATCACTTCTTCAGAATATGATGGAAGTTATATGCTAACAGTCCTTACTACGGTTCCTTGGAATGGTTCTCCTGATTTCTTTTTCCTTGCTGGTATGGGAGTTACAAAAGGGTATACACACTTTAATGTTCGCCCATTCTTAGCTTTTTAAATGAGTTAATTTAACTGTTAATATATTGCTTCATGAGATCCTACCAGCTTGCGTGTTTTAGGCACGAAGTATGGTAGGATTTTTCCCTGCCGAGGAAAGTAAAAATTCCTCGGCAGGGAATTTTATTTTCCTCGGCAGGAAAAAATCACTTGATATATTTTAAGATCTGTTTGCTTTTCCAACCCTTTTTGGCAGATAAGGGCATGAACCCCTCCGTGAGCCCAGTCTTTACCGTCATAGCCTGAAAGACAGAGGCAGCGTAGGAGGAAAGTTTGAGGGATGCCAATTCAGCATTGATGGCATCCTCGTCGTAGTTGTCGGCATACAATAAGGTATGCAAGTCGTCAAGATACTTTTGCGGAATGTTCTTGTGCGGCATACGACTTTTTATTTGCATGATTTGTGCGATGATGGCATCTTGGGTCTTGGCAGCGATAGCCTCGGCTTTGCGATGCTCAAAGTCGGCGAGGGTCGTCGCATTCACCTTGTAAAGGCTTTCTTTCATGTCGCTCTCAGTCGTGAGGTGACTGTAACGGAAGTAGCGCAAAAGCATGATGTTCTTGTTCCAACCCAACTTAGTCAGATAGTCCCTTTCCAAGGGAGTCGTGGCAACGATGAGGTCAGCTTTCCGATACATATCCTTTTGATAAACAACCGATTGGATGGCACGTTTCAAGTTAGGGTTCTTCCTGTTTCGCTCGGAAATGTCGCCAAGTGGACAAACGATGTAAGGGATGCCCATCTTGCAGGATAGCCTTGCCAGACGAGCACCTTTCATCGTCCATGCTCCCAGGACCAGCACAATGTCGGCATCCGCCAGCACATGGGTGATGTCGAGCTTTTGTTGGAGCGCCTCGATATAGGAGTGATATATCGAGTACTGTCTTTTTTGTCGGGATATGAACAGATATACTTTCATCGGTTTGTCAGTTTTGTATGGTTATAGTTTGTGGCTCGTGAAGCCATTCTTGTCAGCTCGCCAGTAGCGTATCTTGTTGGCAAGGTTTCTCCAGACGATGCCATACTCGTAGAACGGCAAGTTGAACATGGCAATCTCGTCGTCAAAGAGCTTCACCGCATTGTTGGCGATGATCATGCGGAGGATGAACAGCAGCAAGAGGGAAAAGGCAGCGCAGCCAGCGAGAACCCAGTCTTGCATGGGAACGGAGTATGCCAATGCGGCGATCGAGGCAATCAAGCTGAGATGAGGCACCAGATGGTCGAAGAACAGCAAGGTGCGCATGGAAGACGTCCGATGGAGCGACTTGCGGGATGCTTGCAGGTAAAGATGGGCATTGTGCCATGCCTTGTCCGTCGGTTCTTCGTGGATGAGCCACGCATCGTTGTCCAGCTCGACATCCGTATTTCCGCACAAGCCATACTTGTTGACAAGGAAGTCGTATTCGCCACGCACCAGTTCAAGGTTGCCTTGATAGCCTTGCTCCTTCATGAAATCGCTCTTGCGGAACGCCACGTTGGGCATATGGGTGCGATAGCCATACGAGCATTGTGCACGACGGAGCAAGTAATAAGCCTTGCGGATGCTCTCGAAGCGCCGCACGCTGGCAGTCTCGTCGTCCAGTGCCGTGTATCCGAGCACAAGGTGGTTAGGCTCATGGCATCTGCGAGCCATCGTGGCAAGCCACTTGTCGCTCATGGGTCGGCAAGTCGGTTCCGTGAGGATGATCCATTCGTACTTGGCAGCTTTCACGCCCAAGGTGATTTGCAACTTCTTGCGACTCATGTAGCGCGAGCTCTCCGGGATGAACGTGTAGTAAAGATGTGGGTCCTCCGCCGCCATCCGCTTCAAGTAGTTCAAGGTATCGCCATCCGTGCTTTGGCAAACCACGATGACTTGGTATTCGTCATACTGTTGTTGAAGGAACATCGGCAGGTTTCTTTGCAGTTCCACCAAATGGTTGTGGGCAGTAATGAGTATGGTGATGGGTTCCTGTCGTTTGTCGTCGTTGCTATCTTCTTCAAAGCGCAACTTGCGCAAGAATGGGTTCACCAACGATCCAAGGACTGCCAGCAAAACCACTGTTGCGCCAACTATAAGAGTTGTTAAACTAATTGTTATCATTATCTTTTCTCGTTATCTCTATTGTGAAGGCATGAAAAGAGGACTTATAGATCCTCCGTGATGTAACCTTTCGGCAACTTGCGGCAGTTGTACTGGCTCGCCATAATCTCACCATAAGCCCCAGCACTGCGCAAGGCTATCAAGTCGCCACGGTGAGTCTTGTTCAGGTCGGTCGCCTTGGCAAAGACATCGCTGGACTCACAGATTGGTCCCACGACATCGTATGTCTCCATCGGTTCATCGCTCGAAATGTTCTCGATCTTATGGTACGCCTGATAGAGGGCAGGGCGGATGAGGTCGGTCATTCCAGCATCGACGATGGCAAACTGCTTGGCGGTGCCTTGCTTGACATAAAGGGTTCGGGTGATGAGGCTGCCCATCTGTCCGACGACCGCACGCCCCAACTCGAAGTGCAACTTCTGTCCCTCGCGCAACTTCAAGAACTTAGCGTAGGTATCGAAATATGCCTTGAAGTCAGGGATAGGCACACGGTTCGGATGGTTGTAGTCGATGCCAAGACCGCCACCCACATTGATATTTTGTACCTTGATGTGATGGCTTTCCAACTGGACTTGCAACTCGTTGATGCGGTTGCAGAGCGCCTCGAAGTCGCCCATGTCAAGAATCTGGCTGCCAATGTGGAAATGCAGTCCGATGAACTTGATGTTCTTCATCTTGGCAGCTTCCTCTATGACACTTTCCATGTCACGCATGGCGATGCCAAACTTGTTCTCCGCAAGTCCTGTCGTGATATTGGCATGGGTATGCGCACCCACATCTGGGTTGATGCGGAAGCATACTTGCGCTACCTTGCCCTGTTTTCCGGAAAGCTCATTGATGACCTCCAGCTCGGGGATGCTCTCGACATTGAAGCAGAAGATGTCTTTCTCCAAGCCGAGGTTGATTTCCCAGTCGCTCTTGCCGACACCGGCGTAGACAATCTTATTGGCAGGGAAACCAACCTTGAGGGCTGCCGAGATCTCGCCTCCGCTCACACAGTCGGCACCTAATCCTGCCTCGCAGATGATGTTGAGCACTTTGGGGTTGGCATTCGCCTTGACGGCATAGTGGACCTCAAATCCCTCGTGCTTGTCAGCCTCTGCATGGATGGCATGGAGGGTCTCGCGAAGCACGTGGGTGTCGTAATAATAGAATGGGGTCTCTATATCCTGAAACTTATCTATTGGAAATTTACCTTTCATTTTTTCTGGTTTTAATATTTGGGGGAATTCAAGAGAAGTTAAGGGAAGTTATCACTCCCTTCGGTCGTTCGGGAAGTTAAGGGACATTAGCCTTATATATGACGAACTCTTAAATGTTGTCTCTTAACTTCTCCCTAACTTCCCTCTAACTTCTTTTAACTTCCTTTTCTCTATAGCTTCTTTAACTTCTATGAACTTCCCCAGAAATTAGTCCTTGAACAATACGTTGCTCAAGTTCTGGAGAGCCTGTTTCTTGTCTTTCTCCTTGATGAGGAAAGAGATGTTGTAGTTGGAACCACCGTAGGAAATCATGCGAACAGGGATGTTCTTCATGGCATCGGTGGCGAGTGTCTCGAAGCCAACGTTGCTCCAATCCAAGTCACCTACGACACAGACGATGCACATATCGGAATCCACGGTCACGGTACCATACTTCTTCAGCTCGTTGACGATGTCGTTCAAGTGAGCGTCGTTGTCGATACTCATGCTGACACCCACCTCGGAAGTGGCAATCATGTCGATAGGGGTCTGGTAGCTCTCGAAGATCTCGAAGACCTTGCGCAAGAAACCTGTGGCGAGCAACATACGGCTGCTCTTGATCTTGATGGCGGTGATGTTGTCCTTGGCTGCCACAGCCTTGATCTTGCCACGGACGATGACATTGTCGATAATCGTACCGTCAGCCTTGGGGTCCATCGTGTTCTTCAAGCGAACAGGGATGCCAGCGTATTTGGCAGGTTGGACACAAGTAGGGTGGAGGATCTTGGCACCGAAGTAAGCCAACTCCGCCGCTTCCTCGAAGTTGAGCTGGCGAACCGCTTCCGTATGCTCGACCACACGAGGGTCGTTGTTGTGCATACCATCAATGTCCGTCCAAATCTGGATCTCGTCGGCAGGGAGGGCGGCACCAATCAAAGAAGCGGTGTAGTCGCTGCCACCACGCTGCAAGTTGTCAATCTCACCATAAGCGTTGCGACAGATAAATCCCTGTGTAATGTAAATCTGGTAACCTTGGTTCTGCTCCATGATGGCAACCAGCTTCTCCTTGATGTATTGTGGGTCAGGCTCGGCGTTCTTGTCCGTGCGCATGAAGTCCAAGGCACTGAGCAACACGGCTTTGATGCCTTGTTCCTTCAAGTAGTTTACAACCATGTTGGTGCTCATGATCTCACCTTGCGCCACGATACTTTTCTCCTCGAAAGAGGTAAAGAGGTCTTTGGTAAAAGAACGGAGGTAGTCGAACTCGCCGTGCAAGAACTCACGAGTGGTCTTCTTCATGTCCTCGGTAGCGTATAGCTCCTCAACGTGTAGCATGTATTTCTTTTCCAAGTTGTTGATTACCTCGTTGGCACCCTCTGGGTTCTTCTTGTAGAGATAGTCGGAAATCTCAACGAGAGAGTTAGTCGTACCGCTCATCGCAGACAAAACGATGAAAGTAGGTTCACCAGATTCTGTAATCAAAGAGGCTACTTCCTTCATACGCTCGGGAGAGCCTACGGAAGTACCTCCGAATTTCATAACCTTCATAGTCGTAATTTATTTTAATGTTTAATCTATTATCTATCAACTGTTAACTATTAGCTTTCTTCCCCGTCCTCGGTCAGGTCGATGCTATTGTATTCATTCGTGACATCACGGATGATGCCGTTCTTGCAACGATATACGATGC
>CAKQXI010000140.1 GCA_934281565.1 uncultured Prevotella sp.
GCCTTTTAATGTATATCATTGCTTGATAGCTATTTATGTTCCGCCGAACTCCCAAAGCAGATGATTATTAAACAAGGCTTAGTCCATTCAAAAGATATTGGCGTAGGAGTCCTTATTTCTTTAGTTGTCCTCGCAAGTTGAGGTCTTAGGAAACCCACGATATCAAGAACAAGAAACAAGTAAGGACACACCTACGCCAACGAGGTATATATGTATGTAACACAAAGTACACCCCTTCCATACGAAAGGGCGCACTTGTGCCGTGATATATACACGTTATAGTAGACATCCACTATCATCTTCCTCTGAATATCGTATGAAAGTTCCTAAGTTTCACTTGTCAGAAGCAAACGCAGTAAACGCCAAATCTCTAAAATAGAGCCAAGTCACAGATTAACGTTGTGCAACTCATTGCCAACCATCCATGAAATGACAGTGCAAAAGTAACGAAAAGAATTCAAACTTGCAAGGATTTGAAGAAAAACTTCAAAGCAACCTTGCTACTCTCCTTATTAAAGTCTTACAAAAGAGCCTTGAACTTCTCGTCAAGCGTTGACTTATTGGCTGCGCCAACAAACTTGTCAACCAACTTGCCACCCTTGAAGAACAAGATGGTAGGAATATTGCGAACACCAAACTCCATGGCAATATCATCGTTCTCCTCAACATCGCACTTGCCTACGACAATCTTACCGTCATATTCAGTAGCAAGCTCTGACACGATAGGAGCAATCATGCGACAAGGACCACACCAAGTTGCCCACAAATCAACCACCAATGGCAATTCGCCATTCTTATAACTCTCGAAATTCTCTGTTGTGATTGTAACTTCCATATTATATTTCTTTTTAATATTAATAAAACTGACTATCAACAAACTATATGCCAACTTTAATTGATGGAATAAGACATCTTAGGATTGGCATCGATATATTGTATCAACTCCTTGCCAACTCCAACCGTTCTGCTTTGTGAACGAAGAAGGATGTTGGTATTCGTATTGACATCACGTATCTGCATGAAAAGTTGCGCCGTTCCCTCCTCCTTATCCAACATGGTCTGCATATCATTGACCAAGGTATCGTCGATAATATCGCTATCAATCGTAATGGTCAACTTCTCAATACGTTTTTCCTTGACCGTCTGCAAGTAGTCTACGCTTGATATTCTAAAGTCAAGATACTGGCTGTTGGCATAACGAGGCGCACACTTTGCCGTAATATAAACAGTACATCCTATCGTCAGCATACCACGCCATTGTCCCCAGTCCTCACCAAAGAGAGCCAGCTCACCAGAGCCTTCAAAGTCCTCTATCGTCACGAAGCCACAGGGCTTGCCAGTCTTGGTGAACTTGGACTTGACATCCGTGATGATGCCACCAAAGACAATATCCTCTTTCTTTGAAAGGGCAACCTTGTCACCGAGTTCCTCACAATGTGTATTGCACATTGACTTCAAGATAACGCTGTACTCATCCAAAGGATGGGCAGACAGATAGATACCCACCAACTCACGCTCCTTGTTAAGGCGTTCAATAGAACTCCATTCCTCTACTTTCGGTATCGGAGGAGTGGCAATCTCCACAGCATCCTGCCCACCAAACAAAGAGTTGACAGCCTCAGCCTGCTCACGTTGGTAAAGCTGGCCATACCTAACCAAGGTATCCAAGAAAGAGTCGCCTTTTGCGTTTAAGCCAAAGAAGCTCTCACGAGGAATGCCAAAGCTATCAAAGCCACCACTCAATGCCAATGTCTCAAAAGCCTTAC
The DNA here is from genome assembly GCA_934281565.1 of uncultured Prevotella sp. Taxonomy (GTDB): domain Bacteria; phylum Bacteroidota; class Bacteroidia; order Bacteroidales; family Bacteroidaceae; genus Prevotella. The sequence goes on from CAKQXI010000140.1 coordinate 1,767, forward strand.
GGTTGACATTGGTGAAATCCACACGTTGGACAAAGTCAAAGATATCCTTATAAGGTCCATTCTTCAGACGTTCTGCCACAATGGCATCCGCCGCAGGAGCACCCATGCCCTTAATGGCAGACAATCCAAAACGTATCTCTCCATGCTCATTCACACCAAACTCACGGTAACTCTCATTGACATCAGGTCCCAAAGTCTTGATACCCATCGACTGACATTCTTCCATCAGTTTGGTTATCTCGGTAATCTGCGCAAATCGACGAGTCATCAAAGCAGCCATATACTCAGCAGGGTAATGCGCCTTGAGATAAGCAGTCTGATAAGCGACCCAAGAATAACAAGTAGCGTGAGACTTATTGAAAGCGTAGGAAGCAAACTTCTCCCAGTCTCCCCAAATCTTCTCCAATATCTTAGGGTCGTGCCCGTTCTCCTGTCCCTGCTTGATGAACTTAGGTTTCATGGCATCGACGATAGCCTTTTTCTTCTTACCCATCGCCTTACGTAAGGCATCACTCTCACCACGAGTAAAGCTTGCCAACTGACGGGAAAGGAGCATCACTTGCTCCTGATAGACGGTAATGCCATACGTATCCTTGAGGTATTTCTCCATGCAAGGAATGTCATACTTGATTTCTTCCTTTCCGTTCTTACGAGCGATAAAAGAAGGAATATAGTCCATAGGGCCTGGACGATAAAGCGCATTCATGGCTATCAAGTCCTCGAACACCGTTGGCTTCAGCTCACGCAGATACTTCTGCATACCGGGCGACTCAAACTGGAACGTACCAATCGTCTGACCACGCTGATAAAGCTCATAGGTCAATGTATCGTCAATAGGAATATGATCAAGGTCAATGACATCTCCTGTGGTCTGCTTGATAACCTTGCAAGCCTCTTTCAACTCCGAAAGGGTTTTCAAGCCCAAGAAGTCCATCTTAATCAAACCAGTAGACTCAATTACATGACCATCATACTGTGTTACCGCCGTTTTCAAGCCCGGGAAATCAGGGTCATCAGCCGTAGAGACAGGTACCCAGTTACTGATGGGATCTCGACAAATAATGAAGCCACAAGCATGGATGCCCGTACCACGAATGGTACCCTCCAACATCTTGGCATACTTAATCGTATTGCTCTCACGAGTATCGGAAGAAAACTCCGCCTCACGCAGCTCCGGCGTATATTTGATGGCATTGGTCAAGTTCATTTTTGCCCCCTCAGGCAATCGGTCAGGAATTGCCTTGCACAAGGCATTTGCCTTGTCCAAAGGAAGTTTTTCCACACGAGCGACATCCTTGATGGAGTTCTTGGTAGCCATGCTACCATACGTGATGATATGGGCACAGTTCTCATGACCATACTTGTCCATCACCCAACGAAGCACCTTACCACGGCCATCGTCATCGAAATCGGTATCAATATCAGGAAGATTGACACGGTCTGGGTTCAAGAAACGCTCAAACAGCAAGTCATACTTCAATGGGTCTATCTTGGTAATACCCAAGCAATAAGCCACAACAGAACCTGCGGCAGAACCACGACCAGGACCAACCATCACACCCAATTCCTCACGAGCAGCCTTGATAAAGTCGGACACAATCAAGAAGTAACCAGGGAAACCCATCGTCTTCATCACGTGCAACTCAAAGTTGACATGCTCATCAACATTCTCAGGCAATGGATCACCATACCGTTCCTTGGCACCCTCATACGCCAAGTATCGCAAATACTCCGCCTCAAACTTAATGCGGTATATCTTATCGTAGCCACCCAAGCGATCTATAACTTTCTGACCTTCTTCCGGGGATAACTGATTTTTCCCATTCTCATCGGAAGTAAACTCTTTGTATAAGTCTTCCTCCGATATTTTCTGGCGCAACTGTTCCTCCGTCCCGAAACTCTCAGGGATTGGGAAGAAAGGCATGATCGGACCATGGTCGATGCTATAAGTCTCCACCTTATCCAACACCTCCAAAGTATTGGACAAAGCCTCTGGCACATCAGAGAAGATCTCATTCATCTCCGCTCGTGTCTTAAACCACTCCTGCTTGGAATATCGCATACGATTTGGGTCATCCAAGTCCTTGCCAGTGGCAATACAAAGCAAATGGTCATGAGCCTCTGCAGTTTCCTTATCCTCAAAGTGGCAGTCATTGGTACATACCAGCTTGATGCCATATTCCTTGGCAAACTCTATCAGTACCTTATTGGCTTTCTGCTGCATAGGGTAAGCTTCACGATTAGCCAAGATAGACGGGTCTTTCACCTCATGGCGTTGCAACTCCAAGTAATAATCATCGCCAAAGACACGATGATACCACTCGCAAGCCTCACGAGCCCCCTCTATATCCCCGTCCAATATCTTACGAGGAACCTCACCAGCGATACAAGCTGAACATACAATCAAGTCCTCATGATATTTCTCCAAGTCGACACGGTCGGTACGAGGACGCATATAGTATCCGTCCACCCATGAATTGCTCACCAGCTTAATCAAATTCTTGTAACCATTGTAGTTTTTCGCCAAGACAATCAAGTGATAACCACTCATGTCACCCTTGTCTTTCTCACGGTTTTCCTTACGGCGGCGAGCCACGTACATCTCACAGCCAATGATAGGCTTGAAAGGTTCCAATCCCTCTTTCTTACGGTCCTTGTTGACCTTGGCACAATAGTCAGTCAGCTCCTTGATGCCAAACATCACACCGTGATCGGTTATCGCCATACCTTTCATGCCGTCCTTGATAGCCTTGTCCACAAGATGTGGTATCTTGGACTGCCCATCAAGGATAGAATACTGTGTATGCACGTGTAAGTGAACAAAATCTTCCATTTTATCTACTTAAATTCAAATTTTGAGTTCAAAGTTACTGCTAAAAGTTGATATTACCAAAAGAAACAAAGGAAAAATTTGCAAAAATGACAAAAATGACGTACCTTTGCACCGATAAAAACTTAATCCTACCTTATGGGACAAAAAATAAAAAAATTAAAGAAGATAAGATTACACCGCGAGGGTACCGACCAGTTAGTATATGGATTGATAGCAATAGCAGTTGTTGCGGTGATATTATGGTATGCCTTTGACACCAAGATTCCTTTCTGGACTTTTGCCACGGTCTTTGGTGTCGTGTATTGCATTGTACTAAACTTTTACCGTTGCCCTATCAGATACTTGAACGTAGAAGATACAGAGAAATTAGTGGTAGCCCCAGCCGATGGAAAGATTGTGGTTATCGAAGAAGTGGACAACGCACCCTATTTCAATGACAGACGATTGATGATTTCCATATTTATGAGTTTATGGAACGTTCATGCCAACTGGTTCCCAGTTGATGGTAAGGTGAAATTCGTAAAACACGTAGACGGCAATTATCACAAAGCATGGTTGCCAAAGGCAAGTGAGGAGAACGAGCACGCCGATGTCATGATCACAACGCCACAGGGGGAGGACATCCTTTGTCGCCAGATTGCAGGTGCTGTCGCTCGCCGTATCGTAACATACGCCAAGGAAGGAGAAGAATGTTATATTGACGAACACCTTGGCTTCATCAAATTAGGATCACGTGTCGATGTCTATCTTCCTTTAGGTTCGGAAGTTTGTGTCAAGATGGGACAATCGACAACTGGTGACCAAACGATTATTGCAAAATTAAAATAATGAGTATCAAGAAACATATTCCAAACACGATTACTTGTTGTAACCTCGTTTCTGGTTGCATCGCTACTTCGTATGCCTTTGGTGGAACACCCGACATGGCTTTGTTGTGGATTATCATCGGGGCAATCTTCGACTTCTTCGATGGAATGAGCGCCAGACTGCTTCATGTGTCGTCACCTATCGGCAAGGAACTTGATTCCTTGGCAGATGATGTCACTTTCGGGGTGGCACCTGCTACCATCGTCTTCTCTGAGCTTTACGTAATGGAGTATCCTGTGTTCATGGAGCCTTTGCGCCAAGTCTTGCCTTATTTCGCCTTTGTCATCGCAGCTTTCTCAGCCTTGCGATTGGCGAAGTTCAACTT
>CAKQXI010000141.1 GCA_934281565.1 uncultured Prevotella sp.
ATCCTTGCCTACGCCAAAAGTCTTGATTTCATTATAACGATGGCGTAGTACGCTGGGGGAGTTGATGCCACGCAAAATCTCCACGCACGTACCTACCGGGATTTGTTCTTTTGTCCTGACAATGGCACTCAATGCTTTCTGTACCAAGATGGTACCGTCGAATGTCTTAGGTGGATGGGCGCAGACATCGCAATGCCCACAATCATGAGCGGAAGTTTCTCCAAAGTAGTTAAGCAAGATACGACGACGGCATACCCTCGACTCGGCATATTCCTGCATACGACGAAGTTTCTCCATGTTTACCTCGCGCTGTCCGCTGTCTTCGGCAAACTTCCTCAACTGTATCACGTCTGCCATCGAATAGAATAATACGGTTTCGGCAGGAGCTCCATCTCGCCCTGCACGCCCAATCTCTTGATAGAAGCTCTCGATGCTCTTAGGCATATTATAATGGATAACCCACCTAACGTTGCTCTTGTCGATGCCCATTCCAAAGGCAATGGTAGCGCATACTACCTGCACTTGGTCCATCTTGAAACGTTCCTGCACAGAAGCCCTTTCCGTGTACGACAATCCTGCATGATAGGTAGCTGCATCAATGCCATGTTTGCGCAATTCCTCGGTCACCATCTCCGTTGTTTTCCTTGAAAGGCAATAGATGATGCCAGCTTCGTCGGAATGCGACTGTATAAAGCGATGGATAAAGCTCATCTTCTCCGCTTTCTTGCTGTCACGCCTCACCTCCAAACTAAGGTTTGGACGGTCGAAACTGCTAACGAAAGTCTTGCCCGAAAGATTGAGCTGTCGTATGATGTCTTGGCGCGTAATCTTGTCGGCAGTAGCGGTAAGTGCCATCACAGGTACGCCACTGAATTTCTCGTGCAACATACCCATCTGGGAATACTCTGGGCGGAAATCATGCCCCCATTGGCTGATGCAATGCGCCTCGTCGATGGCGAAGAGCGAAATCTTGATGTTGCTAAACAAATAAGGTATCTCGCTAATCAATTTCTCTGGGGAGACATATATAATTTTAAGGTCGCCCGACATACATTTGCGCCTTATCAGCAATTCGTCTATGCTATCGTTGCCACTGTTGAGAGCCTCGGCAGGAATGCCATTCGCCTTGAGTGCCTCGACTTGATCGTGCATCAAACTGATAAGGGGAGATACAACGACAGCTGTGCCCGGCAATGCCAACGCTGGGATTTGGTAACACAAGCTCTTACCACCGCCAGTAGGCATCAATACAAGACAATCGTTGCCATTCATCACCTCTTGGATGATGGCTTCTTGGTTTGGGCGAAAAGAATCATATCCGAAATAGTCTCTTAGAATCTCATTTATTTGCATTAATCTCATGTTTTTTGCAAAGGTAAGCATTTTTCCAGAAAAAAGTTGTCATTTTACTTGATTATTTCAAAAAAAAATAGTATTTTTGCATCAACTTATTTAATTCTAAAGAAAATGGCAAAGTATAATATAACCGAAAAGAAAGAGCACACTGCCGCTTATCGCACGAATATAAGCCCGGTCGTCATGGATGAACTGCAAAGCAAAATATTACAGCTCTTGCTGATACAGAAAAAGTATCGTGACAAGGATTATTCTGCCAAGAAACTGGCTGTGGACTTGGGCACTAATAGCCGATATATATCTGCCGTTATCAACGTGAAATTCCACGTCAATTACGCCACCTTAGTTAATAGCTACCGCATCGAGGAAGCCATGTCCATCCTCGTAGACAAGCGATACCTTGACTTGACGATGGAAGAGGTTGCCGACATGGTGGGCTTCGCCAACCGACAGAGCTTCTACGCTGCTTTCTACAAGCTGAAGAACTGTACTCCACGTGATTACAAAATGGAGTTTCTCGAACAACATCCTGAATGCCGGGATGCCACTAAAAAGAAAAACAAGTCTAAAAAATAAGTCATAAAAATGGAAGAAGTAGACAATCAGTCATTTAACTATTCTGATGAGCGTTTTGCCGACTTGCAGATGTTGCGCTATCGACTCAAAGGCTTTGAGAGCCTTTCACTTAAGCAGAAATCATACATCTTTTGTTTGGCAAAGGCTACCTTGATGGGGCGTGACATCACTTTCGACCAGCAAGGCAAATACAATATGCTTATCCGCAAAACCTTGGAGGCTGTATATCGCTCATATCAAGGCAATCGTGAAAGCAAAGACTTTAAGGAGCTTGAGGTCTATCTTAAGAGAATGTGGTTCTCTAATGGCATCTATCATCACTATGGATGCGAGAAGTTTACACCGGGCTTCTCAGAGACTTTTTTCTATGATATTATAGGAGAGACGCCAACGGAACTCCTGCCCCTGACGAAAGGGGAGAGCAAGGAGGATTTGCTTGCTAAGTTGGTGCCAGTCATCTTTGACCCTGCTGTGCTTCCCAAGCGCGTGAACCAAACGGATGGGGAAGACTTGATACAGACGTCTGCTTGCAATTTCTATGAGGGCGTGACCCAAGCCGAGGTGGAGCGTTTCTATGGGAAAATGAAAAATCCAGAGGATATGACGCCTCCTTCCTATGGACTGAACTCTAAGTTGATAAAGCGCAATGGTGAGCTTGTGGAACTGCCTTGGACGGAAGAGGGCTTGTATGGCGAGTCTATCAAGAAGATTGCTGCTTGGATTCGCAAGGAGCAGAAATACGCCGAGAATGATGCACAATGCCGTGTCATCGACCTCTTGCTGAAATATTACCATACGGGCAATTTGAAGGACTTTGACCAATATAGCATCGCATGGGTGGAGCAACAAGAAGGACTGATAGACTTCGTTAATGGATTCATTGAGGTATATGGCGACCCTTTAGGCTTGAAAGGCACATGGGAGGGCATCGTGGAGTACAAGGATGTAGAAGCTACGAAGCGCACAAAGACCATCAGCGACAACGCACAATGGTTTGAGGACCATTCTCCTGTAGACCCACGCTTTCGCAAGCCAGAGGTAAAGGGCGTTACGGCAAACGTGATATGCGCAGCTATGCTTGGCGGTGATGAATATCCTGCTTCTGCCATTGGCATCAATCTGCCTAATGCTAACTGGATAAGGCAAATCCATGGCTCTAAGAGTGTCACCATTGGCAATCTGACTGAGGCATACAACAAAGCTGCTCAGGGAAATGGCTTCCGTGAGGAATTTGTTATCGACGAGGATACGATTCGATTGATAGATAAATATGATGACATCACTGATGATTTGCATACCGATTTGCATGAATGTCTTGGACATGGAAGTGGGCGACTTCTCGCTGGTGTCGACCCTGATGCTCTCAAGGCTTACGGCAACACGATAGAGGAGGCAAGGGCTGATTTATTTGGGCTTTATTACATGGCTGACCATAAGCTGGTAGAATTGGGGCTGACGCCCGATGAAGAGGCTTACAAGGCTCAATATTACACTTACTTGATGAATGGCTTGATGACTCAAACTATCCGTATCAAGGAGGGTGACAAGATTGAGGAAGCACATATGCGCAATAGGGCATTGATAGCTTACTGGGTATTGGAGCATAGCGATGGTGCTGTGGAACTCGTAAAACGCGAGGGAAAGACGTTCGTGCAAGTCAATGACTATGCTGCTCTTCGGAATATTTTTGGCAATTTGCTTGCCGAGATACAGCGCATCAAGAGCGAGGGTGATTATGATGCTGCTCGACAACTGGTGGAGAAATATGCTGTTGACATCAATCCTGAATTGCATCATGAGGTGCTGGAAAGATACAAGAAGCTAAATCTTGCGCCTTACAAAGGCTTTATCAACCCTTGGATGAAACCTGTCTATGACCAAGCTGGAGAGGTTTTGGATATTGTTCTGGACTATACGGAAAGCTATGTTCATCAGATGATGAGATATTCCGAGGAATATGCAACATTATAAAGTAGGGGAGCGATGGTAGATAATAAAGACGAACAATTCCCAATAGTGGACGAACAAGGCAATATCTTAGGGGCAATCAGTCGTGGGCACGCCCATGATGGTTGCAAGGTGTTGCATCCTGTGGTTCATCTTCATCTCTTTAATAGCCAAGGTGATTTATTCTTGCAACATCGTCCTGAATGGAAGGATATTCAACCAGATAAATGGGATACAGCTTGCGGAGGACACGTTGATTTGGGCGAAAGTGTGGAGCAAGCCTTGCATCGTGAGGTGAGGGAAGAGCTTGGAATAACTGACTTTACTCCTATTTCCATGGGGCATTATGTCTTTGAAAGCAAAAGAGAAAAGGAGTTGGTTTATGTGCATCGTTGTGTCTACGATGGAGTAGTGGAGCCGAGCAAGGAAGAACTTGATGGTGGGCGATTTTGGACAAAGCAAGAAATCTTGGACAATATGGGCAAAGGTGTCTTTACGCCTAATTTTGAGAATGAATATAATAAGTTCTTTCTTTGAAAATATTTAGTCGTAAGCCTTTTCTCTTTATCTGGCAAGTATATCTTTACAAGACGCAAAGGAAAGGGCTTACGACTCTTAATTTGCTAATCCACAAATATCTTATGGCTCATTTAAAGTAGGCTTATAGCTCAAAAACACCTTGGAGTGCTTTTCTTGCGATATTCTCATAATCTTCACCCAAGTCGGCAAACCTAAGGACACAGTTGGCAACAGCATGCTTAACACCTACGTGCTCACCTTGTAGCAAAACGCGAGCCTGATCAAGAAACTCATTGATACCTCGCTCGTTAGGCTCTTGTCCCTTGGTAAAGAGACGGGAGAGTATCTGAAATCCTGCAATGAGATAAAGAGGCTTATCGGAAGCCATCCATTGGTAAGCTAATACGGGTGCATAGTCTACATCTTGTAAAAGATTGAAAGCCAACATCTCTGCCATTTCCTGACTCGATACTTGCTCCATCCAAATATCCGTTATCTCAGGTAACATTTTCTCTGCAGGCATGATAAGCGTGGCAAGAATTTTACATTCACGGATGTCTTCTTTCCATAACTCTATCGCTAACTCATAGTCTTTGCCATATTCTTCAGCCATTTTCTTAAGCTCAATGAAAGGTACTCCCCAATTCAACTTGTATTCCATGCCCATTTCGCGCATAGATTGTGAGGTAGGACCATTCATTACTAAGCGAAAAGAACGCTTTATCTTCATCAATTTTTGATGTGTTTCCTCATTCATCTTTTCTTTGATATTTTAATGTAAATCATTGATTTACAGTTTAATAACTTTGTTAAACATACCCTTGAAAATCTGTTCAGTGCCTTGTGGCTCCTTTCTGAAAATTCCGAATAGGGCACTTCCGCTTCCACTCATAGCGGCATATACAGCTCCCATGTCATATAGTTTTTGCTTAATATCCGACAATATAGGATGTTGCGCAAAAATAGGTGCCTCAAAATCATTGACAAGTTCGTCTTTCCATGTGTCAATAGGCTGGCGAACAATGTCACGGCAACATTTCTTAGGTTTCTTGGGCGTGATGGCGCGATAAGCATCACGTGTGCTTACAGCTACATCAGGCTTGACAATCACTAAATAATAGCCATTTAGATTTCCCTCAGGACCATCCACAGGCATCAATTCATCTCCGATGCCTTCGGCATACGAAGGCTCTGCCGTGATGAAGAAAGCGCAATCAGCACCAAGTTTCGCTGCATATCTTTCCATCTCAGGATTGCCAATATTTAGGCGAAAACGCTCGTCCAAAAGCCTTATCATGAAAGCTGCATCGGAAGAACCGCCACCAAGTCCTGCTTGGGAAGGAATGTTCTTGAACAAATGAGCGTGAACACGAGGCAACTG
>CAKQXI010000142.1 GCA_934281565.1 uncultured Prevotella sp.
AACCTAATTAAAGATAAGGATGGATTTTTTCCATCCTTTTTTTGCTTGTTTTCGATTTTTTTATTAACTTTGCCAAATATACACATTACAAGAAGAAATATGGCTCATAAAAATAATCACTTAGTAATAATGGCTGGCGGAGTCGGAAGCAGATTCTGGCCCATGAGTACCGTTGACAAACCCAAGCAGTTTATTGATGTATTGGGTACAGGACGCTCTTTGCTCCAGCTTACTTTTGACCGTTTTGAGGGAATTTGCGACACCGAGAACGTCTGGGTTGTCACAAACAAAAACTATGCCAGCTTGGTTCATGAACAGTTGCCTGAAATCCCGGAAAGCAACATCTTGCAGGAACCATGCCGCAGGAATACAGCTCCATGTATCGCCTACATTAGCTGGCGCATCAAGGAGAAAGACCCCAAGGCGAATATTGTTGTAACACCATCGGATCACATTGTCACAAATGCCAATGAGTTCAGGAGAGTGATTATTTCGGCATTGAAGTTTACTGGCGAGACTGACAGTATTGTCACCTTGGGCATGAAGCCTACTCGTCCTGAGACTGGCTATGGCTATATCCAAGGTGACTTGCGTACTCCATCGGCACGCAACAAGGAGATTTATCGTGTAGACCAGTTCAAGGAGAAACCAGACTTGGAGACTGCCCAGAAATATCTACAAGACAAGAACTTCTTCTGGAATGCAGGCATCTTTATCATGAGTGCTGCGACTATCGTCAATGCTTTCCGTGTCTACCAGCCAGGCTTGGCTAAGATTTTTGAGAATATGCGCAGCATCTATGGCACAGCTAAGGAGCAAAGTGAGATAGACTTGCGCTATCCAGAGTGTGAGAATATATCCATCGACTATGCCATCATGGAGAAAGCGGAGGAAATCTTTGTCTTCCCTGCCGACTTTGGATGGAGTGACTTAGGTACATGGGGTAGTTTGCTTGTACAGTCAAGAAAGGATTTGTATGGCAATGCCTTGATTGGCAATAACATACAGATGATAGAGTCTAAGAATAACATTGTGCATACCTTGCATGAGAAGCAAGTGGTTATCCAAGGCTTGGAGGGATATATTGTTGCTGAGGAAGACGGTACCTTGTTAATCTGTAAGCTGACAGAGGAACAGCGTATCAAACTATTCTCTGGCACTAACTAAGAGACAGTGTATCCTTACACCCTGATGATAGTTGTTCTTTACCTCCATGGAAGTACTTTCATTAGGTGTCATAACTATATTCGTTAGGGTGTTATAACTATAGTTATTAAGGTGATATAACTATAATTGTTAAGGTGTCATGATTATAGTTATTAGAGTGTAAGAACTATAATAGATAGGGTATAAGAATATATTATAAAAGTTTGTCCGACTCCAGTGAAACATTTGTTTCACTGGAGTCGGACAATTGTTTCACTATAGTCGTACATATTTTCTACTATAGTAAAAAAGTTTATTTACTTCATAGAATGAACCCTCTTTTGGCGGTTTACTAACCACTTTATCATAAAATAGAGTAGTACCAATACTACTGCAACCATGATTACGACCTTAATATACTCACCGTATTCCATAATCTTGTCTTCGAGTTGAGCCTCTGGCACAAAGCTATGAAGATAATGACCGAGCAATGCCAAGATGCAATTCCATGCTCCTGCACCGATTGTCGTGTAGAGCAAGAATTGCCAATACTTCATTTTTGCCAAACCTGCAGGGATAGAAATCAAGTGACGTATTCCCGGGATAAGACGACCAGTGATGGTCGCTACCATACCATGATCATAGAAATACTTTTCGCTTTTCTCTACCTTGGCTTGATTCAAGAGACAAAGACGTCCCCACTTGCTGTTGGCAAAACGATAAATGATAGGGCGACCTAAGTAATAGCCTGCCAAGTAGTTGATGCTCGCACCAGCGTCAGCACCCAAGGTGGCAAAGAGAATTACCAGCCACATATTCAAGTTGCCACCTGCTGCATGATAAGCGGCAGGTGAGACAACCAACTCTGACGGAACTGGAATGACTGTGCTCTCCAGCAGCATCAGAATGAATATCGTGAAGTAATTCAGGTTACTTAATAGGCTTGATATAATTCCCATATTCAAAAAGTCTATTGTGGTTTGACATTACTTGTTCTGCTTTGCCCAAGTATCCTTTAAGCCGACAGTCTTGTTAAAGACAGGTTTCTCGGCAGTAGAGTCGAGGTCAGCCATGAAGTAACCGATACGTTGGAACTGCAAGTACTCGCCCGGTTTCCTGTTTGCTGCATATTCCTCAACATAGCAGTTGGTATATACGTGCAAGCTCTCAGGATTGAGCAACTCACGGAAGTCACGCTCATCGGCAGATGGGTTCTCCACATTAAAGAGACGGTCATATTCACGAACCTCCGCCTTAACACAATGGTCGGCAGAAACCCAGTGGAGCGTACCCTTTACCTTACGGTTAGCTCCCTCCATACCACTCTTGCTGGTAGGGTCGTACTCTGCTTGGATTTCGATGATATTACCCTCGGCATCCTTGGTGCAACCAGTACACTTGACGATATAAGCATTCTTTAGACGAACTTCCTTGCCAGGAGTCATGCGGAAGAACTTCTTAGGAGCATCTTCCATAAAGTCAGCACGCTCTATCCACAAGTTCTTGCTGAACGTAATGGTATGCGAACCATCAGCCTCGTTCTCTGGATTGTTGATAGCTTCCATCTCCTCGCTCTGGTTCTCTGGGTAGTTAGTAATGACCAACTTAACAGGGTCGAGCACAGCACTTACACGGCAAGCCTTCTTGTTAAGGTCCTCACGCACGGAGGCTTCCAACAAAGCCATGTCATTAAGGGCATCAAACTTGGTATAGCCAATGCTATCGATGAACATACGGATGCTTTCTGGAGAATAACCACGACGGCGCATTCCACAGAGTGTAGGCATACGAGGATCATCCCAACCATTAACCAAGTGCTCATCAACAAGAGAGTGCAACTTGCGCTTGCTCATGACCGTATAGGTCAAGTTAAGGCGGTTGAACTCAATCTGGCGTGGACGATTGTCTGCCAAGTTGTCGGCAGTACCATCCATTTCTTTCAAGAAGTCAACAAACTTATCGTACAAAGGACGGTGAGGAACAAACTCCAAGGTACAGATAGAGTGGGTCACACCCTCGAAGTAGTCGCTCTGACCATGGGCGAAGTCATACATAGGGTAGCAATGCCACTTAGTGCCTGTACGGTGGTGGGGAGTCTGTATGATACGATACATGATAGGATCACGGAAGTGCATATTGGAATTAGCCATATCCAACTTTGCACGCAGAACCATACTTCCCTCGACAGCCTCAGGAGTATTCATCTTCTCGAAAAGTTGAAGGTTTTCCTCGATAGGACGGTCACGGTATGGGCTTGGAGTACCCGGGGTAGTAGGAGTACCTTTCTGTGCTGCGATTTCCTCGGCAGTCTGCTCATCGATGTAAGCCATGCCTTTCTTAATCATCCAGACAGCAAAGTTCCACAGCTTCTCGAAATAATCGGATGCATAGTAGATATTGCCCCACTTGAAGCCCAGCCACTGAATATCTTGCAAGATGTTCTCTACGTATTCATTGTTTTCCTTGCTTGGGTTGGTATCATCGAAACGCAAGTTGCAAACGCCATTATATTTATCGGCGACACCAAAGTCCATGCAGATGGCCTTTGCGTGGCCAATATGTAAGTATCCGTTAGGCTCTGGGGGGAAACGAGTCTGGATACGTCCACCATTCTTGCCCTCCTTGAGGTCTTCCTCTACAAACTGTTCAACGAAAGAGATGCTTTTCTTCTCCTCGCTTTTGTTTTCTTCATTAATAGCCATATTTTGATGATTTTTTATTATTGTGGTGCAAAGATACAAATTAAATTGCAAGTACGGAAATAATCATCAAATTATTTCAGATAAAGGGTATTGGGAGTAAGTAGGAATATAAAGATAGGCATTATATTAAAATATCAAGGTTTTATCTAAAGTATTCTTATATTTTCTTGTTTTTCTCTGTTTTTTTGGCAGGATTGTTGCAAGAAGAATGGAAGAAGTAATGTAAAGAGTAGGAAGAAAACTACTTTGTTTTCCTCCTATCTCAATAGTATATAAAGCTTATCTTTTAGTTTGCTTTCCTAAAAGTCTCGTTCTTGATGACAAGTTTGCCTGCGGCAGCATCAAGGAGAGCTTGCTCTTGTACATCAGAATCAAGACCTTTCCTGTCAAGGATGATGTTTGCGACACTATCCTGTGGCTTTGCGATAAGCTCCCACTTATAGTAATCCTTGCCATAATTCTTGGTTACTACGGTGAAATCACTGTTGATGGTGATGACCTTGCTACCGTCAAGACTCTTATAGTCACCAGCAGCCGACTTCTGGAAAGCAGAGTCTGTCACTACGGTCTGCTCTGTTGGAGTAGCAGCCTGTTTTGCCTCTTTCTTGTTATTGCAGGCAGTGATTGCCAACAATCCCATAGCAAATGCTAAAATTGTAACTTTCTTCATAGTCTCAATACTTTTAGTTATTGTTATTACTTAAATTAGATGAATCACGCTGATGAGAAGCAAGACCATTACAGTTCCTATTCCTACTATGAATGGAATGGACGAGAACTTTATCGTCCGACTGTCATCTGACTTGAAACTATCAGCATATTTCTTACCAAAATACTCAAATCCATAATAGCAGATGGTAGCCATGATAAATCCTATGAGGATACCTACCAATAAATCACCTGGATAATGGACTCCAAGGTAGATGCGAGTATAAGTCATGACCACTGCCCAAGAGATAAGGAAAGACGTAAGCTTTTTGTTCCTTACCAAATACATCGCAAAGAATGTCATGCCCCAAGAGTTAGCCGAATGGGATGAAGGGAAACCATATTTTCCACCTCGGTAGTTGTCTACGATATGTACCAAAGGAGCGATAGGACTATCCAAGTTGCTTGGACGAAATCTTCCTACCATGGGCTTCAGAAGTCCTGAAGCAGTTTGGTCGCACAATGTAACCAGCAAAGTGATAACCAACAAGCAAGCCAAGCAACTTTTCCACGAATAGTTCTTGAACATGACATACAAAAAGCTGACATACAAGGGAACCCAAATGAAACGACCACTATACAAGAGCATGAAACTATCCCAGAAACTATTATGTAAGCCATTGAAAAACAAGAATATGCTTGTGTCTACTTGTTCTAAGTAATGGATATATTCTATCATCATTTGTTGTTTATGTCATCAAATAGTTTCTGGAGGTAAGCTTGACCTCTTTTCATATTATAACCGAGTTCCGAGCCTTTGTCATAAACGGCGCGATTAGTCTTGTTGTCATAGATAAGTGAGTTCTCCTCGGATACAACTCCAAAGGCATCTGGTACGGTAAAGAAAGCGAACTTAGGCGTTTCGTCGCTCATCATATTCTTGCTGTACAAGAACTCATGATGGGAGATGCCTAACTGTGCCAACAAGGTTGCGGCGATGTCTTGTTGGGAACCTATGATATTGACTTTCAATGGTCGTGTCACAGCTCCACCTGTCAAGATAAGAGGTATCTGGTATCTACTTCTCTCAAAATAGTCCAAATCATCTTTATAAGAACCAACATGGTCGGGTACAAGGACAACGAGCGTGTTCTTCCACTGAGGTAACTTGCTATACTCCCGTAACAAATTGCCAATCACACTATCAGTATATGCAAAAGAATTCAAACGTTTGTCAGCC
>CAKQXI010000143.1 GCA_934281565.1 uncultured Prevotella sp.
AGATACGACCATCGTTACGGAGTGACTCTGACATCAAAGTCAACTTACTCTGGTTTGTACCGTGAACAGGGATACAAGTTGGGTGAATTTGTACGTATGACGGGTTAGCGAAGTCAGCACCCTTGCGGTAACACTGAACGGCTGCTGTACAGTTACACCCCATAGCGTTTGTAGAGAGGAAGTATGCGTTGCCATAACCACCAGTAGCGATTACTACGGCATTGGCAGAGAAACGCTCCAACTCACCAGTGATCAAGTTCTTGGCAATGATACCACGAGCGTGACCATCAACGATGACTACATCCTCCATCTCATAACGAGTGTAGAGCTTAACCTTGCCTGCTTCTACCTGACGGCTCAATGAAGAATATGCACCGAGGAGGAGCTGCTGACCTGTCTGACCCTTAGCATAGAATGTACGAGATACCTGTGCACCACCGAAAGAACGGTTAGCCAACATACCACCATACTCACGAGCGAAAGGAACGCCCTGAGCCACACACTGGTCGATGATGTCGTTGCTCACCTCAGCCAAACGATATACGTTAGCCTCACGAGCACGGTAGTCACCACCCTTTACAGTATCATAGAAAAGACGATAAACAGAGTCGCCATCGTTCTGGTAGTTCTTAGCTGCATTGATACCACCCTGTGCTGCGATGGAGTGAGCACGACGTGGAGAGTCCTGGATGCAGAAGTTCAGGATATTGAAGCCCATCTCGCCAAGGGAAGCGGCTGCAGAAGCACCTGCCAAACCTGTACCTACAACGATGATGTCGAGCTTTAACTTATTCTTTGGGTTAACCAAACGCTGGTGAGCCTTATAGTTGGTCCACTTCTCAGCAACTGGTCCTTCAGGTATTCTTGAATTTAATGTTTTAGCCATAATCTTTTTTTAATACTTAAATGATTACATTGATTAAGCTGCGCAGCAGCACAATGATGGTGCGCAACCGAAAGCGAATGCCAATACGACAATGATGAAAAGAGCAACCAAGATGGTTGTGTAAACCATACCGATGACTTTCCAACGGCAGAACCAAACCTTGCCACTCCAACCCATTGTCTGAAGTGCGCTCCAGAAACCATGTGTGAGATGGAACCAAAGAGCCACCAACCAAATAATGTAAAGGACTACATAGACTGGGTTAGCGAAAGTGTCTTGGATGAAAGCGAAACCATCTGCTGGGTTGTGAGCTACTGTCATGCCTGTCAACTCGGCGAACATCATGTTGAACCAGAAGTTGAACAAGTGGAGCAACAAACCAAGAACGATGATGATACCGAGTACCAACATATTCTGACTTGCCCACTCTACTTTCTCTGGCTTAGCTGTAACCTCGTAACGCTGGTTGCCACGAGCACGACGGTTCTGTGCTGTCAGGATGAAAGCGTAAACGATGTGAATTACTGCCAAAGCAGCCAAACCTAAGGTTGCAGCTACGGCGTACCAGTTAGCACCCAACAACTCGCAAATCATGTTGTAAGCCTTTCCAGAGAAAAGCGCAGCAACATTCATGCAGCAGTGGAATGTCAAGAATAGAATCAGCGCAAGACCAGTTACGGACATTACGACTTTTCTACCAATAGATGAATTGATTAACCACATAAATGATTGATTTTTAAATATTTAACTGTTTGAAACTAATTTTATTTCCTTTACAGGTTAGAGCGAAACAAGGCACAAGTTATCACAACCTGCAATACCTATTTGTAGGTATCTACTCGTTACTTTGCTGCAAAATTAATATAAATTCATGATTTCTCAAAGGGTTTTTGCTAAAATTTCAATTAAAATTCTTACTTTTGCCGAAAATTAGAAAAAGTATAGATTATGAATTTTAAGTATGACGTGCTCGTTATCGGCGGCGGTCATGCTGGATGCGAGGCTGCCACTGCCTCCGCCAACATGGGTGCCAAGACTTGCTTGATAACGATGGACATGAACAAGATTGGGCAGATGAGCTGCAACCCTGCCGTGGGCGGTATCGCCAAGGGACAGATTGTTCGTGAGATTGATGCCTTGGGTGGGCAGATGGGTATCGTGACCGACAAGACTGCCATCCAATTCCGTATGTTGAACATTGGCAAAGGTCCTGCCGTATGGAGTCCCCGTGCCCAGTGTGACCGTGAGAAGTTCATCTGGGAATGGCGTACCATACTCGACCATACCGACAACCTTGACATTTGGCAAGACCAAGCCGACGAGCTTCTTGTTGAGAACGGAGAAGCGATTGGCGTGCGCACCATCTGGGGTGCCGAGTTCCATGCCAAGAGCGTCATCATCACCGCTGGTACATTCCTTAACGGCTTGATGCACGTTGGCAGGAAGATGGTTGAGGGCGGTAGATGCGCCGAGCCAGCAGTTCATCACTTCACGGAAAGCATCACCCGATGGGGCATCACTTCCGCAAGGATGAAGACGGGAACACCTGTTCGTATCGACAAGCGCAGCGTGCATTTCGAGGATATGGAAGAACAGCCAGGCGATACGAACTTCCACCAGTTCTCCTACATGGGCAACCACCGTGTCCTGAAACAATTGCCTTGCTGGACTTGCTATACTAATAATAAAGTACACGAGATATTGAGAAGCGGGCTTGCCGACTCACCTTTATATAATGGTCAAATCCAAAGTACGGGTCCTCGTTACTGTCCCAGTATAGAAACCAAGCTCGTCACTTTCCCCGACAAAGACCAGCATCCTCTTTTCCTGGAACCTGAAGGCGAAGATACCAACGAGATGTACCTGAACGGTTTTTCTTCCAGTATGCCTATGGACATCCAACTGAAAGCACTCCATGAGATACCTGCCTTGAGGGATGCCAAGATCTACCGTCCGGGCTATGCCATCGAATACGATTACTTCGACCCTACCCAACTCAAGCACTCGTTGGAGTCGAAGATTATCAAGGGGCTGTTCTTCGCAGGACAAGTGAACGGAACCACGGGATATGAGGAAGCAGGCGGACAAGGTACGGTCGCTGGAATAAACGCAGCACTTCATTGTGGCGGTGGCGAACCTTTTGAAATGCAAAGGGACGAGTCTTATATCGGCGTTCTCATCGACGACCTCACCACAAAGGGAGTGGATGAACCTTACCGTATGTTCACTTCCAGAGCGGAGTATCGTATCTTGCTCCGACAAGATGATGCCGATGCCCGACTCACAGAGAAAGCATACAAGTTGGGTATTGCGAAACGTGACCGTTATGACTGGTGGATGCAGAAGAAAGAGCAAATCGATAAAATCATTGAGTTCTGTACAAACTACCCTATCAAGAAAGACGAGATAAATCCGAAGCTCGAAGCATTAGGCACTACTCCACTCCGAGCAGGTTGCAAGCTCATCGACTTAGTAGCTCGCCCTCACTTGAACCTTCAAAATTTGTCAGAGATTATTCCCGACTTAAAAGAAGTCCTCAACAAGCCAATCAACCGCAAGGAGGAAATAGCGGAAGCTGCCGAGATAAAAATGAAGTACAAGGGTTACATCGACCGAGAGCGAATGGTTGCCGACAAGATGCACCGTCTTGAGAACATCAAAATCAAAGGTCGCTTCAACTATTCCGAGCTTCACGAGATTTCCACGGAGGGACGACAGAAACTTGAGAATATCGACCCAGAGACACTGGCACAGGCAAGCCGTATTCCGGGGGTCTCACCAAGCGACATCAATGTCATGCTTATACTCCTTGGAAGATAGCGTTTCAACGCCTTGTTTCCCAAAACAAGCATACAAGCTTGTATGTTTCACGTGAAACAGACAAAATATTAAAGCGTTGATTTTAAACCTGTTAGCTCTCGTTACATCAATGTTTTTCGAGCTAAAGTTTCACTTTAACGACAGTGGAACATTCGCAAGAAAGAAGTACGTACAAGCGACATGAATAAACAAAGAAATCATATAAAATAAAAGTAAAGCTATTATGAACAACAAGTTATTATTGGACAATCTGCGTTGCATTCCAGATTGGCCTATCAAGGGTGTGAACTTCCGTGATGTCACCACCCTTTTCAAAA
This sequence comes from uncultured Prevotella sp., assembly GCA_934281565.1. Taxonomy (GTDB): domain Bacteria; phylum Bacteroidota; class Bacteroidia; order Bacteroidales; family Bacteroidaceae; genus Prevotella. The sequence goes on from CAKQXI010000143.1 coordinate 4,024, forward strand.
ATCCAGCAGCATTAAAAGAGATTAATGACGAGATGTATGAATTGTACAAAGACAAGGGAATTACAAAGATTGTAGGCATCGAATCTCGTGGTTTCGTGATGTCTTCCGCCCTCGCCATTCGCCTTGGTGCCGGTGTCGTTCTCTGTCGCAAACCCGGTAAACTTCCTTGCAAAACTGTACAAGAAAGTTATGCCAAGGAATATGGTATCGACACCATTGAAATCCATAAAGACGCCATCAACGAGAATGATGTAGTGCTACTCCACGACGACTTGCTCGCAACAGGCGGAACCATGAAAGCAGCCTGCGACTTGGTTAAGAAATTCCATCCAAAGAAAGTGTATGCTAACTTCATCATTGAGTTGGTAAACGAGAACTTTGAGGGTCGCAAGATCTTCGATGAGGATGTAGAAGTCTCTACCCTCATGCAACTATAAGTAACATGGCGTTGCCGTTTCACGTGAAACAGCAACGCTTGTAACCCCTTTATATAAAGGAGATTTAAAGATGACCAAGAAAGAAAACGAGGAAAGAATTGCCAGATTGAAGAATATTGTACTCAGTATGCCTGAGAAGCCCGGAAGCTATCAATATTATGACGAGAACCACATTATTATATATGTGGGCAAGGCAAAGAACTTGAAACGCCGTGTTTCTTCCTATTTTCATAAGGAAGTGGACCGTTTCAAGACCAAGGTGCTCGTTTCCAAGATTTATGACATCTCTTACACCGTGGTGAACACCGAAGAAGATGCGTTGCTTCTGGAAAACAGCCTTATCAAGAAATACAACCCCAAATACAACGTTTTGCTAAAGGATGGCAAGACTTATCCCAGCATTTGCGTTACCAACGAGTATTTTCCTCGTATTTTCAAGACAAGGAACATCAACAAGAAGATAGGCACGTTCTTTGGGCCTTATCCTCACATCGGCAGTATGTATGCCGTCTTGGAAGTCATCAAAAAGCTATACAAGCCTCGTACTTGTCGCTTCCCTATCACCAAGCAAGGTATCGCCGAGGGCAAGTACAAGCCATGCCTCGAATATCACATCCGTAATTGTGGTGCTCCTTGCATCAACAAGCAAAGCTACGAGGAATATCAAGAGAATATGCGCCAAGCTCGTGAAATCCTTAAAGGTAATACACGAGAGGTCAGCAAATATCTCTATAATCTCATGATGAAGAACGCCGAATTGCTGAGATTTGAGATTGCAGAGGAATATAAGCGCAAATATCTCTTACTTGACGAATTTGAGGCGAAAAGTGAGGTCGTCAGCCATACTATCACCGATGTAGATGTGTTCACCATCGTAAACGACGACAGCAACAAGAACGCATACATTAATTATATACATGTCAAGAACGGTACTATCAACCAATCGTTCACATACGAATACAAACGTAAGTTGGATGAGAGTGATGAAGAACTGCTTATCACTGCCATTCCAGAAATCAGAGAGCGTTTCCACTCCACGGCAAAAGAAATCATCGTGCCCTTTGAAATGGAATGGAAGCTCAAGGATGCCACATTCTTTGTACCTCAAAGAGGCGACAAGAAGCACTTATTGGACTTATCTGAGATGAATGGCAAACAATATAAGTTCGACCGTCTAAAGCAAGCGGAGAAGCTCAATCCAGAGCAGAAACAAACTCGTTTGATGAAAGAATTGCAGGACAAGCTGAAGCTCCCTA
>CAKQXI010000144.1 GCA_934281565.1 uncultured Prevotella sp.
CAATTTGTTCAAAACTATTCTCTCGGATTTTTATGGTTTCATTGTCGTCAAAAAGATGATCTTTTGCAAAATCTTCCTTAGTTTTATCAAACAAGAATTGATAAAATTCGGGGGCATCTTTAGACTTCATGTCATTATATGCCTTTTTGAGCTTAATAAAAGCATCATGCGAAAAGATTTGTGTTCCAGAATTTGTTCTTTCATAGCGAATTTTGATGAACAGAATCTTACTTATCTCATCAAAAGCCGCCTCTGGAGAAAGCTTGTCATTATTACGTATAATATTATGGCACTTAAACAGCAATCGAGAGAACTCATCACGAGTAAATGCCTTTGTCTGCAACAACATTGCTTTGACTTTCTTTTCATCATTAGCAATATCTGCTGATGGAAAATCAGCTATTTCCTCTAATTTCTTAGGCATAGCATCCTCAACAACCTTGAAGATACGAGTTTCTTTCAAGTTTGTTGTCACAAAGAATTTTGCTCCAGACCATGAAGCATAGTTATAACCTTGATAATAATCGGCTTGACGAATCGTTACGTTTTCCGCCTTGCACTCTACAACGACAAGGGCTTTCTTATTATTTCGCTTATCTTCTTCCGAACGCCAAATGACAATATCAGCTCTTGCAGCTCCTTGTCCACGTAGAGAATTTGTGACCTGTACTTCTTCTCCCATTTGAGTAACACTATAGCCATAGCTGTCCACCAAACGACAAACATATCGTTGGCGAACTTCTTCTTCTGGTTTCAAAACAAGCCACTTACTTCTAATCGGGGAATATATCTGATTATTTTCTACTTTAATTTCCATTTTGCTTCATAATTTAATCAATTTGGCAAAGATACATTTTTATATCGTTGTCTCCAAATATTTCTTTAATTAATAAGTTTTGCTTTACTTATTTAGAATTACATTAGATCTGCCATAAATAGCAACCGTTATTTCTACAATACGGATTCACTACTCCATCACATCCTCATTCTTCAGAAATTGGAACAGTCCCATGAAGACATAGCCATTCTCATCCATATAGGTGGCAATGTCATCCCCCATGATGATAATCTTTCGGAAAGAATCATCTATCTTCTTTAGTGAGGCAAGTTCTTGCTCTCTCTTTTCTTCTGTAGGCAAGGCGTAAGCAGACTGGATATAATACTTACGGAGACCATTCGTAGCTATAAAGTCTATCTCATACTGCTGATAGGTACTCTTACCATCTCTCATTACACGGCTCTCCACCACACCAACATCCACCACATATCCACGAATACGTAACTCATTATAGATGACATTCTCCATGATATGGGTAAGCTCTTGTTGACGGAAATTCAGTCGGGCATTGCGCAAGCCTACATCCACCACATAGTATTTCTTGATACTTTCGTAATACTTTCGCCCTTTCACATTATAGCGGCGAGCACCCTCCAACAAGAAGGCATTCTCCAAACATTGCATATAGGAAGAAACGGTATCAGGGTCGAGCTTTACATGCTGCACGCTCTCCAAGGTATTACGTATTTTGCTCGGATTGGTAAGAGAACCAATTGACGAGCATAAAGAATCTACCAAGCATTCCAATGCCAAACGGTTCTTGATACCATTGCGTTCCACCACATCATCAAGATAAGTCTTTTGCCATAATCTTTGAAGATAGCTGACTTTTTGCTCAGGAGTAGGATGATTACGGAGCGCAGGCATACCACCATATGTATAATACTCCTTCCACAGGTCATTGATAGTTTCTGTTCTGTCTGTACAAAACTCCTTGAAAGAGAAAGGATATACTCTCACCTCATCACCACGACCACGAAAGATGGTATTGATGTCACTTGAAAGAAACTTAGAGTTACTGCCCGTAATATATACATCTACATTATCGTGAGCATTCAAACCATTGACAATACGCTCGAATCCTTCTACCATCTGAATCTCATCAAGGAAAATATAATAGCTTTCATCCTCACTGATTATCTTGGAATAAAGATAGCGTTTCAGCACCATAGGGTCTGTCAAGTCTTCGCCAGTTATGTCCTCATCCACATCAAACGATACCGAGATGATATTTTCCTTTGGTACGCCTTGGCTCACCAAATAATCATGATAAACCTTTTTCAGAAGCCATGACTTTCCACATCGACGAGTACCTGTAATGATTTTTACCTCACCATTGTCTCGCCGATTGATTAACTTTTGCAGATAAACTTGTCTATTTACATATGTTGTCATAATCTTCTATTCCGAATTTACTGCAAATTTACAATAAATTCCGAATAGAACCATCTTTTTGATGAGACAAAGCTAACAATATAACATTTATTAGCAGAACACACTCTGAAAGTCAAATAAATAACAGAAACAAATGATATTATTAGAAATAAAAAATATTCACTACAAAAGAACATCCCATTCGGAATTTACTGTAAATTTACAGTAAATTCCGAATAGGATTAAACAAAAGTTATACACCCATATCACATGAAAAGAGAACAAACCTTTATTCCAATCCGAACAAAGCCTTGAGACCGCTATCTACTCCAGAAAAGCCCATGAAAGCAAGGCTGAGCAAAGAGGCTGTCACAAGCACAATAGCCATACCTTGCATACCTTTGGGAATACGAACCAAAGACTGTTGCTCACGAATACCTGCAAAGACTATCAAAGCTAAAGCAAAGCCTAAAGCTGTCGAAAACGCATAGACTACACTCTCCAAAAGATTGAAATCTTTCTGGATAACCAAGATTGCAACACCGAGTACAGCACAGTTGGTCGTAATCAATGGGAGGAAGATGCCTAATGCCTGATAAAGTGCTGGGGATACTTTCTTCAAGATAATCTCTACCAACTGGACCAACGCTGCTATCACAAGGATAAACGACAGGGTTTGGAGATATTGCAACCCAAATGGTTCAAGCACATACTTCTGCACAAGCCATGTGATGATAGTTGCCAAGGTCAGAACAAAGGCAATGGCACCACCCATACCAATGGCTGTATCTATCTTCTTTGATACACCGAGGAATGGACAAATACCGAGGAACTGCGACAAAACAATATTGTTGACGAATATCGCAGAGATAAATATCAATAAATATTCCATAACTTCTCTATCTTCTAACTTTATTAAATATCGCAATGATGTAACCCAATGTGAGGAATGCACCGGGAGGCAAGATAAACACCAAGATGTTGGTAGTCTCTGGTAACAAAGCCATTCCAAAGAGACTTCCTGCTCCAAGCAACTCACGTACACAACCTAATGATGTTAGTGCCAAGGTAAAGCCCAATCCACAACCTACCCCATCTACCAAACTGGCAACGGGAGAGTTCTTAGCGGCAAAGCTCTCGGCACGCCCCAATATGATACAGTTTACCACAATCAACGGGATATAGATGCCAAGTGCCTGATTGATGCTATCAGGAGCATAAGCACTCATGAACATCTGTAATATCGTTACAAAAGCTGCAATCACAACGATGAACACAGGGATGCGAACCATATCTGGGGTTATCTTCTTGATACAAGAAATCACAAAATTGGTACAAACCAATACTGCCATCGTAGCCAATCCCATAGAGAGACCGTTAATGGCACTGGTTGTAGTAGCCAAGGTAGGACACATACCAAGCAACAACACAAAGGTCGGGTTCTCCTTGATGAGTCCGTTCATCAAAATTTTCATATTACTCATACAGTTCTATCCTTTCTTTACTTTAGAGGCACCGCTTTGTGCATCCGCACCATTTTGGGTGTAAGCACCGTATGCCTGGTTAATCGCTTTGAGGAATGCACGACTGGTGATGGTACTGGCAGTGATAGCATCCACTGCATTACCATTTTTGTCGTCCTTGCTTACATGAAGGTCACCATCCTTAGGACTCTTGCCTATCACACTACCCTTTCCATCTTTCTGGAACCATGTGGAAGCCTTAGCACCAAGTCCCGGGGTTTCTGATGCTTGAAGAATAGTATAGCCTAATATCTTACCCTCGGTATCAAAACCTACAAGCACTTTCAAGTCGCCACCAAAGCCTCCAGTAGTGCTCTCTACGGCAGCACCAAGTTCCTTACCTCCCCTATCCGAACATCTATGGATAGTAAATTGAACTTGTTTACCATCAATGGTTTGACAGACTTCTTCTGGGTCAGCTACCTGTAAGTTGTCGGAACCCATCACACTCTTAATACCAGCAGCCAAGGACTTCTCTGCCTTTTCTGCAATAGGTCCTGAGGTGATATGATTGACATACGCAAGAACAGTACCCACAACAAATGCTACACCAACAAGCACAAGGACCATATTCTTCAATGATGATTCTAATTTCTGCATATCTCGGTTCCTCCTTATCTCTTTACAGGCTTCTCACCGAAGCGTTTTGGTTTAACATATATGTTAATGAGAGGTGTGAAAGCATTCATGATAAGAATGGAAAACGACATTCCTTCAGGATAGCTGCCCCAGTTACGAAAGACAATGGTTAAGAGACCAATGCACACACCATAGATTATCTGCCCCTTGTGAGTCATTGGAGAAGTAACATAATCAGTAGCCATAAAAATAGCACCAAGCATCAAACCACCACTTAACAGAACGGCAAGAGGATTGGCATAAATAGGAATAGCCAAGTGCAGCAAGCCACTAAATACAAATATGGTAGCAATGATGCTTACAGGAATATGCCAAGTTATGACTTTCTTCCAAAGCATATATGCCAGACCTAACAAAAGAGCAAGGGCACAAACCTCACCTGTCGCACCAGCACCAAAAGTTTCGCCCGATGTACCGAAAAGAAGGCTCAAAGAATCAGGCAACTGGTTTAAGAGACTACTATCCCCTATCTTAATCGCCGTCTTCATAATAGCCAAAGGGGTGGCACCTGTCGTTGCATCAGTATAGCTGAACAACTGACCAGCCACAGGCCATGAGGTCATCTGCGCAGGGAAACTGACAAGCAAGAAACAACGACCTACCAACGCAGGATTAAAAGGATTGTTGCCCAAGCCACCAAATGTCATCTTGCCTACCCCGATGGCAAACAAAGCACCAATGATGATAATCCAAAGCGGTAAGTTACTCGGTAAATTCATGCCGAGCAAAAGACCTGTGACGATAGCTGAACCATCGGTGATACAAGGTTCCACCTTGAGGATATATTTAGATATTGCCCACTCTAAAAAAACACAGGCAGCCACAGAGACAAGCAGCACAACTGCCGAGCCCAAACCGAAGAAATACAAAGAGGCAAGGATAGCTGGTACGAGAGCAATAATCACACCATACATATTCTTTTCCACCGTTTCTCTGCCGTGAGCATGTGGCGATAATGAAACTATTAATTTACTCATTTTTGATTATTAAAAATTATTTCTTGGCATTGCGAGCCTTGATGATTCCCATCACGGCACCCTTGCCAGCAAGGATATTATCTAAGATAGGACGATGAGAAGGACAAGTAAACTGACATGAACCACAAGATATGCAAGAGGTAACATCCTCTGCCTCCAAGCGTTCATAATCTTTCATCACACTCAAAGTAGCGAGCAAGTATGGTTCCAATCCCATTGGACAAGCCTCTACGCACTTGCCGCAACGAATACAAGGTTGGACTTTCTTGCGATGAGCATCAGCATCCGTAAGAACCGTAATGG
>CAKQXI010000145.1 GCA_934281565.1 uncultured Prevotella sp.
CTTATGAGGCTTGTAAGGCAGAGTTGGAGAAACCAAAGGAGGAGCAGGTGAACCCAGTGCGTGCCATCTATAAACCTTTCACGACAGAGGAAATCAATGAGAAGATTGTGGAAATGCTTCGTCCCGAAGGCATGGAGACACCTATCCAACTTGTGTTCCAGAGCATCGAGGGCTTGCGAGAGGCGATACCAAACCACAAGGGCGACTGGTACTTTACTGGTCATTACCCAACACCTGGTGGAACTAAACTTTGCAACCAATCGTTTGTAAACTACATCGAGAAAGTTTATCATAAGAATTAATGTTAAACACTCAACATTAGAAATAAAAGAAATTATGTCAGATATGAAAAAAATAACCTTAGTATTAAGCGATGGAACCAAGTTCCATGGTAAGTCTTTTGGATATGATGCCCCTGTTGCGGGCGAGGTTGTGTTCAACACAGCCATGATGGGATATCCAGAGAGTTTGACCGACCCTTCGTATGCCGGTCAGTTGATGACACTTACCTTTCCACTCGTAGGCAACTATGGTGTTCCACCATTTACCTTTGAGGAGAATGGTTTGCCTACATTCATGGAGAGCGACAAGATTTATGCTTCTGCTATCATTGTGAATGATTATAGCGAGCAGTACAGCCATTGGAATGCTGTGGAGAGCCTTGCCGACTGGTTGAAGCGTGAGAAAGTGCCAGGAATTACTGGCATTGATACTCGTGAGCTTACTAAGGTGCTTCGTGAGCATGGTGTGATGATGGGTAAGATTATCTTTGATGATGAGCCAGACAATATCCCTGAGGCTAACTACGAGGGTGTGAACTTCGTAGACCAAGTAAGCTGCAAGGAGATTATTCGCTACAATGAGGGCGCAGGCAAGAAAGTGGTGCTCGTAGACTGTGGTGTGAAAGCTAACATCATCCGTTGCTTGATTAATAGAGGTGTAGAGGTAATCCGTGTGCCTTGGAACTACGATTACACAGATATGGACTTCGATGGCTTGTTCTTGGCGAATGGTCCTGGTGACCCAGATATGTGTGAGGATGCCGTCAACATCATTCGTAAGCAGATTAGCCAGAGCCGCAAGCCTATCTGTGGTATCTGTATGGGTAACCAATTGCTCTCTAAGGCGGCAGGTGCCACTATCTACAAGTTGAAGTACGGTCACCGTTCTCACAATCAGCCTGTTCGCATGGTAGGCACCAACAACTGCTACATCACTTCCCAGAACCACGGTTATGCAGTGGATGCCAAGACACTCGGCAGCGATTGGGAGGAACTTTTCGTCAACATGAACGATGGTTCCAACGAGGGTATCCGTCATAAGACCAACCCTTGGTTCTCAAGCCAGTTCCACCCTGAGGCTTGTTCTGGTCCTGTAGATACAGAGTTCATGTTCGACAAGTTCGTGGAGAGCCTGAAATAAGTGAAGAGTGAAGAACGAAGAGTGAAGAAACAGAGTTCGCCGGACGAAGTGAAAGGCAATTCAATAGATTTCTTTGCTATTCATAAAGTTCAAATTTCAAAGTTCAAATTTCAAAGAAATTAATAATGAAAGACGAAAATATAAAGAAAGTGCTCCTCTTAGGTTCTGGAGCCTTGAAAATTGGTGAGGCTGGTGAGTTCGACTACTCTGGTTCGCAAGCATTGAAGGCATTGCGTGAGGAAGGTGTCGAGACTGTGCTCATCAACCCTAATATCGCTACCGTACAGACATCAGAAGGTGTAGCCGACCAGATTTATTTCTTGCCAGTGCAGCCTTACTTCGTAGAGCGAGTTATCCAGAAAGAGAAGCCAGACGGAATTCTTTTGAGTTTCGGTGGTCAGACTGCCCTCAACTGTGGTGTAGAACTCTATCGCCAGGGCATCTTGGAGAAATATAACGTCAAGGTATTGGGTACTCCAGTCCAGGCGATTATGGATACAGAGGACCGTGAGCTCTTTGTTGAGAAACTCGATGAGATTGATGTAAAGACCATCAAGAGTGAGGCTTGTGAGAACATTGAGCAGACTCGTAAGGCAGCAGCAGAACTTGGTTATCCTGTTATCATCCGTGCTGCCTATGCACTCGGTGGACTTGGCTCTGGCTTCGCCGACAATGAGGAAGAACTCAATAAACTCGCTGAAAAGGCATTCTCATTCTCTCCACAGGTATTGGTAGAGAAAAGTTTGAAAGGTTGGAAAGAGATAGAATACGAAGTAGTACGTGACCGTTACGACAACTGTATCACCGTATGTAACATGGAGAACTTCGACCCACTGGGTATCCATACAGGTGAGAGTATCGTCATCGCTCCATCCCAGACATTGAGCAACTCAGAGTATCATAAGCTCCGTGCCCTTGCCATCAAGATTATCCGTCACATCGGTATCGTGGGTGAGTGTAACGTACAGTATGCTTTCGACCCTAAGTCAGAGGACTATCGTGTCATCGAGGTGAACGCTCGTTTGAGCCGTTCTTCAGCCTTGGCTTCTAAGGCTACAGGTTATCCTTTGGCTTTCGTTGCTGCCAAGCTCGGTATGGGTTATGGCTTGTTCGAGTTGAAGAACTCTGTTACCAAGACCACATCGGCATTCTTCGAGCCAGCCCTTGATTACGTGGTATGTAAGATTCCACGTTGGGACTTGAGCAAGTTCCGTGGCGTAGACAAGGAGTTGGGTTCTTCCATGAAGTCTGTCGGCGAGGTGATGGCTATTGGTCGTAACTTCGAGGAGGCTATTCAGAAAGGTCTTCGCATGATAGGTCAAGGTATGCACGGATTTGTGGAGAACAAGGAGTTGGAGATTGACGATATTGATGCTGCCTTGAGAGAGCCTACGGATAAGCGTGTATTCGTTATCTCTAAGGCTATGCACAAGGGCTATACCGTTGACCAGATTCACGATTTGACCAAGATAGACAAGTGGTTCTTGGAGAAATTGAAGCACATCATCGACATTGATGAAGCGATGAAGAAGTGCAATGTCAATACCCTCGACAAGGAGTTGCTTCACAGTGCTAAGGTATATGGTTTCACCGATTTCCAGGTTGCTCGTGCCGTAGGTTTGGAGCAGGAGTTGGGCAATATGCACAAGGCTTCGCTTGTCATCCGTAGCCTCCGCAAGAACTATGGCATCCTCCCTGTCGTTAAGCAGATTGATACCTTGGCTGCTGAGTATCCTGCTCAGACCAATTACCTTTATGTAACATACGCTGGTGTGAAAAGTGACATCAACTTCGAGAACGACCATCGCTCTATCATCGTACTCGGTTCTGGTGCTTATCGCATCGGTTCTTCCGTGGAGTTCGACTGGTGTGGTGTTCAGGCATTGAATACCATCCGCAAGGAGGGTTGGCGCTCAGTGATGATCAACTATAACCCTGAGACTGTATCTACTGATTATGATATGTGTGACCGTCTCTACTTCGACGAGTTGACTTTCGAGCGTGTGATGGACATTATCGATTTGGAGCAGCCTCATGGTGTCATCGTATCTACTGGTGGTCAGATACCAAACAACTTGGCTATGAAGCTCGATGCACAGAACGTGCCTATCCTCGGTACCAAGGCTAAGGACATTGATAACGCGGAGGACCGTGCTAAGTTCTCTCAGATGTTGACCAACAACCATATCAACCAGCCAGAATGGAGTGCCTTGACCTCTATGGAGGACATCGACAAGTTTATCGAGCGTGTAGGCTTCCCTGTATTGGTTCGTCCAAGTTACGTGCTCTCTGGTGCAGCGATGAATGTATGCTCTAACGAGGATGAGTTGAAGCGGTTCCTCCAGCTTGCCGCTAACGTGAGTGAGGATCACCCAGTGGTAGTAAGTAAGTTTATCGAACATGCCAAGGAGATTGAGATGGATGCTGTGGCAAAGAATGGTGAGGTGATTGCCTACGCTATCTCTGAGCACATCGAGTTTGCTGGTGTTCACTCTGGTGATGCTACCATTCAGTTCCCTCCTCAGAAGTTATATGTGGAGACAGTGCGCCGTGTGAAGCGAGTAGGTCGTCAGATTGCCAAGGAGTTGCATATCAACGGACCATTCAATATCCAGTTTATGGCTCGTGACAATGATATTCTCGTTATCGAGTGTAACCTCCGTGCCAGCCGTTCATTCCCATTTGTCAGCAAGGTGTTGAAGATCAACCTTATTGAGTTGGCTACCCGTGTGATGCTCGGTTTGCCAGTGGAGAAGCCAAGCAAGAACCTCTTTGACCTCGACTATGTAGGTATTAAGGCTTCTCAGTTCAGCTTCAACCGTTTGCAGAAAGCCGACCCTGTATTGGGCGTGGATATGAGTTCAACAGGTGAGGTAGGTTGCTTGGGCGATGATACATCTCAGGCACTCTTAAAGAGTATGCTCTCTGTTGGTCAGCGCATTCCTGCCAAGAACATTCTTCTTTCTACTGGTTCTGCTAAGCAGAAAGTAGATATGCTCGATGCTGCCCATATGTTGGTGGAGCATGGCTACAAGCTCTTTGCCACAGCTGGTACCAGCAAGTTCTTGACCGAGAATGGCATCGAGAACACCCGTGTACTCTGGCCATCAGAGGAAGCAGAGGGTGCTGATGCTCCTAAGGCATTGGAGATGCTCCACAACCACGAGATAGACATGGTAGTGAACATCCCTAAGAACTTGACCAGCTCTGAGTTGAGCAACGGTTACAAGATTCGTCGTGCAGCTATCGACCTCAACGTGCCATTGATTACCAATAGTCGCTTGGCAAGTGCATTCATCTATGCATTCTGCACCACCAAGCTTGAGGACATCGACATCAAGGCTTGGGGCGAATATTAATATTAAGACAACTGTTTATAATGTTAAATCCCTTTCATAACCCTTTTTATATTTATAAATGGAGTTATGGAGGGGATTGTTTTTTCATGAGATATATGGTAGATAAAGATATGAAATGGAAGACGCTTGCACAAAAGTATATCATCAAGCGTCCGTGGTTGACAGCTCGTGTTGATAAGGTGGAATTGCCAACAGGGGTGGTGATAGATGAATATTATGTGCTCGAATACCCCGATTGGGTGAATACGATTGCCATCACAAAGGATGGCAAGTTCGTTTTTGTTCGCCAATATCGTTATGCGATTGGCAAGACGGTGAACGAAATCTGTGCAGGAGTGATTGAGAAAGGGGAAGAACCGATGGAGGCAGCCAAACGAGAACTGATGGAGGAAACTGGTTTTGGTGGTGGTACATGGCAGAGATGGATGGAAATATCTGCCAACCCAAGTACTCATACCAATATCACCCATTGCTTTTTGGCGACGGATGTAGAGCAGCAAGGTGTCCAACATCTTGATAAAGGTGAAGATATAGATGTGAGACTTTTCACTCGTGAGGAAGTTCTTGATATGTTGAGAAAGGGTGAAATCTGGCAAAGTCTAATGGCAGCTCCACTTTGGAAGTATTTTGCAGAGCATTCGGAGCTTAATTAATTATTCGCCATTTATCGGAGCAAGTACGGAGAGGGGGTAAACTTGATACGGAGCAGGTACGGAGTTGGTACGGAGATGGTACGGACTTGATACGGACTTGGTACGGAGCAAACAAATTCTTAATTCTTAATTATTAATTCTTAATTATTTTGGATTATCCAAAATAAAAGTGTACCTTTGCAGCGATAAATATAATAAACATTTTAAATA
>CAKQXI010000146.1 GCA_934281565.1 uncultured Prevotella sp.
GAAGAAAGTAAGGAGAATCTTATATCCTGGATAAGTCTTGCGAATACGCTCTATCAAGGGTCTTCCTTGCTCAAACTCACCCAGGGATGCTGCATGAAACCAAATATACCTCACCGTGGGGTTTATATGTTTGATAAGCACCTCGAAAACATTCTGCTCGCCACGCCACATGGTACGCACCTTCTTGTTGAAAAAGCTGGCAATCCATATACCCAACAAGCAGAAATGCATGACTATATTATATATCATCACATCTATAGTTTATAGTTAAAAGTTTATAGTTTATAGCTTATAGTTTATAGTTAAAAGTTTATAGTTTATAGGGCTTAGTATTCGTCTTGATAGTTTGTTCTATAAACTATAAACTTTTAACTATAAACTATCAACTGTTAACTAACTCTTATCCAAGAATCTCGATCGCCTTGCGAAGGCGCTTCAATGTCTCGGTCTTGCCAAGGAAAGCGGAGATGTCAAACATACCCGGTCCTTTGCCCTCGCCCACCAATGTAAGGCGGAAAGCATTCATCACATCGCCCAACTTATATTCCTTGTCCTCGACCCACTTCATGACAACAGGCTCTTGTCCCTCAATGGAGAAGTCATCAATGCCCTCCAATACCTCGGCAAGTTCTGTCATCTGCTGGGCTGAATACTCTTTCCAACGCTTCTTTACCGTCTTGGCATCATACTCCGTAGGAGGAATAAAGAAGAACGAGCACAAAGGCCACAGCTCATACACGAAATTCACACGGTCTTTCATCATGTGGACAACCTGCCTTATGCGGTCCATGCTTTCCTCCACTCCATTGTTTGCCACGATAGGAGCAAAAAGGTTGGCTATCTCGTCGTCGCTTTTCTTAAGGATATACTCATGATTGAACCAAATACCTTTCTTATAATCAAACTTGGCACCAGCCTTTGAGCAACGAGAAATATCAAATGCCTCCGCCAACTCACTAAGCGAGAATATCTCTTGCTCCGTACCAGGGTTCCAGCCAAGAAGTGCCAAGAAATTAATGACAGCCTCTGGGAAATAACCACTCTCACGATAGCCCGATGACACCTCTCCTGTCTTAGGGTCATGCCATTCCAATGGGAACACAGGGAAGCCCAGGCGATCACCGTCACGTTTGCTCAGCTTACCTTTACCCTCTGGTTTCAACAACAATGGGAGATGGGCGAAACGAGGCATCGTGTCTTCCCAACCGAATGCTCTGTATAACAATACGTGCAATGGGGCACTTGGCAACCATTCCTCACCACGAATGACGTGGGTAATCTCCATCAAATGGTCGTCCACGATGTTTGCCAAATGATAAGTAGGCAATTCATCTGCACTCTTATACAGCACCTTGTCATCAAGGATGTCGCTCATCACCTTCACATCACCACGAATCATGTCATTGACGTGGATTTCCTGCCCTGGATCTATTTTGAAACGCACGGTGTATTGCTTTCCATCAGCAATCAATTGCTCCACTTCTTCCTTAGGGAGAGTCAAGGAATTGCGCATCTGCATACGAGTATGTGCATCATACTGAAAGTTCTGAACCTCATTTCGCTTAGCCTCCAGCTCCTCTGGAGTGTCGAAAGCAATGTAAGCCTTGCCATCGTCCAGAAGTTGCTGTACATATTTCTTATAGATGTCTCTGCGTTCACTCTGGCGATAAGGACCATGCTCACCACCAAAGCTGACACCCTCGTCAAACTTGATGCCGAGCCACTTGAACGACTCAAGGATATATTCCTCTGCTCCTGGCACAAAGCGATGGGAGTCGGTATCCTCGATTCTGAACACAAGCTCGCCTCCATGCTGGCGAGCAAACAAATAATTATACAGCGCGGTACGAACTCCGCCAATGTGCAAAGCACCCGTAGGGCTGGGCGCAAAACGCACCCTTACTTTTCTGTCTGCCATGTCTTATTTTATAGCTTATTTTAAATTTTTCTGCAAATTTACAGTTTTTTTTGCTATTATAGTCGATTTTTTTCGTATTTTCGCACTGTAAATTGAATTATTGTATAAAAATGAGCATATTCAACAATCCAGAGGAGAACTATTGGCGCAATTTTGTAACCAAAACCGTCTTGATATTAGTAACCGTCGCCATCATCGTTTGGTTCTTGCCAAGAAACGAGGGTAGACAGTTCAGATATGATGTGGGCAAGCCTTGGATGTATGGGTCCATCATCGCACAGTTCGACTTCCCCATCTACAAGACCGACGAAGCTATCAAACGTGAGCAAGATTCATTGCTTCGCCAGTTTGAACCATATTACAGCATCAATCCCAATGTCGAAGTACGGCAGGTGGACAAGTTCTTGAGAGATTTCAAGCAAGGCATCCCCAGTCTTCCAAAGGAATATGTGTCCATCATCGCTCAAGAACTGCATGGGATTTACCAGACTGGAGTCATCAATACTCCTGAATATAACAGCATCTTCAGAGACTCCACCAGCATGATACGCATCATCAGTGGAAAGAATGTAAGGAGCACGCCCGTGGGAAGTTTCTTCTCCACTATCGCCGCATACGAGCACCTGTTCATGAATGATAAGATAGCCAGCCAACGCCAGATACTCTCCAGATGCAACCTGAATAATTACATTGAGGCAAACATAATTTATGACAAAGACCGAAGCGAGGCTGAGAAAAATGACTTGCTCAGTGGCATTCCACTTGCCAGTGGCATGGTGATGAGCGGACAGAAGATCATTGACAGAGGTGAGATTATCAACGAATACACTTATCGGGTGCTCAACTCCTTTGAAAAAGAAATGAAACGCAGGAGCTCAACCGAAGACGAGATTACGACGACCATCATCGGACAAGCACTTTTCGTGTTTATCCTCGTCATGATGTTCACCACTTACCTATCACTCTTCCGCAAGGACTATTTCGACAAGCCCCGGAGCATCACCATGCTCTATGCGATGATTACGCTGTTCCCTATCCTTGTGTCGCTGGTCATGGATCACAATTTCTTCAGCGTTTACATCATTCCATTTGCCATGGCACCTATCTTTGTACGTGTATTCATGGATTCAAGGACAGCCTTCATCTCACACGTTACAATGATACTTATCTGTGCGGCAGCTGTAAAATACCAATATGAGTTCATCATCGTGCAACTGGTATCTGGACTTGTCGCCATCTACTCGCTTCGTGAACTTTCCAAACGCTCGCAGATATTCATCACTGCTCTGCTGGTCACTCTGTCAAGTGGATTTGTATATTTTGCCTTGCAATTAATGCAAGACAACCAAGTGCTCAACATTGACAACAACATGTACATTTATTTTGCCATCAATGGAATCTTCCTGCTCTTGGCTTATCCGTTGATGTACTTGATTGAGAAATTGTTTGGCTTTATCTCCAACGTTACGCTCTTTGAGTTGTCGAATACCAATAAGGGCTTACTGAGAAACCTGAGCGAGATTGCTCCTGGCACATTCCAGCATTCCATCACAGTGGGTAACCTCGCCGCAGAAATAGCAAATCGCATCGGAGCAAACAGCCTACTGGTACGTACTGGTGCTTTATATCATGACATTGGCAAAATGACCAATCCTGTATTCTTCACGGAAAACCAGGCTGGCGTGAACCCACACAATCAGCTCACTAACCTGGAGAGCGCACAGATCATCATCAGCCATGTTCCCGAAGGATTAAAACTGGCTGAGAAATTCAACTTGCCTAATATCATAAAGGACTTTATCGTGACCCATCATGGTATGGGCATCACAAAATTCTTCTACATAAACTATTGCAACAACCATCCTAACGAGGAGGTAGACAAGTCTCTTTTCCAGTATCCGGGTCCTAATCCTTTCACTCGTGAGCAAGCTATCTTGATGATGGCGGATACCGTTGAAGCAGCTTCCCGCTCATTAGGCGAATATACCGAGGAGAGCATCAGCAACCTTGTAAACAAACTCATTGATGCCCAAGTGTCGGAAGGATTTTTCAAGGAATGCCCTATCACCTTCAGGGACATCGCCCTTGCCAAGCTGGTACTCATAGAACGTCTCAAGGCTATCTATCACACTCGTATCTCTTACCCTCACATGAAAGTGAAAAGTGAGTAATTCTAAGTCCAATTCTCTGCACATTTTTGTCGTTTTGTGCAAAGAATTGGGCTTTTTACGTTAATATATTTTAAATAAGTGGGACATCAAGTAGAGAAATAGAACATTATTCTTACCTTTGCGCACGTTTTTATTTAAAATATTTAAGATGAAGAAACTAAAATTAGTTAGTTTTGCCATTGTGATGGCATGTGCAATCCCAGCTATGGCAGGTGGATTGCTCACTAACACCAATCAACATGTTGCGTTCAACAGAATGATGAGCCGTGAGGCTTCCATCGGTATTGACGGTGTGTATTACAATCCTGCAGGTGTAGCTTTCATGAGCGAAGGTCATCACCTTTCCATCAACTGGCAATTGGCTTTCCAAAGTCGTACTATCAAGAACGACTACCAGTTGTTCACCAACAATGTAAATGATCCTACAACTCCTCGTGAGTTCAAGGGCAAGGCTTTTGCTCCTGTCATCCCTTCTTTCCAGTATGCTTACAACAAAGGAAAATGGTCTCTCCAAGCTAACTTTGCGCTCACTGGAGGCGGTGGTAAATGTACTTTCGACGATGGTTTGGGCTCTTTTGAGAAAATTGTCGCAGAGACTGCTATGGGCGCTTGCCAATTAGCAAGTGTTGTGGACCAAGTGGCTTCTGCCTATGGCGTACCTGCCGTATTCACCGCCAGCGACAAGTTTGGCAAAGAAGGCAAGTATAGCTATAATAGTTATATGCATGGTCGTCAATATTATTATGGATTATCATTAGGTGCCGCTTACAAAATAAACAATGATTTCAGTGTCTATGCTGGTGTACGTGGCATATATGCATCCTGCAACTATTATGGATATGTAAAGGATATCAAGGTTGGCAATATGCCTCTTTACCAAGTTCTCGATCCTACCAAGGCTAATGCTGCCAACATCGAGTTAAGTTGTGACCAGAGTGGTATAGGTTTCACCCCTATGCTGGGTGTTGACTTCAAAACTGGCAAGTGGAATTTCTCTGCTAAATATGAGTTCAAAACACGTATACGCTTGAAGAACAAATCCGTAAACCAAGCTCCAAGCATTGGCAATCTTGCCGATAATCTTAGCAATGCCTACATCAAAGGTGGTGTGCCAGAGCAAGTTGCCAACACTATCTTGGGCAACCCAAACGTACAAACTGCCATGGCAGGATTGAAGCAACAGTTTGATGCCAAGCTCGAAAATGCTATCGGTGAATACAAAGATGGAGAGAAGATTGCTGGCGACATTCCTGCATTGCTTACATTAGGAGCTGGATATAAGCCAGTCGATGCACTTCGCATCAACGTGGGCTTCCACTGGTTCGATGACAAAAATGCCACTTCTTACAACAATCGAAATAAAAAACTCAAACGTGGTACCATCGAATGGAACGCTGGCGTAGAATATGATGTAAACAAGAAAATTACACTCAGCACAGGTTGGCAGAACACCAACTATGGACTGAGCGATGAATATATGGATGATAAGTCTTTCGTTGTAAGTTCTAACTC
>CAKQXI010000147.1 GCA_934281565.1 uncultured Prevotella sp.
GCTCTACGGTCAACGACCATGTCAGTTCCCTGATATATAAAGAAATATGCAACTTGCTGAAACAACAAGAAATGACGATGGGAGAAATCGCCGACTCGCTGAACTTCAGCGACCAGAGTGCCATGAGCAATTTCTTTAAGCAACGTGCTGGCATATCGCCTCTCGCTTATAGAAATAAATAAAGCCTGCAAAGCAAAATCCACTAAAAGCAGACTCACCTTACAGGCTTTCTCGTACACAATGAATTGGTATTAACAGATTATTTCACACTTAAAACTTTTATATCTTACTTGAGTGTAAACTTATGTGAATGTAACATTTCCTGTGGATCCAGTGCCTTGTCAAGTTCCTCCTTGGTCATCAGGGCTTTCTCCAATACGATGTCATAAACAGAGCGGTCGGTGTCCAAGGCTTCCTTGGCAACCTTGGTACTGTTCTTGTAACCGATATAAGGATTGAGAGCAGTCACGATGCCGATGCTATTCTTCACCATCTCATAGCAACGCTCCTTGTTCACGGTAATATCCAAGATACATTCCTCGGTAAGAGTCTCGATGGCATTCTTCAACCATGTCAAGCTCTCAAACAAACTTTCCGTAATCACTGGTTCCATCACGTTCAACTCCAACTGTCCTGCCTCGGCAGCAAAGCTGATGGTGGTATCATTGCCGATTACCTTGAAGCATACTTGGTTGGTTACCTCTGGAATAACAGGGTTCACCTTACCCGGCATGATGGAAGAACCAGGAGCCTTAGGAGGTAGATTGATCTCATTCAAGCCACAACGAGGACCAGATGCCATCAAGCGGAGGTCGTTGCATATCTTGGATAGTTTGATAGCCAGACGCTTCAATGCGGAAGAATAGCTAACGTAAGCACCTGTGTCAGGAGTAGCTTCCACCAAGTCAGATGCTGAGACAAAGTTCTCGCCTGTCAGCTTGCTTAAGTTGGCTGCACAGAGTTTAGCGAAACCGGGAACTGCATTCAAGCCTGTACCGATAGCCGTACCACCCATATTGATTTCATGCAAGAGTTTTACATTACGCTCCAAGTTGAGGATTTCTTCCTCCAAGTTGTTGGCATACGCATTAAACTCTTGTCCAAAGGTCATAGGCACTGCATCCTGCAACTGGGTACGTCCCATCTTGATTGTATTGGCGTATTCATCCGCCTTATACCTGAAAGCACTGATCAGTCCTGTCAAGGCACCTACCAAGTGAGCATTCATACGGATCAAAGCCAAGCGGATAGAAGTAGGATAAACATCATTGGTACTTTGTCCGCAGTTGCAATGGTCGTTGGGATAGCAATATTGATAGTCGCCTTTCTCATGCCCCATGATCTCGAGAGCACGGTTGGCAATCACCTCGTTGGCATTCATATTAACAGAGGTACCAGCACCTCCTTGCATCATGTCTATGGGGAAATTCTCATGCCACTTGCCGTCTATGATTTCATTGCAAGCCTTGGAGATAGCACCAGCGATCTCATCGTTGATGACACCAAGGGCATGGTTGGTTTGCACTGCCGCCAACTTAACGTATGCGATAGCGATGATGAAATCAGGATAATCACGCATCTTCTTGCGAGATATATGATAATTGTTGATACCACGCTGGGTCTGTACACCATAAAGTGCTCCTGCTGGAACCTTGAGCTCGCCCAATAAGTCGGACTCCACTCTAAACTTCTTTTCTTCTGCCATAATATTAAATTTTAAATGTATATTGATTGTTTATTCTTAATAGCCTTGTTTTGCAAAGGTAATGCTTTTTTCTGACATTCCTTGATTTATCAAACGACATTAATACATTTTAATACGATACATGAAACCAAGCTCTATGCGGTCGGTGTTAAAACTCCTCAATCCACATTTTGAGCTATAATCAAACTTGCGCCCAACGTATGCCAGAGACACACGGAAATCTTGGTGCTTCACAGGATAATATTCTACGCTTGCCATATAACCATAGCTCTTGCGATAGTTCTTCAGTTCTTCCACCTTGGATACGCTTACCGTCTCGTACATCGCCTTGAGCATCAAGTTCCATTGGGGAGCAAACTGCCAGTTTGCCTTGGTGATGAAACTGTGATAGATGACATCGCTGAAATAAGAATTGTCCTTCAACTTGGTTGCACCAAGCTCGGAGGTAGCTATCCTCAGACGGTCCAGCCCTTCATAGGCACCCATATAGTCAAGATACCATTGCAGATTGGGCAAGTTCAGTTGTTGTCCCAATATCAGCATACGACTATATTTCTTCTTAGCCAGTGTCTGGATGCCCCAAGACCAACGAGTTTGCAACTTGTTGTCAAAGAGACTACCATTCCAGCTAACCACACAAGTCAATGGATGATTTGCCTGTTCCAAGACACGATAGTTTCCATTACCCTCATACGACTTGGCTCCCTCGCCATAGTCATCCACCAGCTTGCCATTATTGGCATTGCTCACTTCTACGGCTATTTCATGTGAGGGAGTGGGCTTGTAACTCACGATGGCACCAGCCATGAAGCTATCCATGTTGTCCACGAAGTCGGAATACTGGTAGATGCGTATCGGATTCTCGTCAAACTCAAATCCGCCCCAGATCAAGCACATCTTTCCACCCTGTACATTCCACTTGTCCGTCAGCCGATAGCCCACCATCATAATGTCCGTTGCCTTGGCGAAATTATCGCTCTTGGCATCAGTAGCCCTGTTCAAACGATG
Organism: uncultured Prevotella sp.; assembly: GCA_934281565.1. GTDB lineage: Bacteria > Bacteroidota > Bacteroidia > Bacteroidales > Bacteroidaceae > Prevotella. The sequence continues at coordinate 2,714 of CAKQXI010000147.1, forward strand.
GCGGAAACGATAATAGAGCCTATCGGTCAAGTTGCCCTTGATTTCGATACGCAGTTGCTTGTTGCCAAACCTTGATGTCCTGTCATCCGTCAATCCATTATGTTCTGCTCGGAAAGAAGCAGCATAGTTGAAATAGAGATTGAACGCATCGTTTTTCTTTTCCAACTTAGCAACACGCTCGGCAAGCGATTCCACATCACCATCGCCACCGCCCATTCCTATGTTGCTGCCTTGTGCATTCGCCCCCAGCGCAAATGCTAAGGACGATGCAATAATAAACACCATCTTTTTTCTCATACATCAAAAGTTTAATTACTGATCTATTCTTTTACTTATACAATATCTTGGCTTAGTACCTCTGGAAGTACTCCTGGATTTTCTGCCAGTCGCGCGTCTTCGTCAAAGCCAACATCAAGAGGACACGTGCTTTCTGTGGGTTTAATGCCAAGGAAGCCACGAAGTGATACTTAGAGTCATCTACCTCGCCATTGAGACAAGTGGGACCTGTTGGCACACGGCTTGAGCGTACAATGTTGATGCCCTTTGCACGAGCCTTCAACGCCACATCGAACACATCTTTATAGAAGTTTCCGTCACCTACGCCAGCCAACACGATACCGTCAAAATTGGCATCGACAAAAGCCTGCATCGGAAGTGGCGAGCAGTTAGAATAACCATAGACGATACCTACCTTGGGAAGTTCGGTAAGGTTGTCTACGTTAAACTCGCTCCTTGTGGTATGCAAGTTTCCCACCGTGCGGTTGTAGATAGCCTCTCCATCATAAACATACCCTATTTTCCCATAGTTGGCACCTTGGAACGTAGCCACATCCGTTGTATGAGCCTTGTAGACATCCTTGGCATCAAGCAAGTTGTTGTTCATGCAGCACATGACACCACGCCCCTTGGAATTGGCACTGGCTGCAGCTGCTACACTGGCATAGAGATTGGCAGGTCCATCGGCACTGATACCTGTACTTGGGCGCATCGCTCCTACCAAGACTACTGGCTTGTCACTATGGACGGTGAGGTTGAGGAAATAAGCAGTCTCCTCCATCGTGTCCGTTCCATGGGTAACGACGACACCATCATAGCCCTCATTGTTCAGCAACTGGTTGATGCGCTTGGATAGTTTCAACCATACTTGGTCGTTCATGTCTTGCGAACCGATATTGACAAGTTGCTCACCACTCACATCCGCCAAGTCCAGCATCTGGGGCACGGCTGCTATCAGGGCATCCACACCTACTTGTCCTGCACTATATGCCGAGCCTGTAGCAGAAGCTCCTGCACCTGCAATGGTCCCGCCCGTGGCGATGATACGAACTTTAGGCTTAGCTACCGCAATGGACACTACCAAGAGAAAGAGTGCCAACAATGAAAAGGTTTTTCTGTTCATAATTCTTCGATTTATTAAGGTTTTGATATAGAATTTATTTAGTAACAAAAAGTGACAATCAGATAGCCTACTCCTATTGAGACCAACGTAGTGATGAAACCCGACAGTTGGAACGAATGGTTTACCACAAACTTACCAATGCGAGTAGTACCAGTACGGTCAAAGTTGATGGCGGCCACCTCCGTAGGATAGTTAGGCAAGAAGAAATAGCCGTTCACCGCAGGGAACATTGCTATCAGCGACAATGGAGGAAGACCTAATCCTATGCCCAGTGGATAGAGGGTGCGAACATCGGCAGCCTGAGAAAAGAGCATTATCGACATGAAGAAAAGGGCGATGGCAAAGAGGAATGGATATTGGGTCACCACAGAGGCAATGTGCTCCTTGAAGAACTCTATGTTGCCATTGAAGAATGTATCTCCCATCCATGCTATACCAAAGATTGCCACCAGCGCATTCATTCCTGCGGCAAAGACATTGCCTTTCACGGCATCATGCACGTTTGCCTTGCCTACGATGAGGATAAGCGATGCTACCGACATCATGACAATCTCTATCGTCTCGGGCATACTGACACGGTGCAACTCTCCATCTATCATGAACGATGGGCGGAGAGATGGCACACTGCCAAACAATACTACCAAGAACACACCTAACAGGAATGCCAGCACTGCATATTTTGCCCTCGGACTTGGGTTCTTTATCATTTCATCGATGAGCTTGCTATCTTTCTCAGGGTTGATGATGCCCTGGGCTACACGTTCCTTATAAATAGGGTCGTCTTCCAGTTCCTTGCCCACACGGTTTTGTACAAACGCCGCTACCAATATCGCAATGATAGAAGCAGGGATACAGATGAGCATCACATCTTTCAACTCTATGCCCTGCGCACCCAACAAGTCGGTACTGATGATGGCTGCCGTTGCTGCCGACACAGGACTTCCTGTGATACCCAAGGATGCTGCGACTGTTGCCACACTCAAAGGGCGTTCTGGACGTATCTTTGAATTAGTCGCTATCTCTGAGATGATAGGTAAAAGCGAGTAACTGGTGTGTGCCGTTCCTGCCACGATGCAAAACAACCAAGTGGTAAGTGGCCCATAATAAGTTATCTTCTCTGGATGCTTGCGCAGGAACTTAGCGGCAAGTCCCACCAGATAGTCCAGTCCACCAGCCGCTTGCAAAGCCGACGCTGCCGTGATGACCGACACAATGATAAGCATGACATCTATCGGCAGGTTGCCAGGCTTCATCCCGAAGCCAAAGACGAGTATGAACACGCCCACCATACCATAGATACCTAATCCGATGCCTCCGATACGGGCACCAATGAAGATAAGAGCCAGCACCATAGCCAGCTGCAATAGAATGATTGTTGTTGCCATAAAATATAATTCTTTATGTTCTCGTTAAAATGATTGTGTAGTAATAATAAATTTACTTTTCCTCTTTTGGGTGCAAATT
>CAKQXI010000148.1 GCA_934281565.1 uncultured Prevotella sp.
GTCTTGCAGGTTCATGTTCATTTTCCAGTTACCTGCTACAATTTTCTTTCTCATTTTTCTTTTCTTTTTAAAAGTTGATATTATTTTATTAGAATTCTCTTTTTCTTTTATCCAGTTGGACCATGCCCAAAGGCGGTCGGCGATAGTGAGGATTACGAGTGGCAGTATGAACCACAGTACAATCTTGAGTATCTTGCTGGGTATGTTGTCGGCTGGCATCTTGCCAAGCTCGCTTTTCGACAATGGTGCTGCCAGCAACTGTGCCGTTGGCAGGGAGTTGTGACTCCATTTCCGTATGATGGTGCCTCCTTTTAGGAGCATAAGCCCAGGGTTGCTGCGTATCATCGTCTTTAAAGTGGTGGCATCAGTCGTGTAGAATGGGTATTCCGCACCCGTGATGTCTTGCCACTTTCTGATGTCTTTTTCGTCACTTGCCGTTAGGCATAGAAAGGCGTATCCGTGGTCTTGGGCATATTCGTATATCTGGTCTATGTCCCCAAAGTTAGAGTCGTCCGCCTTTGCCAATGACGGTGATATTAACAAGAACGTGTATCCCTTGTTCCCAAGGACTTCTTGTGTCTTGTCTTCCCCGGTCTTCCTGTCTTCTATGGAGAAGTCATGGATTGGCGGTATATACCCTTCTTCCGTCTGGACGGTCTTGCTGTCAATGAACTTCCATGTGGAATCGGGGTAATTGTCGAGTGTGAACTCTTTCTGCTGTCCGTCTTTTTCTAAGATGAAAGTTGTCTCGAACTGAGGTTGCTTGGCTCCTGCAGGTATTTCCATGCCTTTCTCAATGTTGGCACCGATATGGTAAGGACGGAAATCGAATGCAGGCAAGTCCCATAGGCTCCATGCACTTAGTGCGACGGAAAAGAGGATGGTATAGTTGATGACAATCCATTGCGTGGACTTGGAGATGAACCTCACCATCCTTAGTGGTGTCCTCCATAACAAGATGGCGATGGCAAGAAGAATGATGTTCTTCCCCAATGTCTGTCCATTGGTGAGCTTGATGGCATCGCCGAAGCAACCGCAGTCTTTTACCGGATTGCTGATGAAAATCCAGATGGTGACGAGGGTCATCACTGTCATCACGAATAGGCAAATCTTGGTGACTTGTCGCCTACGAATGGCAAATAGGAGGAAGATACCTATCGAAAGTTCCAATGTGGAGAGTGCGACGGAAACGATGAGCGTAGCCCAGTCGGGGAAAAAGCCATTTAGGTGCAAGGCTTGTAAGTAATCGGCAATCTTGTATTGGGTGCCAAGAGGGTCTATTGCCTTGACATATCCAGAGAATATGAAGGTAATAGCCATGATCAATCTTCCAAGATTGATGCAACTCTGTTTTATCGTATTGCCAACGTTCACAATCGTGTCTTCTCTTATACCTTAGTTATATGTTAAGCATGACTTTCCGAGTCTTGTTCCTGGAGCTTGATGGCACCAAACACGGCATAGTTGATGATGTCCATATAGTTGGCATCGATGCCCTCGGAAACGAGCGTTTCCCCATGAATGTCCTCTATTTCCTTGATACGCTGTATCTTGGTGAGGATGAAGTCAGTATAGCTGCTGACCCTCATGGAACGCCATGCCTCGTCGTAGTCATGGTTTTTCTTCTGCATCAGCAAGAGTGCTTCCTTGGCATGCTGGTCATATAGCGACATGGCTTCATCAGGCGTGATGTCCACTTCATCGACAAACTTTTTCTGGAGTTGTATGATGCCAACGATGCCATAGTTGATGAGGGCGATGAACTCAGGACGGATGCCTTCGCCGACAAGTGACTCTTTCTTTATCTCAAGAGAACGGATGCGCTTTGCCTTGATATATAGCTGGTCGGTCAAGGACGAGGGGCGCAGAATTCTCCATGAAGCCCCATAGTCATGCAGCTTCTTTTGGAACAGCGTCCTGCATTCATCCATGACAGCCTTGAACTGCTTTTCTGTTTTTGATAAATCCACCATAATATGTTTAAAAATCGCTGCAAATTTACGCATTTCTTATGAAATAACCAAAAAAATATGTTTATTATTTGTTTTGTGGACGAGCACAAGCGAGAATTTATGAATTGGCAGTAAGATGCCTTTTATCGGAGAGGAGGTAAACTTGGTGCGGAGTTGGTACGGAGAAGGTACGGAGTTGATACGGAGAAAGTGTGTCTGGAATATGGGGCGTAATGGCAAAAAACAGTGTGTTTATTTTGTTTTTCCCTCTTTTTTCCGTAACTTTGCACCCGCAAAAATAGAAAGATGAGAAGATTATCCAATGAAGATTTAGCAAAATTACTCGATAAGGACATATTCCACAAGATTTCAGAGGCGGCTGATTCGCTGCATTTGGAATGTTATGTCGTAGGTGGATATGTGCGTGACTTGTTCTTGGAACGCCCCTCCAATGATATTGATGTTGTCGTGGTGGGCAGTGGTATTCAGGTGGCAGATGCTTTGAAAAAGACCTTGGGCAAGAAAGCGCATATCTCGGTATTCCGTAATTTTGGCACAGCACAAGTGAAATATCAGGACACCGAGGTGGAGTTTGTCGGTGCCCGCAAGGAGAGTTATAGCCATAATTCTCGTAAGCCTCATGTGGAGGACGGTACGTTGGAAGACGACCAGAATCGGCGTGACTTTACCATCAATGCCATGGCTGTTTGCTTGAATGCCGACCGCTTTGGCGAACTTGTCGACCCATTTGATGGTATCTATGATTTGGAGGATGGCATAGTCGCTACTCCTTTGGACCCAGATATTACTTTCTCCGACGACCCTTTGAGAATGATGCGCTGCGTGCGTTTTGCCACTCAGCTCAACTTCCAGATAGAGCCAGAGACTTACAAGGCGCTTGCTCGCAATGCCGACCGCTTGAAGATTATCAGTGGTGAGCGCATTGCCGACGAGATGAACAAGATTATGCTTTCCAAGCATCCAAGCAGTGGTTTCTATTATTTGAAAGATACGGGCTTGCTTAACATCATCATGCCTGAGCTATGTGTGATGGATGTGGTGGAAAGTCGCAATGGTCGTGCTCATAAGAACAACTATGAGCATACGATGGAGGTGCTGGAGAATGTTTGTCGCAATTCAGACAACCTCTGGTTGCGATGGGCGGCGTTGCTTCATGACATAGGAAAGCCAAGAAGCAAGCGCTGGGACCCTGTCGCTGGGTGGACTTTCTATGGTCATAATGTGGTTGGTGCAAAGATGGTGCCAGCAATGTTCCGCCGTATGAAGCAACCCATGGATGCAAAGATGAAGTATGTGCAGAAGTTGGTGGAACTTCATATGCGTCCTATCGCCATCTCGGATGAGGAAGTTACGGACAGTGCTGTTCGCCGACTTCTGAATGATGCTGGGGATGACATCAACGACTTGATGACCCTGTGTGAGGCGGACATTACCAGCAAGAACGAACAGCGTAAGAAACGCTTCTTGGATAATTTCCGTATTGTCCGTGAGAAGTTGGTGGACTTGCAAGAACGTGACTACAAGCGTCTTCTCCAACCTTGTATCGATGGCAATGAAATCATGGAAATGTTCCATCTTGGACCGTCAAGGGAAGTGGGTACGTTGAAGCAAACTTTAAAAGATGCTGTGCTGGATAACAAAGTGCCTAATGAGCGTGAGCCATTGATGCAGCTCTTGATGCAAAAAGCAAAGCAGATGAAGCTGATTTAGGCTTTCTTTTAATAGAAAACTCTAAATACAGAATAATTTTTGTTAAAAACTATGATGGTGAGTGATATGTTTGCCATAATATTCGTAATTTTGCAGCGTCAAAACTCAAAGTAGTCTTAGAGTTTCCTAAATAAAGACATAGTCTTGTGTGGTTTTGATTAGGTGAGAGGCAAGAGAGCCTCTTTGTTTTATAAAGTATAATAATTATAATTAATATAAAAATAGGTATGAAGATTAAAAACGTTTTGTTTGTTGCAGCTCTTGCAGCTATCGCAACTTTGACATCATGTGGTGGAAGCAAAAAAGGTGGTCTGCCTAACTTCGGCGACGATGAGTTCGCAGTTAGCACCATCGGTACTTCTAATGCAGCTTTGCAGACCACATATCCTGCTACTATCAAGGGTATTCAGGATGTAGAGGTTCGCCCAAAGGTATCTGGTTTTATCACCAAGGTTTATGTACATGAGGGTCAGACCGTTTCAGCAGGTCAGGTGCTGTTCACCATTGATAGTGAGACTTATCAGGCAGCAGTTCGCCAGTGTGCTGCGGCAGTCAATACAGCTAAAGCTCAGTTGAATACAGCTAAGTTAACCTACCAGAACAACAAGAAATTGTTCGATAACCATGTCATTGGTCAGTATGAGCTTTCTACGGCAGCCAACAGTTATGCTACTGCACAGGCTCAGGTGGCTCAGGCTCAGGCTTCCTTGGCTTCAGCTCGTGAGCAGTTGGCTTGGTGCAATGTGAAAAGCCCATCTGCTGGTGTCGTAGGTAGTCTTCCTTTCAAGGAGGGTGCTTTGGTCAGTGCTTCTGGTCAGGCTTTGACTACTGTTTCTAACATCAGCACCATGGAAGTATTCTTCTCTCTCCCTGAGACTCAAATCCTTGACATGACCAAGAGCAAGGGTAGTATGCAGGCAGCTATCGCTGCATTCCCTGCCGTTAAGTTGCAACTCGCAGACGGTACTATCTATAATCACTCAGGAAAAGTTGTCAAGATGAGTGGTGTCATCGATGCTTCTACTGGTTCTGTTTCTCTTATCGCACACTTCGCTAATCCTGAGAAGTTGTTAAAGAGTGGTGGTGCTGGTCAGATTGTCATCCCTAATGACGACAACAATGCTATCGTTATCCCACAAGAGGCTTGTACTCAGGTACAGGACAAGATTTTCGTATATGCCGTAACCAAGGACAACAAGGTGAAATATACCGAGATTAAGGTGAACCCACAAGACGATGGCAAGAACTACATCGTAACTTCTGGTCTTCACGTTGGCGACCGCATCGTAGTGAAAGGTATCACCAAGTTGACCGATGGTATGCAAATCAAGCCTATCACCGTGGAGCGTTACAACCAGAAGATTGCCGAGGCAGCTAAGTTGGCTGAGACCCAGGGCAACGCTCACGACTTCGCAACAACCATGAGCGGCAAGAAGTAATATAATTAATAATGTATAATGTATAATTAATAAGCATCACGGCATCCATGAATGATATGTATGCTGCGGGCATGAATTATTAATTATTAATTATTAATTCTTAATTAAACCAATATGACATTTACAAACTTTATAAAACGCCCAGTGCTTTCGACGGTGGTTTCCATCTTCTTCGTCTTGCTGGGTACCATCGGTTTGGTATCTCTGCCTATTGAGCAGTATCCAAACATTGCACCGCCTACCATCATGGTGTCTACCACCTATCAGGGTGCTGATGCCCAGACGGTGTTGAACTCTGTCATCGCTCCTTTGGAGGAGAGTATCAACGGTGTGGAGAACATGACCTATATGACCTCTTCTGCGTCTAACTCTGGTTTAGCTCAGATTACCGTTTACTTCAAGCAGGGTTCCGACCCAGATATGGCTGCGGTCAACGTACAGAACCGTGTGT
>CAKQXI010000149.1 GCA_934281565.1 uncultured Prevotella sp.
TTTTACCTTGATTATTTAACGTTCGTTTATACGACTATGTCGCAATCTTCTGCAAACTTAGAGCGTAATCTGCGAGAGAAATAAATCCTGTGTGAGAATAAAAAATCTGCGAGAATAATTATTCAACAGTCAATGTACCATTGAGCAAGATATTGTCTGAGGAAGAACCAACCATGACATTGAAGTCACCGGGCTCCACAATCTGCTTCAAGTCTTTATCAACGATGCACAAATCTTCTTCGTTGATACGGAAAGTGAAATGATGGGTATCACCTTTCTTTATCATCACCCTCTCAAAATGCTTGAGTTGCTTCAATGGCTGCACGATAGAAGCAACGACATCATGCAAGTAGAGCTGTGCCACCTCCTCACCATCACGGTTGCCAGTGTTGGTAACATCGAAGCTGACCTCAAAGTCGGTCTTGCCTTTCTTGGTGATGGAAAGGTTGCTATACTTAAAAGAGGTGTAGCTAAGACCATAACCGAAGCTATAAAGAGGCTGTGCGCTCATCTCGGCATAGTCATGGGGCAAGAAAGTCTTGTTGTAATAAACAGGAAGCTGTCCCATGTCACGTGGTACGCTGATAGGCAATCTACCAGCAGGGTTGTAGTCTCCAAAGAGCACATCAGCTATTGCCTGACCACCTTGCTGTCCTGGATAATAAGCAGTCAACAAGGCATCGGCATTCTCTGCTGACCAAGTCTTCAACAAAGGGCGACCCTCGATATAGACGACAACCATAGGTTTGCCAGTTGCTTTCAAAGCCTTCAGCAGCTCGTTCTGTCGGCCAAGCAAGTCAAGTGTGGCACGGTCGAAGCCCTCGCCACAATCCATGTCGCTTACAGACTTGGTATCTGTTTCAGCGGCACCAGTGTCTTTGAATTTGGTATTGAAGTCACGTGCGGAGCTACCACCCACGGCTACGATGACGACATCAGCACGGCGTGCAGCCTCCACTGCCTCTGGGATATTGGTATGGGCTGTGTCACGGATGCCGCAACCCTTTACATATTCGATGTTGGCGGCAGGCAACTTGCTCTTGACACCGTCCAAGATAGTCTTGACATTGCCAGGAGCTTGGGGTGAGGTATAGTCGCCAAGCATATTATATACATTGTCGGCGTTAGGACCGATGACGGCAACCTTGATATCCTTGTTGAGAGGTAAGATGTTGTTGGCGTTCTTCAGCAAGGTGACGGAAGCTAACGCTGCTTGGTGAGCTACCTCTATGTTTTCTTCGCTACGAACCTGGCGAGCTTTCTTTGGGTCTACGTATGGATTGTCGAAAAGCCCCATTTCAAACTTACGTTTCAAGACATGAGCGACAGCAGAGTCCACTTCTGCTTCCGAGGCAAGTCCTTTCTTGACAGCATCGGCAAGTTTGCCGTAAGCAAGAGCACCCAAGTCTACATCCACACCAGCTTGCAATGCCATGACACCAGCCATCTGGCGGTCTTTGGCAACATGATGGGTTCCATAGATGCCATCGATGCTATAAAGGTCGGAGACTACGAAGCCCTTGAACTTCCATTGGTTCCTAAGCAAGTCGGTGAGGAAATAGCTGTTGGAGGTGCTTGGGATGCCATCCAGTGCATTGTAAGAAGTCATGACCGACAAGGCACCTGCGTCGATGACCTTCTTGAAAGGATAGAGGAAGTATTGGTGGATGGCACGCATACCGATGGTGGTAGGACCACCGTTTTGTCCTCCCTCGGTAGTGCCATAGCCGATGAAGTGCTTCAATGTGGCGAGTGTGGCGTATGGGTTCTGGAGCTTTCCTGCACCCAAGCCTTTCACCATGGAAGCGCCTATCATGGCGGTGAGGACAGGGTCTTCGCCGTATGACTCCTCTACACGTCCCCAGCGTGGCTCACGACTGAGGTCCAATACGGGTCCATAACTGATGTGGGCACCCTGCAAGCGTATTTCCTTGCTCACGACCTTGCCTGTCTTTTCGGCAATCTCCGTGCTCCAAGTGGCTGCCATTCCTAAGCCAGTAGGGAATACGGTCGTACCTATCGCCATGTGTCCGTGGGGAGCTTCTTCGGCAAGAAAGAGAGGGATGCCTAAACGAGTATTCTCCAGTACATATTTTTGTAAGGCATTGCCTGCCTTTGCCGCCATTTCTGGGTTAAGACCTGTCTCCAAGGTTCTTTGTGTCCAAGGGTCAGCCCTGTAAGTAGCCCATAGCATACCTATGTTGCCCTCACGTATGTCTTTCTTGAAGCTCTCGGAGGGAACGACCTCCTTGCCCTTGATGTCATAGTAGTTCCAGGCAAGCGTGCAGCGCAGCTGACCGATCTTTTCTTCCAAGGTCATTCGGTGCAAGAGATCGTTTACACGTTGCTCCACAGGTAGGTTCTTGTTCTTGTAAGGAAGCGTTTCCTTTGTCTTTGCATGGGCAGGTGTCGACATGACCAACAGGGCTGCCATTCCTAATAATGTTAACTTCATATTCGATGTTGATAGTGTTTTGTTGTAAATTCAATTTCTGTTGCTGATGAGCTGGAGGTTGGCTTCCTCGCCAACGAGCCAGATGATGTCGCCTTTCTTGAAGCGGCGGGTAGGAGCGACCTTCGTCAAGTTCTCCCGTCCTTCTTCCAGACCTACCACCATACAGTTGTATTTGTCTCGGATGCCGCTCTCTATGAGTGTCTTTCCCACGAACTCACTGTTGCCGCCGACAATCAACTGATGCAGTTTCATTTCTCGTTTCTCTATCTCTGGGTCTTCCGGGATGATGGCGGAACGGATGGAAGTACCAAACTTCTGTATCTGGTCGTCGTTGCCAATGACTTGCAGTTTGTCGCCCGGGAAGATGACGGTATCACCGTTGGGGATGTTGATGCGCTGGGAACCACGCAAGATGCTGCTCATGTCTATGCCAAACTGCTGTCGCAAGTGCAGTTCCTTGAGTGAGTGACCTGCCCATGCTGAGTCTTCGGGAACCTCGAACTCGCTGATATGGATGTCCCTGTCGAGCAAGTGCCCTTCATACAATGGCTTCTTCTTCCCCCTGATTTGAGCCTCGATGTCACGAGAACGTAGGTTGCGGATAAAGAGGCGTTCCATCGTGATGCTGCGCTTCTTGATCCATCTTGACATGATCATGAGTGCCACGACGGCTGCCCCGATAAAGAGCATAAGTACGTTGGTGAAGCGTGTCAGGTAGTTGCAGATGTAGAATACGAACCCCAAGGCTATGAGGAACCTGGCGAAGATGGTAAAGAGGAGTGGGATATGGTTGATGTTGCTCTCCACCCACAGGCGTTTGAACTCACTGCTGTGGTTCTTCTTCATGACGATGGCACGCAGGAAAGGGGCTATCATGAGAACGGTGAGCACGCCAGTGATGGCGTTGGCATACCAATGGAGGTGCCAACTGGGGAAGAAGTTCCTTATCACGGGCAGCACGAATGTGAACATCAAGACGATGACGGCCGTAGAAAGGATGGAGTAGGCTATCGTGTTGATTGCCATTTGTTTCAAGAGGGATTTCCACTTGCTCTGTTGGGTAGTGGATGGGTGGTTCATCGCTAAGTGGTTGAGCACATTCGTCAGCCTGCTGGGCAAGTGCTTTTCCATGATGCGGTAACTTGGGTTGGCAAGCCTGATCATATAGGGAGTAAGGAATGTCGTGATGACGGAAACGGCAACCACGACAGGGTAGAGGTAGTTGCTGATGACACCCAATGAGAGTCCTAATGAGGCGATGATGAACGAGAACTCACCTATCTGCGCCATCGAGAAGCCACAGCGCATGGCTGATTTCAATGACTCGCCACCGAGCATGAAGCCAAAGGTTCCGAAGACGGCTTGCCCTACCAATATCGTTGCTACCAATATCAAGATGGGGATGGCGTACTCCACAAGGATATTTGGGTCTACGAGCATACCGACGGATACGAAGAAGATGGCTCCGAAAAGGTTCTTCACGGGTTCTACGAGCTTGATGATTTTCTCCGCCTCTATGGTCTCCGCAAGGATACTGCCCATGACGAATGCGCCAAAGGCACTGGAGAAGCCTACCTTGGTGGAGAGCACCGCCATGGCGCAACAAAGTCCCAAGGCTACGATAAGCAAGGTCTCACTATTGATGAGCTTGCGCACCGAGCGCAAGAACAGGGGAATGGCGAAGATGCCCACGATGAACCATACGATGAGGAAGAAGCCTATCTTGAAGACTGAGCGCAACATCTGTTCGCCGTTGGGGTTGCTTCCTCCTGCGATGGCTGAGAGCATCACCATCATGACGATGGCAAGGATGTCTTCCAGTATCAGGACACTCATCACCATGCCAGCAAACTTCTGTTGCCGGAGTCCTAAGTCGTCGAAAGCCTTGTAGATGATGGTGGTGGAGCTCATGGCGAGCATACCGCCAAGGAAGATGTAGTCCATCTTGTTCCATCCGAAGCCATAGCCAACGCTGATGCCTAACATCATCATGCAGAACACGATGACCACGGTAGCGATGATGGGCGAGGCTCCCATCTTGACGATCTTCTTGAACGAGAAGTCAAGACCAAGGGAGAACAAGGTGAAGATGACGCCAATGTCAGCCCATGTCTTGATGTCTTGCTCATCCACTACCGACATGGTGTAGGGCATATGTGGTGAAACCAGAAATCCTGCCACGATATAACCGAGTACCAAGGGTTGTTTCAGTTTCTTGAATATCAAGGTTACGATACCTGCCACTATCAATATGAGTGCAAGGTCTTTGACGAGGAAAGGGATTTCGGACATCGTTTTTATAGTTAATAGTTTACAGTTTATAGTTTATAGTTAATAGTTAATAGTTTATAGTTAATAGTTTACAGTTAATAGTTTATAGTTGATAGGCATTCTTGCCTAAAGGTAGTTCATGCTATACGGCGAAGCCGCTATAAACTATTAACTATCAACTGATTAGTTTATAAGGCTTTTATAGTTGATAGTTGATAATTTATAGTTAATAGGCATTCTGGCCTAAAGGTGGTTCATGCTATACGGCGAAGCCGCTATAAACTATTAACTATAAACTATAAAAGCCCTATTAACTATAAACTATAAACTAATGTTCAGTCATTAAATTCCTCCGTTATCTCCGCTATTTTCACGATAGTCTGCACAGCTTTCTCCATAACTTGGATGCTGACGAACTCGTGAGGACCATGGAAGTTGACACCACCTGCGAAGATGTTAGGACAAGGCAAGCCCTTGAAACTCAACTGCGCTCCGTCTGTACCGCCACGAATAGGCTCTACACGAGGAGGAACACCACTCTCTTGCATCGCTCTGAGCACAATGTCTATCACGTGCATATTAGGG
>CAKQXI010000150.1 GCA_934281565.1 uncultured Prevotella sp.
GTGGTATATTGCACCGATGACAACACAGTAAAACCTATTGGCTCGGATAGCAAGGCAGGACTAATGTCGCCTCGCAATATGTGGACAACTACTATTGGCGATGAATTGCGCCTTGCAACAAATAATCGCTCAAAGGTTATCGGTGTGGCTCTCAAAGACCGTGCATCCATTCTCCCTGCTGGTCATCATGCCAATGGTGCTTTCTGGTTTGATGACAAGTCTGGCAACTTCATCACCAGTTCTTTCTATATGGACAAGCTGCCTACATGGGTCAACAACTTCAACAAACAGAAGTTAGCCGCCAAATATCTCTCGGAGAAATGGAACACCCTTTATCCCAAGGATACTTACAAGGAGAGCACTGCCGACGATACCGAATATGAGGCTGGCATCCAAGATGGAGAAAAAGCTATATTGCCCCTTGACCTTCCTACCTTATATAAGAAGTATGGTTACAAGATTATCCGCAGCACTCCTTTCGGCAATAGCCTGACTTTCGACATAGCAAAGGCTGCCATCGATGGTGAGAACTTAGGCAAGGGAAGCGATACGGATATGCTTACCGTCAGTTGCTCCAGTACCGACTATGTAGGTCATCAAGTAGGTGTGAATGCCATTGAGACAGAAGATACCTACTTGCGCCTTGACCAATCGCTTGCTGATTTTCTTTCTTTCCTTGACCAGAAAATAGGCAAGGGTAATTACCTGGTATTCCTCTCTGCCGACCACGGAGGTATGAACAATGCCAAATTCTTGCAAGACCAACATATCCCTGCAGGAAATTGGGATGATAGAGCTTGCAAAGATGAGCTTAACACCATGCTCAAGGCAAAATATCCTACTGCTGGCGAACTTGTAAAGACTGTCATGAACTATCAAGTTTTCTTCAACCTTGATGTCATTGAATCCCTCAATCTTGACTTCTCACAAATCAAGCAGGCTGTAATCGACCAATTGAAAAAGGACAAAAGAGTACAATATGCTTTCGATATGGAAAAGGCTTCCATAACAAGTATTCCAGACGACATCAAGTACCGTGCCATCAATGGTTACAACCGTGAGCGAAGCGGAAGTGTTCAGGTCGTCCTAAAACCAGGCTTCTATGATTATTGGAACCTGAAAGGTACTACTCATGGCGCATGGAACCCATACGATACCCATATCCCATTGGTGTTCATGGGCTGGCATATCCAGCATGGCGAGAGCACTCGACCTTATTATATGACCGACATAGCAGCAACGGTTTGCGCCTTGCTTCATATCCAAGCTCCTAACGGATGTATCGGTACTCCGATATTCTAAGAATAAATAAAGAAGCCCACAGATTTCAAATTAAAGAAATCTGCGGGCTTCTTTATTTATGGAAGTTATGGAAGTTATAGAAGTTATCACTCCCTACGGTCGTTAGAAGTTATAGCCATCAGCCTATCCTGCTTATTTTATCTGCTGTTTTAAGCCATAAAGCATTTGGCTTTAACTTCTCTAACTTCTTTAAGTTCTTTAACTTCTACCACTTTTTAATACCCATCATTCTGTGTCAGTTTTGGATTGGCATCACGAGCTGCTTGTGGAATAGGAAGATAACGGTTTGTAGTCTTGAATGTACGGCTTTCAATCTTCTTATCAGCAGCTTCTGCATCGACATCGATGGTAGCACGCAATCCTGGTTCTACCGACTTGTCCATAGATACAGAACCAATACGACGTTCCAAAGTACCGTTTAAGACAGTCTCTGCCAACATCTTACCATTAGCATCTTTCCAACGCAAGATGTCTGCACGGCGAAGACCCTCACCAGCAAATTCTACGGCACGCTCACGACGAATAAGCTCACGTAGCTTCTCTTTGGTATTATACTTTGCTTCATCAACATTAGGCATACCTACACGATTGCGGATTTGGTTTAAATAGTCATAAACTTGTGCAGAAGGCCCATTCAACTCATTAGAAGCCTCGCAATAAGTAAGCAGAACCTCAGCATAACGGAAGACAATAGGCTGACAATTTGTATTCCAAATATCCGAATACTGGGTCACAGGTGCCAAATACTTTGCCCATGTCAAGCCAGTCTTAGAGCAGTTGTCGGTTCCTATCAGATAATTTGCGTTGGTCTTGCCATCTATTTCCTTATCAAGACTGTTATAAATGGCTTCCTTACCATTTCCATTGATATAGTCACTGCCTGGATAAGTGACGGTCATTGCCATACGAGGGTCACGATTATAGAATGGATGTGCGGGATCATAACCAGAACCTGCTTCATCCTTAGTCAAGCCATTTGCCATTTCGTATGTATCAATAAGTCCATAAGTAGGAACAATAGACGACCAACCATTATCGCCATTGTTATACATACGACCGATAACATCATTGTAATAGTCATTTTCCACTGCTTGTACGGCAAGGATAATCTCCTTGGAGTTCTGTCCTGCTACCGTAAAGAGATTGGAATAACTATCATCTAAGTCATATTGATTCAAATCTATGATTTTCTGGGCACGGTCCAAAGCTGTAGCATAATCGCCATAATAGAGAGCCTCACGCATACGGAGAGCCAATGCAGCACCCTTGGCAATGCGTCCACGGGCAGCAGGAGTTTCGTTTATATCATTAACCAAGTCGTCAAGCTCTTTCTCAACATACTCCTTTACCTCTTGCTCACTGTTGCGTGGTACCATAGCTTCTTCTGCAGTAGCATAACTATCAATGATAGGCACGCCACCATAGTTCCAGTTCATCAGGAAATAGCGATAAGCACGTATCCATCGAGCTTGCGCCATGATGTTTTTCTTAACAGCCTCTGAGGATATGTTACATTTATCTATATTGGCAAGAAGCTCATTACAACGACGGATGTGCTTGAAATCATACCAGTCTCTGCCATTGCTGGCTGTCACTGTACCATTGCCAATAGGAGTATAACCCTCCCAAGAGAATTGGTCATATCCGAAATCAGATGCTCCATCCCAATAAAGAAGGAAGCCATCCCATCCCCAACCACTGTTATATTCATCTTGCCACTTATCATAACATCCCACAAGGAACTTTTCTGCATCCTCTTGTGATTGCCATGTTGTAGTAGGCGAGATGGTATCCTTTGGGGTTGTATCCAGGAAATCGGAGCATGAGGTCACTAAAAGGGCTGTCATGCCGATGTATATATATTTCTTAAGATTTCTCATAATAATATCCTTTTAAAGTTATTAGAATGTCACGCTCAATCCGAAAGAATGAGTGCGGAGCAATGGATAAGAGCTGAGTCGCTGGCTTGTTGCCTCTGGGTCTACATTGATGTCAAGATTATCAATGGTGAACAAATTCTCACAAGAATAGTAGACACGCACCTTGTTAACGTGCAAGAATGCAAGGGCAGACTTAGGAAGTGAATAGCCAAGTTGCAAGTTCTTCAAACGGCAGTATGATACATTCTTGAGCCAGAATGTTGAGACAACTTGACGTGAAGAGCTTGGAGAGTCTGTACCAGTGAAAAGACGTGGCATCTTTGGATTAGACTTGTTGTATGTCCAAGAATCTCTCCAAATAGTAGCAGGATGGGAGCTATCACCAACAAATGCACCCTCTACCTCGTATGCATCGAAGTAGCGATAAGCCTTGAACTGTCCATTGAAGAACAAGGAGAGATCAAATCCCTTCCAAGCAGCGTTAAGGTTTAAGCCAAAGGTCCAGCGAGGTACAGAACTACCAGCATAGATACGGTCATCCTCATTAATCTTTCCATCACCATTGGTATCTACATATTTCAGGTCACCACCCTTGAAGTCACCTCCACCAAATGGGCAGGAGCCCTTTGAGCCGTCTTCTGGCCAATAGAAGTTCATATATTGCTTAGCTTCTTCATCGGAGCTGAAGAAACCATCTGCCTGATAAATATAGTAGCTGTTAAACTCATGCCCCATGGCATTGCGCTGATTATAGCCTGTCGTCACATATCCTTTACCTGGCATTTCCTCTATCTTGTTCTTGTTATATGCAAGGTTGAAACCAGCACCGAATGTTACTTCTCCAAACTTATCATTGTAGTTGATGCCCATTTCTATACCTTGGTTGCGCATCTTACCTACATTGTCAAGATAGCTACCCAAGGCAAACTCATAAGGAGCATCTACAGAGATAAGAATACCGTCTGTCAGACGATTATAGTAATCGAATGTAGCATTGATCTTACCATTAAGGAAGCCCATATCAACACCTATGCCCCAAGTCGTAGCTTTCTCCCATGTAATGGTATTAATCTTGAATGAACTCTGATAATAACCAGTATTTACCTTGCCATCAAATACGTACTTACCGTCTAAGCTATAAGTGTTGATTGCAGGATAATAATCATCCAAAGCCTCTTGGTTACCCAACTTACCCCAAGAAGCACGAATCTTCAAGTTTGAGAGCCAAGACTTAGTGTTCTGCATGAAAGGTTCCTCGCTAACACGCCATCCTGCGGAGAATGATGGGAAGTAACCCCAACGATGACCATCTGCGAAACGGCTGGAAGCATCGGCACGGAGGTTAGCCTCAAAGAGATAACGACCTGCAAAGTCATAGTTGACACGCCCAAACCATGAAAGCATATTCAGCTTACGGGTATATCCATTTGCTTTCTGGGTGGAAACATCACCAGCATTGATGTCTGTTACCTCACTGTTAGGGAAGTTCTTACGATAGGTATACCAATATTTATAGTTGTAGCCCTCTGCGTGCCATCCTGCCAAGGCACCAACAGTATGCTGTCCAAAGGTCTTGTTATAGTTCAACAAAGCCTCGAATGTCTTGCGTTCCCATTTATAGACACGTTCATCGTGGAAGTTAGGGTCGGTCTTCTTGTTCTCATTATAAACGAAATACTTCTGGAAGTAGTCGTAGTTCTGGTTATTGTTGACATACGATGCACTAATCTTTGCCGTCAGTCCATCAAGAATCTTGTAATCTACGCCAAAGAGTCCTGTAAAGTTCGTGTTACGACGGTTTACTTTCAATCCATTGTCAAGCCATGCGATAGGGCTACCATCCGAGATTGTACCCCAAGTACCATCGTCATAACGTGCCGTAATCCATGGTGAGATCAAGTTGAGCTGACGGATTATCTGGTCTGAGCTACCACCTGCGTATGCTGAAGATGGGTCGCTATAATCATTCTTGATGAAAGAGAGATTCAATCGAGCGGTAAGGCGACTGTTGATTTTCATCTCCAAGTTGGTACGACCATTGAACTGCTCACGGCTTGCATTAGGTAAGATACCAGACTGCTTCAAATAACCCACTGATGCAAGGTAATTGACACTCTCATTG
>CAKQXI010000151.1 GCA_934281565.1 uncultured Prevotella sp.
ATAGTACCCACATTAAGGAAAGCCTGCTCTGGCAAGTCATCCACCTCACCGTCAAGGATAGCATTGAAGCCCTTGATGGTTTCTTCAATAGGAACCATGACACCTTTCAAGCCAGTGAACTGCTCGGCTACGGCGAATGGTTGACTCAAGAAACGCTGTACTCGACGAGCACGGTTCACAGTCAACTTATCTTCATCTGATAGCTCATCCATACCGAGGATGGCAATAATATCTTGCAACTCATTGTAACGCTGCAACAACTGCTTTACTCGCTGTGCACAGTCGTAATGAGCCTTGCCTACAATCAGTGGGTCGAGGATACGAGAGGTAGAACCTAATGGGTCTACGGCTGGATAGATACCTAACTCGGCAATCTTACGTGACAACTCGGTGGTAGCATCGAGGTGCGTAAAGGTTGTGGCTGGAGCAGGGTCGGTCAAGTCGTCCGCAGGAACATACACAGCTTGCACTGATGTGATGGAACCTTTCTTGGTAGAGGTAATTCGCTCCTGCATGGCACCCATCTCGGAAGCCAAGGTTGGCTGATAACCTACGGCTGATGGCATACGACCCAACAATGCGGATACCTCAGAACCTGCCTGTGTAAAACGGAAGATATTATCAATGAAGAACATAATATCGGCAGATTCACCATTCTTGCCGCCATGATCACGGAATTCCTCGGCAACGGTCAAACCAGAAAGAGCCACGGAAGCACGTGCCCCAGGCGGCTCGTTCATCTGACCATAGACAAGGGTAGCTTGGCTCTTTGCCAGTTCCTCTGGATCAACGAGTGAGAGGTCCCACTTGCCTTGTTCCATTGCTTCCTTGAACTTGTCACCATATTTAATAACGCCAGACTCGAGCATATCACGAATCAAGTCATTGCCCTCACGAGTACGCTCGCCGACACCAGCGAACACAGAGTAACCGTTATGACCTTTGGCAATATTGTTGATCAACTCCATGATAAGCACCGTCTTACCGACACCAGCACCACCGAACAAACCTATCTTACCACCTTTCATGTAAGGTTCGAGCAAGTCGATGACCTTGATACCAGTGGCAAGCATCTCCTTATGAGTAGACAGTTCGTCAAACTTAGGAGCCTCACAGTGGATAGGATAAGAGCCTTCCATGTCCAATTCCTTCATACCGTCGATAGGCTGTCCGATGACATTCATCATACGACCCTTGATTTGCTCTCCAGCAGGCATCGTGATAGGGCTACCAGTAGAGATAACCTCCAAGCCACGCTGCAAGCCATCAGTGTTGTCCATAGCGACACAACGTACGGTATCCTCGCCGATGTGCTGTTGCACCTCGATGATAAGTTCGCGACCGTCTGGGCGTTTCACTTTCAGAGCTTCGTAAATCTTTGGAAGCACTTTCTCAGGATTCTCGCCCTTGGTATCGAAATAAACATCGATGACAGGACCGATAATCTGCGAAATGTGTCCGTTAATTTGTGACATAAGCTATTTTTTTAAATGTTAACTATTTTATTGTTATACTATATTCAAGTTGCGTGCAAAAGTAACAAACATTCATGAAAACTCCAAAATTATTCAGAGTTTTATTCTTCTTTAAACCATTTTTAGTGAGGTTTAATACATTTTTTAGATGCTCAACTCATCAAGCACTTTGATTAGCTTTCTATCGAATGGTTTGTCTGAACGAATAGCCTCTGACAATGGCACATACACGACCTCGTTGTTGCGCACGCCTATCATGACATTGCGCTGTCCTTGCATGATTGCCTCCACTGCTCCACAACCTGTACGGGAAGCAAGGATACGATCACGGGCTGATGGACGACCGCCACGTTGCAAGTGACCGAGGATTGACACACGTACATCAAACTCTGGGAACTCCTTGCGTACACGGTCGGCATAATAAAGTGCTCCACACTTAGGGCTCTCCGACACGATGACGATGCAACTTTTCTTTGACTTGCGGATACCACGCTCCATGAACTGCGCCAACTGGTCTACATCCGTTGAGTCCTCTGGGATGATGGCTGCCTCCGCTCCACTTGCAATGGCACTGTTCTGAGCCAAGAAGCCCGCATCTCGTCCCATTACTTCTATAAAGAAGATACGTTCATGGCTTTGGGCTGTATCACGGATACGGTCCACGCACTCTACGATGGTGTTCATGGTTGTATCGTAACCGATGGTGTTGTCGGTGCCATAGAGGTCATTGTCGATTGTACCGGGAAGACCAATGCAGCAAATGTCAAACTCCTTGGCGAAATTCATCGCTCCTGTCAGTGAGCCATTGCCACCAATGACTACCAAAGCATCAATTTCTTCTTTCTGGATTGTCTCATAGGCTTTCTGACGACCTTCTTCGGTCATGAACTCCTTTGAGCGAGCTGTTTTCAAGATTGTACCGCCAGTGCCGATGATACCGCTCACATTCTCCGTGGTAAAAGTCTTGATCTCGTCATTGATCAGACCATCATATCCACGGAAGATGCCTTTCACTTGGAAACCATTATAGATAGCAGAGCGGGTTACCGCACGTATCGCAGCATTCATACCAGGTGCATCACCACCTGATGTCAGTACACCTATTGTTTTAATTTTTGCCATAACTATATACCTTATTATATATAATGATTAATTTGGATTGTTCTTTTTAGAAAATTTAGTTTCGTTCCTATTATATGGTATGGAAACCTCCCTATAATATATCTTTAAATCGTCAAATGGATTGTCCCTGCTACAAGATTGTGCGACAACCAAAGGATTGCCAAGCCAATCACACCTCCAAGGAGTGCTTTCCAACCTATGTTGCTGAAGAACCACCCCATGTGCATACGCTCCATCTTCATAAGTGCCAAGCCACTGATAGTGCCGATGCCAAGCACATTGCCTCCTGCCATGACGCAGTAGGCGATGACTTGCCAATAAATGCCATTGCAATTATAAACGGTCATCAGATGTTGGAATGGATCATTAAGACCTGCCACATCCTGGAAAGAAAAAAAGCTCATTGCCGTTGCAAAATTATCAAGCACTGTGCTGATAATCCCTGCCACCACTCCATGCAGCCATACATTGGGATTACTTTCATTTATCCCAAGATAGTCGGTAACGTCATTGAACGCTCCTGTCTCTTTCACTACCCCCACGGCAAGCATGATGCCCATTACGAACAGTATCATCTGGATAACCCCATACTGGAGCACACGAGGCGTACGATGCTCTACCATCGCATCCATATTCATCAGCTTGCGATTGAATATCTCATTTACGATCCAAAGGATGGACACCACGCAAAGAGCACCCAAGAATGGACTCAACTTGGTGATGTTATGGAACGTAGGGATAAACCACAGTCCGCCGATACCCACGAACAGCATCAACAGACGTTGCCATACATTGAGACGAGTGTCGTCACCACGATATGGCATCACGATCCACTCTGTATCCACACGCTCTGGGAGCATCTTTGAAATCATGTAAGTAGGAACCAGCCATGCTGCCAAGCAAGGTAGCAACAATGACATGGAGAAATGGGTCGCTGTAACGGCTCCCATGTTCCAAAGTACCAATCCCTCTGGATTACCTATCACCGTCAGCGCTCCCCCACAATTGGCAGCCAACAAGATAGAGCTACCATAAATCATGCGTTGGCGACGACTTGGGATGATACCGTGCATAATCGTCAGCATCATCACTGTGGTAGTCAAATTGTCAAGATTGGCTGAAATGGCAAACGTCACAATAGCCAAAGTCCAAAGCATCCTCTTGCTATTGCGAGTACGAAGCAACTGCCGTATAAAGTCGAAGCAACCGTTGTTATTCAAGATTTCCACGATGGTCATCGTAGACAGGAGGAAAAGGACTATCTCCGCTGCTCTCGCCACATTGGGCAGGAAGACATTGCGGGCGATGAAGTACTTCACCGTGGTGCTCGTGGCTGGCATCGTATGCAGCCCATCCATGTTTAGAAATCTCGAAAAGCCGTAAGCGTGTTGTGTAGTCACGAAATCCATGCCGAAACAAACATAGAGAACCCATCCTACCGTTCCAGCAAAAATCGCTACGGCAGCACGGTTCACTTTGGTAACATTCTCCGTTGCAATCAGGAGATAACCCATCAGCAATATGGCTACGATGACTAATGTCATAACACTATTTTTAGTTTTTCAAACGCAAAGTTAACAAATTATCTGAAAAAAAAAGCAAAGTGAACGTTTTTTTAAAACTTTTTATTACCTTTGTTCTCACAATTCGATGTCTCATTACATTCTAATTAATAAAAGATAACATTTAGATAAAAATGCAAAGTCTACAAACTGAATTATCATCTATCCAGACACCATTGGTCAGCTTCATCATTGTTGTTGACAACAATCCTGTGGAACATCTCCAAGAATGTCTCAGAAGTATTTTCCAATTATCATTGAATGCCAAGGAACGAGAGATCATCCTTGTTGATGACGGCAGCGATGTTTGTCCTTTGGACGAACTGAAAGAATGGGAGGAAGATATTATCTATATCCGCCAACGCCGACAAGGAAAGGCTACAGCAAGAAACCGTGGGTTGCAAATGGCTACTGGCAAGTTCATACAATTTGTCGATGGTGACGACCATTTGATCAGGGCACCTTACGAGCATTGCTTGGACATCGTGAGATACCACAACCCAGACATCGTATATTTCGAGGAGACGAACAAGTCGGAGGTTGAGATACCTTTTACATATAGTGCTCCCATAAGTGGAAGCATTTACTTGCATAACAACAGTTTGCGTGCCTCTGCTTGCAGTTACCTTTTCCGTTACAGCTTATTGATTAACTTGCGGTTTACCCCCGGAGTGCTACAAGAAGATGAGGAGTTTACTCCCCAACTGTTCCTACGGGCAGACCGTGTAATCAGCACCAGTTCCAAAGCCTATTTCTATCGCAACAAGAAATCCAGCATTGACACTTCTGCCAACAAGCATACTAAGTGCCAGCAGCTTACCGACATGGAACGCATCATATTCCGTCTTCAAGAAGTTGCCAACACATTGCACGGTAGTGACCGAATAGCCTTGAACCGTCGCATCGCCCAACTCACGATGGACTATCTCTATAACACTATCGTCTTGACAAGAAGTTATCGTCACCTTAAAGAGAACATCAAGCGTATGCACAACAGGGGTCTCTATCCTCTCCCCGAAAAGAACTATACAAAGAAATACCACTTATTCCGAAAACTTATCAATACGAGAATAGGCAGAAT
>CAKQXI010000152.1 GCA_934281565.1 uncultured Prevotella sp.
TGGCAAGCAGGGCATACGATTAACTATAAGCTCTCTGCCAGTGCTATCACTACGCTTAATTTAGGCGATGTCACATTCCCTACTTCATGGAGCAATAGCATCAATGCAACAGCTACTAATAAGATAAAATCTGCTTATGCCAATGGTGACAAGATTGGTCTATTTGTAGTGGATGAGAACAAGAAAGTAAGGGATGCCAATATTGCCATTACTTATAACAGTTCAACATCATCATGGTCTTTACCAAGTGGTGAAACTTATAAGTTCTCACCTCAATACACTTATTTCGCTTATTATCCTTATCAGTCCAGTCTGACAGGCTTGCCTGCTGTAAATGCAACAGTAGATGTAAGCAATGCCACGACATTTTTCAGCGATGCCATCAATACTTGGCAGACAAGCAAGTTGACTTCCGACCAAAGTACACTTGCTAAACTTTGTGCCTGTGACTTACATATAGGCAAGGCTACGTTCGATAACACAGCCAGCAAGATAAACTTTGCAAGTATGTCTCATGCCATGGGACTTGCTGACATAACAAGAGAGACCAAGACCTTGCCACATAGATATACATTGGGTGGTTACACCGGCTATACATGGACGAATGGCTCGACAACAGTAACGGCAAGTAACAGTTTGGAAGATAGCCGTAAACTCTATGATATTACTTCCGATAGAGGTGTAATGATAATACCTCCATCTACCACAACATCATTCAACAGTACCAGTACTGACAATGATGCATGGAGCGAAACAGTTTCCATTACTGCTGCTGTCAATGCCATTGGCACAGGAATTGCTAAACTAAATCCATATATAGACAAGGGCACTTATACCATGGCTTTAGGTGATATTTATTACTCCGATGGTGCCATGACGCATCAAAGCGAAGCCTTGGCTTCTGGCAAGACTCCGATTGGTATCGTTGGATATATTGGAAACAACTATTGGACTGAAAAAGGAACAGTTATAGGTGACAAAACTGTTGGTGGACACGCCTTGGTAATGGGAGCGAAAATAATGCAGTTTAGGACGCATAACTCGCTGATAGTCAATAGGCCATTTCCCTATAATGAAATATTTTTTTCTGATTTTATGCTCTTTTTGAATATAGTAAGAAGTCTGTTAGATAGTATTTTACTACATTTTTATGTTAAAAAAAGAAATTTAAATTCGGTCTTTTCCTATGACTTTGCCAGATTCTTGGTGAAAAATTCAAGTTGGGAGCGAAGCCAAGTTATTTGGTCTGCTTGTTGGGCAAGCATCTCTTTCTGATTGTCGATGACCCCCATCAATACATCTGGACTGGAGTTGATATTTACAGTGGAATTGTTGATGTGATGTACGTTGGTTACTGCATTCCTGCTCTCAAATTCTTCGAGGGTCAAAAAGAAATCACCAAGTGGCACATGAAAAAACTCCGATAACTTTTCGAGATATCGACTATCAATATAAGTTCGCTCTTTGAAATACGTCATGGTGATGTGTGAAGATTCGCCAAACACAAATCTTACCATTTCTCCAACTTGTTTCCTCTGCTCTTTCAGCAGTTTCTGAACAATTAATCCGTTAAACATACGCTAAAATCCTTTCATAAAAGTTAAAAAGAACCATTAATGCGGTATTTTGTCACTGCAAACTTGGTACTTTTGTTATTTTCTATTATTTTTGCCTACAAATTTAATGATAAATTTCATGATATGCAAGAGAAAAATGATAAAAAATCACCAGTAACTATTGGAAGTTATTATTCTTCACTGGGTAAGATGGAGAAGAGTGAGCTCATTAAGTTTCTTATGGTTCAGTATGGCTTCAAGTATTCCACATTGCAAGCAAAGCTTAATGGTAGGCAGAGATTTAATCCAAGAGACTTTTTGATAGTACAGACAGTTATAAAAGAACAATTATGGAAAAGCAAGTAGAATTTTTCGTATCTCCACAGGGAGAAGTTTATTTTTATGGTCATAAGGGAGAAATGATTCGCTATGACATGAAACAAGGCAATCTCATTAAATTTATGGCTGAGATGATAGAGCAAGTTTATCCTGAAGCATACAGGTGCCTTTACGAGATGAACATCAAAAGTCAACCAAACAAGTTGTATCACCTGTTTTTGATTACGGAAAGATTTATCCGTTGCAACTTTGGGGCAAATGATATATTGAGCTATGATATAGACCATGGCAAGATGAATCTTGAGAGGGTTGATTGTCCGATGCGTGGCATCTGCAAGCTGGAGAACATCGTGTGTAATCCACATGTTAATTCACCATTTTTCAAAAAAGAAGAAGAGGTAGCAAAGATTTTTGCTCGTGGATATGTGGCAAGCGAGATTGCGACGATGTTGAGCAAATCTCCAAACACAGTGCTTGCACAATTGCGCAACATGACTAGAAGACTAAATCTAAGGTCATCAAGAGAGATCATCAAGGTTGTTCATCAACTCAATTTATGATTTGCCGGAAATGCCGATTCAAAAGTAACTGCATTAATGGCTCCTGGTGCGGTCGGCTAAAAGTTTATGTAGAGTATAAGTTCTTTATTCTATGCATATATTATGAGCAATTATAAAATTGGAGGATGTCTCGTACTTTATTTTGATAAAGAATAGTCTTAAATTTGCAGCACAAAATATAAAGATATGATTAAACAAACTATTGTAGACAGAATTATAAGTGATGTTGACATCCATCAGGTTGCAGTGGATGAGGGCGTTAATTTCACTAAGCATAGTCGTACAAGGCATTGGGCTTGCTGTCCTTTCCACAATGAGAGTGGACCGTCATTCTACGTTGATACGGCTACCAATACTTGGCGATGCTTTGGCTGTCATAGTGGAGGTAATGTCATTAGCTTCTACCGCAAGATGGAGAATGACTTACCTTTTCCTATTGCCTGCAAGAACCTTTCAAAAAAATACCTCAATGAGGAAATTGAGGATGACTGGAAACCAAGCAAGGAGGAGGTTGAGAAACAAAAGGAACAGGATGCCTTGCGTATAGTGCTTAATTATGCACAAGGGTTCTTTGTTGATTGCATTCATGAGAATACGCCAGGTGCGATTAAGGCTCGTAATATGGTCAAGGCTCGATGGGGCGAGGATGCCATTGAGACATTTGGTATAGGATATGCTCCTAAGGAAGGGTTCTTGGCATGGGCAACTAAAAAGGGTCTTGATATGGATGTTTTGGAGAGCGTTGGTCTTATTGGCGAGGGAGAGCGAGGCAAATACGCCATGCTTCGTGAGCGCTATACGATACCTATATATGACAATATGAGCCGTGTCATAGGCTTTACGGCCCGCACCATGTCTGACAACAAAGATATATGTAAATACCTCAATCTCAAAAACAGTTTGGTATATCATAAGGATACATCTGTCTTTGGCATCAACTTTGCTCAAAAAGAAGCGCGCCTGCAAGATAAGTTCTACCTCGTGGAAGGTGGTCCTGATGTCGTCAAGTTACAGTCTGTAGGCATACTTAATACGGTGGCTTCACTTGGTGGGGCGTGGACATCCAACCAGCTTAAGCAACTTTATAAGCTATCCCATAAAGTCACATTCATACCAGATGCAGACATTCTCAAGGAGGGCAATAAATATCCTGCTGGTACCGCCAATGTGTTCGACAATGGTCGTGAGGCACTTAAGGCTGGTTTTACAGTCAACGTTCGTGAGATTCCGATTGATTATCCTGCACCCCAAAAAGAGGACCCAGATTCTTGGATTAAGGATAAGGTCCATTTCTCTCAGATGAAGGAGGAAGAATTCATCTTCTGGTACTGTCGCCGTAGATATTGGGCATTGCCTGAGGACATTGAGGAGTTCACAACGGAAGATCGATTGGAAGCTATTGGGGATGTGTGTTCGCTGTTGCTGATGATTCGAGATGAGGACTTGCAAAACGGCTACTTGTCAAGTCTGGCAGCGACATATAAGCACAGTCGGGAATGGAAAGATACTCTCAAGCGTGCCAAGGTTGCAGCATTGGCTGAAAAGCAGGAGTCGGAGCGCAAGGGCGACATGAAGATGTTGCGAGAGTTCGGGTTCACAGAGCATGACAATTGCTATTTTGGCTCAAACAAAGATGGTGATGAGGTGCAATGGTCTAACTTTAAGCTGAAACCACTTTTCCATATACGAGATGATTTCAACCCTGTCCGATTGTTTGAGATTAAGAATGATAGCTATGAGCCAGAGCGTCTGATCGAGCTAAACATGGATGAGATAACTTCATCCAGTGCGTTGCGTAAGCGCCTTTTTGGTATGGGAGATTATATTTGGATGGCCAAAGATGAGCAACTAATCAAGTTGCTCGGCTATCTAGGGCGAGTGACGGAAACGGCAGACCCAATCAAGCAGCTTGGTTGGCAGAGGGAAGGCTTCTATGCTTTCTGCAATGGTGCCATCGAGGATGGTGCTTGGATTCCTATTGATGATATGGGCATCCTGCGACTCAATGCTGGTAAGTTCTACTTGCCTGCCATGAGCAAACTCAATATAGATAGTCGTGAGCTGTATGTCAGTGAGAAGAAATTCCAGCATGAGAAGTTGACGGACAAACCAACAAGCCAGGCGGACTTTTTCACCAAGGTCGTCCAAGTTTTTGGTGACAACGCCAAGGTTGGTCTATGTTTCTATATCGCCACGCTCTTTCGTGACATCGTCATCAGCAAGAGCCGTTCGTTCCCATTGCTCAATGCTTTTGGTCCTAAGGGATGCGGAAAGACGGAGTTCGCTGCAACGCTCATGAATTTTTTCTACAAGTATGAGACAAAATACGAGCCACTTTCCATTACCAACACATCTATGCCCGCTCTCTCTGACTACGTTGGCAGCGTGAGCGATGCTTTGGTGCATATTGATGAGTATAAAAACTCTATTGCACAAAATAAGGTGGAATGGCTAAAAGACCTATGGAATGGTATTGGTCGTACCAAAATGAATATGGATAAGGATAAAAAGTTGGTACAAGCTAAGGTTGACTCTGGGGTTATTCTTACGGGGCAGGAGATGCCTACTGCAGACATCGCACTCTTCAGTCGACTTATATACCTTACTTTCGACAAAGGTGAGCATACTCGTGAAGAAAAACAGCATTTTGAGGAACTTGAGAGATTTCGCCTCTAAGTTTGCAGAAGATTGCGACATAGTCGTATAAACGAACGTTAAATAATCAAGGTAAAACTATGATAGTCAAA
>CAKQXI010000153.1 GCA_934281565.1 uncultured Prevotella sp.
CAACCTCGAATATAAAATCTCAGCTTAAAATGAAAATAATGGTTAAAAAATTTGGATATTAACATAGAAAGCGGATTTCGCAGATTTTTATTCTATGGATTTATATCAAGTTAATATAGATAACTCAAAAGAAAATCTGCGAAATCCGCGTAATCTGCGAGAGAAAAAATATATAACCTGCGAGAGAATAAAAAACACATAAAAGTACATCAATAGACCCTATGAGAGTACACTTTTAGAATATATGTCGTCACTTGATAAAAAAACAAGAAGTATTTTCTTCCAAAAATTGTTTACTTAGCATATTTTTTGTACTTTTATGCCATGGGTACTTTGTTTAATATTTTAAAATTTATCAAGAGAAAGGAAAGGATGAAAGCGCAAGCTTCTTCCAAGTGGTTCATTGCTTTTTGTGAGCAGCATATCAAAATAATTGCAAAAGAGCGTACAGAAAAGACGCTTGCCAATTATCAATGTGCGCTTCATAGCTTTAAAAAGTTCCTTGTCTACAAGGATATCAAATTCACTCAGTTTAGCCCCCAACTGATGAAACGATATGCCGAATGGCTGGAACGACAGAAGCTAAAGCCTAACTCGATATCGGCATATCTGCGTGTGCTCCGCACAATATACTATCGTGCAGAGGATGCTGGCGTAGCTCCCCACCAGCCCAGTCTGTTCAAGCATGTATATACTGGCGTGGACAACACACAGAAACGTGCAGTTGCCGAAGAAGTCATCAAGGAACTGTTCGAGATGGAACTACCTGAGAATACGGCTCTGGCATTGGCGAGGGACGTTTTCCTTTTCAGCTTCTTCATGAGAGGCATGGCATTCGTGGATGTCGCCCACCTACGGCTCAACAACGTAGACGGCGAGTATGTGGTAAGGTATACCAGAAGCAAGACCAAACAGCGCATCACCGTCAAGATGCCACAACTTGCCATCAACATCATGGAACGTTACCAAGGGTTAAGCGACACTTACGTGCTGCCCCTCATCAAGACAAAGGGCAGCGAAGAAGGTTACAAGAACTATGACTCAGCAATCAGCAACTACAACCGTTTGCTAAAATGCCTGGAAGAGAAGCTGACCACTCCATGCAAACTCACCTCGTATGTGGCGCGACACAGTTGGGCATCAATATCCTACAGCCACGATATGTCCATCAAGCTCATCAGTGAGGGACTTGGACATAGTAACGAACGCACAACTCAAATTTACATCAAGCAAATGGGCGGAAATGCCGTGGATAAGGCAAACACAGAATTGCTGTCATTCATTGAGTAACACAAACAGAAATCCCCTCCAAGCCTCGCTCTATGAAAAAGCCATGGCTTGAAAGGGGATTTCTCGTTTCTTTCTCGTAAGTAATGTGCAATAAAAAAGCATCTTCCATAAGTGAAAGATGCTTCATGTTGTTGGGATACCCGGATTCGAACCAGGAATGACAGGACCAGAATCTGTAGTGTTACCATTACACCATATCCCAATGTCTTTAGCAGTGAGGTTGTTTCTCATTTGCGGTTGCAAAGGTACTACTTTTTTCTGAACTGCCAAAACTTTTGAGAACTTTTTTTCTAAAAAACTGCATTTTTCTTGTTTTTCACCTCTTTTACTTGCTTTTTTAAGGCTTTCATAGGTTATCTGAACTTAAGAAAAGGCATCCCAACAATAAAAAAACAAAAAAGTGAGGCTTTTATTTTGTTTTGTCTTTGATTTGCACTATCTTTGCAACTAAAAAAATCAGTCAATGAATACAACAAAACAACTCGTAGAAACTATCAAAGAAGGAATACAAGAGAAAAAAGGATCTGGCATCGTGATTGCCAACCTAACAGGTATCGACGGCACCATCGCCAAATATTTTGTCATTTGCCAAGGTGGTTCACCTACACAGGTAGAGGCTATCGCAGAATCGGTGGGTGACACTTGTCGCAAGAAACTGGGTGAGAAGCCTGTCAACGTCGCAGGATTAGGCACTGACCAATGGGTGGCAATGGACTTTGTGGATGTACTCGTACACATCTTCTTGCCAGAGACAAGGGCGTTCTACGACCTCGAACACCTCTGGGAAGACGCACAACTCACAGAAGTGCCTGACCTGGACTAAGAGAAAGGGAGTTTATAACTATTAAATATGTATATATAACCTTATTATATTATATAAGATATGCAAATAGAACAAGGCAATAATTTCAACAACCAACAGCCTAAGATGCCTAAGTTCAACATGAACTGGCTCTACGCCATCATCCTTTGCGGACTGGTGGCACTCTTCATCTCTGGTGGAGGTGACGCGTTGGGTGGCAGCGCAGCCAAGCAAGCTACGTACACAGAATTCAAGCAGTATGTGGACAAGGGATACGTACTGAGCGTGGTAGCGAACAAGACCGAGAGCAAGCTAAAGATATACATCAATCCGAAGAACATCCGTGACGTATATAAGATGAGCGCCAAGAACGTGGGACCCAACCCATACGTGGAGGTACAGTTTGGCTCGGTAGACGAAGTAGACAAGTACGTAAACACCATGGTACAAGAGGGAAAGATACGTGCTTTCAGCTATGACAACGAGAAAAGCAACGACTTCATCAGCCTCTTGGTGAACATCGCCCCTATCCTATTCTTCTTCCTCTTTATCTGGTGGATGTCGGGCAGAATGGGCAGTGGCATGACTGGTGCTGGCGGTGGCATCTTCAGCGTTGGCAAAAGCAAGGCCAAGATGTATGAAAAGGGCAACACCATGGGCATTACCTTTAAAGATGTAGCAGGTCAGGAAGGTGCCAAGCAAGAAGTACAAGAAATCGTGGACTTCCTCAAGAACCCTAACAAATATACCGACTTAGGTGGTAAGATACCAAAGGGTGCATTGCTCGTTGGTCCTCCAGGAACTGGTAAGACCTTGCTTGCCAAAGCGGTTGCTGGCGAAGCTGGTGTACCATTCTTCTCCATGAGCGGTTCTGATTTCGTGGAAATGTTCGTGGGTGTCGGTGCCTCACGTGTACGTGACCTTTTCCGCCAAGCAAAGGAGAAAGCACCTTGTATCATCTTCATTGACGAGATTGATGCCGTGGGGCGTGCCCGTAGCAAGAACCCTGCCATGGGTGGCAACGATGAGCGTGAGAACACCTTGAACGCTCTCTTGACTGAAATGGATGGTTTTGGAACCAACAGTGGTGTCATCATCCTTGCTGCCACCAACCGTGTCGATATGCTCGACAGTGCATTACTGCGTGCAGGTCGTTTCGACCGTGAGATACATGTGGACTTGCCAGACCTCAATGAGCGCAAAGCTATCTTCTTGGTACACTTGCGCCCAGTCAAGGTAGACGAGAGCGTAGATGTAGACCTCTTGGCTCGTCAAACTCCGGGCTTCTCTGGTGCTGACATTGCCAATGTATGCAATGAGGCAGCCCTCATCGCTGCAAGACATGACCAGAAAACAGTTAGCAAGCAAGACTTCCTTGATGCCGTTGACCGTATCGTAGGCGGACTGGAGAAGAAAACTAAGGTCATGACTGCCGATGAAAAACGTTCCATCGCCCTTCATGAGGCAGGTCATGCCACTATCTCTTGGTTCTGCCAGTATGCCAATCCATTGATAAAGGTAAGCATCGTACCTCGTGGTCAGGCTCTCGGAGCAGCATGGTACTTGCCAGAGGAACGACAGATAACCACCAAGGAACAGATGCTTGATGAAATGTGCTCATTGATGGGTGGTCGTGCAGCAGAAGAACTGTTCACTGGTCATATCTCATCTGGCGCAATGAACGACTTGGAACGTGCCACAAAGAGTGCATACGGCATGATCGCATACCTCGGCATGAGCAAGAGCTTGCCTAACATCTGCTATTACAACAACAATGAATATTCGTTCCAACGCCCATACTCTGAAACCACTGCTCGCATGATAGACGAGGAAGTTCTCAACATGGTAAACGAGCAATACACTCGTGCCAAGAACATCTTGATGGAGCACAAGGAAGGTCACAACCAACTGGCAGAGCTACTTATCCAGAAAGAGGTAATCATGGCAGAGGATGTGGAGAAAATATTCGGCAAACGCCCTTGGTTGAGTCGCTCACAAGAAATCATGCAAGACGAACAACCTAAGATTGACGATAAAGTAAAGGAGATGCCTGAGGTACAAGCTGCCATCAAGGCTCACGAGGAGTCACAAACCACAGAAGACAACACTCCAGACGACAAAGACAACAATAAATAACCACAGTCATGACAGATAAACAAAAAAATCTATTGATAAGGACCATCACAGGCGTATTATTCGTCGCCTGTATGGTATTCTCATTCTTGCATCCAAGGGCAATGGTATTTCTCTTTGCCTTGATAACAGGTTTGAGCACATGGGAATATTGTGGACTGGTAAACCAAAAGGAAGATGTCACCGTAAATCGTTTCATCACAACGATAGCCAGTGTGTACTTCTTCCTTGCCGTGGCAGGTTTCCGTACGGGCATCGTTGGCAACTTCGTGGTATTCGTGCCTTACTTGCTAACCATCGTATACCTATTCATCAGTGAGCTGTACACAGGTAACAAGAATGCCATCAACGACTGGGCTTACACCATGCTTTCGCAAATGTATATAGCCTTGCCTTTCTCTATGATCAATGTACTGTCATTCGAGACCTCTGCCTTTGATGGACAAATCCACTACGATATGTTGTTGCCCCTAAGCATCTTCATCTTCCTATGGACCAATGACACAGGTGCTTATTGCAGTGGTTCACTCTTTGGCAAGCACAAGCTCTTTCCTCGCATCAGCCCAGGAAAAAGCTGGGAGGGAAGCATTGGCGGTGGTATCTTCGTACTCATTGCCGCAGCCATCATTGGATATATTGCCAACGATGGAGAAGCCCATAGACTGAGCATCATCGGATGGTTGGGATTGGGATTGGTAGTTGTGTTCTTTGGCACTTGGGGCGACTTGGTGGAAAGTCTGTTCAAGCGTACATTAGGGGTCAAGGACAGTGGCAATATCTTGCCTGGACATGGTGGTATGCTCGACCGCTTTGATTCTTCGCTCATGGCAATTCCTGCAGCGGTTATATACCTTTATACAATACAATTATTCGGATAAATAATATTCTCCCGCAGATTTCGCTCTAAGTTTGCAGAAGATTGCGACATAGTCGTATAAACGAACGTTAAATAATCAAGGTAAA
>CAKQXI010000154.1 GCA_934281565.1 uncultured Prevotella sp.
ACTAAATTACTAAAAATCAGAGATATGCACAACTTTTTATTCATTTTTATTTGTGAAATTAATTCCGCCAACGGGTTAAAATAATCAAAGAAAGCACTAAATTACGTTATGCCTATTTTAAAATATAACGCACATTATGATAAATAACTATTTCTTAGAATCGTATAAAAAATATTAAATGCAAGTAAAAATTTGTAGATGTCAGATATTT
The DNA here is from genome assembly GCA_934281565.1 of uncultured Prevotella sp. Taxonomy (GTDB): domain Bacteria; phylum Bacteroidota; class Bacteroidia; order Bacteroidales; family Bacteroidaceae; genus Prevotella. The sequence goes on from CAKQXI010000154.1 coordinate 212, forward strand.
TAAGTATCTTTGCTTTCGAATTTAAAAGGCGTGAATTAATAAACTAAATAAAAATAAATTTTAGGTAAAAATGAAAATCGAAGAATTTAACTTTGCCGGTCATAAGGCAATTGTTCGCGTTGACTTCAACGTGCCATTGGATGAAAAAGGTAACGTAACAGATGACACACGTATCCGCGGTGCTCTTCCTACTTTGAAGAAAGTACTTGCCGATGGTGGCGCTCTTATCATGATGAGCCACATGGGTAAGCCAAAGGGCAAGGTTAAACCAGAGCTTTCTCTTTCTCAGATTGTCAAGAACGTTTCTGATGCTCTCGGCGTAGATGTTAAGTTCGCTAAGGACTGTGGTAATGCCGATGCAGAGGCTGCTGCTCTGAAAGGTGGCGAAGCTCTCTTGCTTGAGAACCTCCGCTTCTACCCTGAGGAGGAAGGTAAACCTGTTGGCGTAGAGAAAGGTACTCCTGAATATGATGCAGCTAAGGCTGAAATGAAGGAACGCCAGAAGAAGTTTGCTGCTAAGTTGGCTTCTTATGCTGACGTTTACGTGATGGATGCATTCGGTACAGCTCACCGTAAGCATGCTTCTACTGCAGTCATTGCTGACAGCTTCGATAAGGATCACAAGATGCTCGGTTTCTTGATGGAGAAAGAGGTTAAGGCTGTTGATGCAGTGCTCGGCAACATCAAACGCCCATTTACTGCTATCATGGGTGGTTCTAAAGTTTCTACCAAGATTGGTATCATCGAGAACTTGTTGACTAAGGTTGACAACTTGATTCTTTGCGGTGGTATGACATATACATTCGCTAAAGCTCAAGGCGGTAAGATTGGTAAGTCTATCTGCGAGGATGATAAACTCGATGTAGCTCTTGATGTCATCAAGAAAGCTAAGGAGAACAACGTAAACCTCGTACTTGGTACAGATTCTGTTTGCGCTGACGACTTCAAGAACGACGCTAACACTCAGATTTGCCCATCTAACGACATCCCAGAGGGTTGGGAAGGCATGGACGCAGGTCCTGAGACTCGCAAGGCATTCGCAGAGGCTATCAAGGGTGCTAAGACTATCCTTTGGAACGGTCCTGCTGGTGTATTCGAGTTCGACAACTTCGCTGGTGGTTCTAAGGCTATTGCTGATGCTATTGCAGAGGCAACCAAGGAAGGTGCATTCTCTCTCATCGGTGGTGGTGACTCTGTAGCTTGCATCAATAAGTTTGGCTTGGCTGACCAAGTTTCTTATATCTCTACTGGTGGTGGTGCTCTCCTCGAGGCTATCGAGGGTAAGGTATTGCCAGGTGTAGCAGCTATCGAGAAATAAAAAGAATACCCCTTTTTAAGGAGATTTGGTCGGAGACATGATGAAATGTGTCTCCGACTTTTTCAGTTAAAGCTAAAAACCCAAAAATATTTTAATGGATTGGATTATTAATCTCTTTACTAATACCGAGTCGGTGGCACATATCGCCTTACTTTATGCCATCGTCATAGCCGTTGGCGTATATCTCGGTAAAATAAAAATCGGAGGTATATCGCTTGGCGTTACTTTCGTGCTCTTCGCAGGAATTCTTGCCGGTCATATCGGTTTTACCGCTCCCAAGGACATCTTGACATTCATTCAGGATTTCGGCTTGATTTTGTTTGTCTTCATGATTGGTCTTCAGGTAGGTCCGGGATTCTTTGAGAGCTTCAAGAAAGGTGGTGTGACACTCAACCTACTTTCCACGGCAGCAATCTTACTCAACGTATTGGTGATGTTTGCTTGTTATTATATCTTCTTTGATACAAGCAATCCAAACAACTTACCAATGATGATAGGTACTCTTTATGGTGCGGTAACTAACACTCCGGGTCTTGGTGCTGCAAATGAAGCATTGCTTAGCGTTTTCCCAAATGGAGCTCCAAGTATTGCCAATGGTTATGCTTGTGCTTATCCTCTTGGTGTAGTTGGCATTATTGGTGCGACTATCTTAATCAAATATATTTGTCGTGTAAATACAGAGGATGAAGAAGCGAAGTTGAGCCAAGAAGAAGCTGCCAACCCACACGCAAAGCCCCATAATATGCACCTTCGGGTAGAGAATGCCTATATTGCAGGGCGTACATTGAGAGAAGTTTCCGAATTTTTGAACCGCGATATAGTATGCTCTCGCCTACTCCACAACGGAGAAGTAAGCATTCCTACAAGTAAGACAACTTTCGAGGTAGGTGATGAATTGCTTATTGTATGTGCAGAAGCTGATGCAGAGGCTATCAAGGCTTTCATTGGTCCTGAAATCGAAGCAGAATGGGACCGTAAGAAAGATGAGAAAGTCGAGCACTTTGTCTCTAAGCGCATCATCGTTACTCGTCCTGAAATGAATGGTAAGACATTGGGTAAAATGCACTTCTCCAGTGTATATGGCGTCAATGTTACTCGTATTTCTCGCCAAGGCATGGATCTCTTTGCAGGGCGTAACCACCACTTCCACGTAGGTGATCGTATCATGGTCGTAGGTCCTGAGGAAAACGTGAACCGTGTCGCTGACATGATGGGTAACTCAGTGAAACGCCTTGATGCACCAAATATTGCGACCATCTTTATAGGCATCATGATGGGTATTATCTTCGGTAGCTTACCTTTTGCAATACCGGGGATGCCAGTGCCTTTGAAGCTCGGTATAGCAGGTGGTCCATTGATTATAGCTATCTTGATTGGGCGTTTCGGTTATCGCATGAAATTAGTTACCTATACCACAACCTCTGCCAATAGGATGTTGAGAGAGATAGGACTGGTACTTTTCTTGGCAAGTGTAGGCATCAAAGCTGGCGCAGGTTTCTGGGAAACGGTAGCGCAAGGTGATGGCATCAAATATGTATATACAGGTTTTCTCATCACCATTATACCTATTCTTGTCATAGGAACCATTGCCCGCTTGAAATTTAAATTCAACTATTTTACCATTATGGGTATGATTGCTGGTACATACACCGACCCACCAGCATTGGCTTATGCCAACGCTTCTTGTTCAAAAGAGGCTCCTGCCGTGGGCTATTCTACTGTATATCCATTGAGTATGTTCCTGCGTATCTTCTCAGCCCAGATTGTTGTACTTTTCTTCTGCGGAGGATAGATAGCTTACAATAATTGAAATAACAGCAGTTGTAGCTTATAAATAGTAAAAGAGGTGCACAAAAATGAAAAATTGTGCACTTCTTTTTTGTTTGTTCCAAAAAATATTCGTAACTTTGGAGCATTAAACCTAAAAAACAACTCTTTAATAAACGTTAGAAGCGTATGAAGAAATTGGGAATTATATTGAGTATGTTCGCCATGACAACCTTGCCGACATGGGCACAAGGAGCCAAAAGCATTCGGATTACGGAGGTGATGACGAACAACCGTACAAGTATCATTGATGAGTACGGTAAACATAAGCCTTGGGTGGAGCTATCCAACTCATCTTTCACGACTTACAATATCCGTGGTATGTTCCTTACTACCAATCGCAGGGTGTTGGATTCGAAGATGACACCAGAGCAAAGACGCCAGTTGATGTCTCCCATCCCCAACAACGAGGCTCGCACAGCCTTAGCAGGAAAGAAAAGTATCATTGTTTATGACCGTTCTTGGACGAAGAGTTCAACAGATGCTTGTGCCGAGGCTGGACCTTTCCAACTCAACTTAAATCTGAAAGCAGGACAACCAGCATGGATTGCATTGTATGATGGAAATGCCATCGACCTTATTGACTCTATCAGTGTTCCAGCTTTGACCAGTGACCAGTCTTATGAGTTGAGCCAAGATTTCAAAGTATGGAACAAAGCGAATGGAGCGGAAGTTACTCCGGGCTATTTGCCACAAAATACAGGACTTAGTAAACCTCAGATGCTGAAAAAAACCGATCCTTATGGCTTTGGCATTGCAGTATTAGCTATGGGCATTGTCTTCTCATGCCTCGCCCTACTCTTTATCTTCTTCTGGCTCTTTGGAAGTTATATGAAACATAAGCAACGTATAGCTAATGCAACAAAAACTCATGCTGCCCTACTCTATCAAACTGGTAAGAAGACTGTTGAGTTGACGACGGAGATTAGTCATAAGACGAATGTGATGCTCAAGGATGGTTTGCAAACCAAAGGCATCGACAAAGAGATTTATATGGCTGTCATTTCACTTGCCTTGCAAAATTACTTGGAGGATGTCCATGACATAGAGTCTGGCATCATCACCATCAAACCTAAGCAAACGCGATGGAATGCTCCGAGATTATAGAAAGCGAAGAGTGAAGAATTCTCTTGCAAAATGAGGGCGCAAGCCTAATTCTTAATTATTAATTATAAATAAATTATGAAGTACGAATATAAAGTAAAAGGCGTGGATTACGAAGTAGAAATCCAAGACATAGAAGGCAACATAGCCAATGTAACCGTCAATGGTATTCCATTTGAGGTAGAAATGAAACAACCTGTGAAGGCAAGCAAACAGAAAGTACGTTTGTCGGATGACGCAGCACCAACGACTCAGGTAACAGCAACTACAGAAACTAAGACCGTGGAGCCTGCAAAAGCAAAAGTAACAGCTCCAGCTACTCCAGCAACAAATGGAAAACCAGTAACAGCTCCTCTCCCAGGCACCATCAATGACATCAAGGTAAAGGTTGGTGACCAAGTCAAAGTCGGTGATGCCGTCGTTATCCTTGAAGCTATGAAGATGCAAAACAATATCGAAGCCGAGGTCGCAGGAACTATCGCAAGCATCAACGTGAACAAGGGCGATGCCGTCATGGAAGGCGACACACTCGTAACCATTAAATAACAAGGCATTATGGGATTTACTGATTTCATTACACAAAACTTCAATGAGTTTCTTACTTACACTGGCTTTGCCAATGCCTCAGCTGGAAACCTTATCATGATATTGGTTGGAGCCGTGTTCATCTGGCTTGCTATCAAAAAAGACTTTGAACCACTATTGTTGGTACCTATTGGATTGGGT
>CAKQXI010000155.1 GCA_934281565.1 uncultured Prevotella sp.
TGATTCTGTCATTGTATATAGAAGATATGGATATGAGGTCAGAATGGAAAATATGGGCGTTTCTGCAAAGAAAGACATTAGCTTGGATGACCTATGTTTGGATAAGATATGTTTTATTTCAGATAAGCGCTCTATGATTCCTGATATTTTGGACCATAAGATAGACAAGCGTACGGGGAATTATTATCTGCAAGATACCATTGATAATTTCTTGTTAGCTACAGCTAATGTGAAATCATTCTCGATGGATTACCTAGGTGTGGAACTGAGGGTGGAGAAGTCGAAGACAGGAGTGGTGTCTTATAAGATTAAGGATAAAGCGAACGATGCTTATTCTATTGACTTGAAATATGCGTCTTCTGGTATGCAGACTGTTACACCATTGGGCATTATCACCGAGTATTTTGCAACGAAGTTTGATTCTAAAGAGTCTATGAATTCTTCATTGTTCAGCTATATGCAAGATGCTGAGAATCTTAAGGCTTTTAGTACTGCTCGCGATATAGGTGAAATCCTAAAGCGCAATGTGCATATCATGATAGAGGAACCTGAATTGAGTTTGTATCCAGAGAGTCAAAAGTCCTTAATTGACTTTTTGGTATATAGATGTTTTAATTCTCCTCATGATTACCAGATGTCCTTGATGTTGGCTACTCATAGCCCTTATATTCTCAATTATATGAATCTGCTTGTTGATAGATATGAGAAGGGAACGAATACGAAGTATAAGATTTCGTTTGATGATATTGCGACTTTCGAAATAGCGGATGGCTTGTTGTATGACTTGAAGATAGAAAAAGGACGCAAATTGGTGGATTCTAGATCTTTGTCTGACCCAATATCAAGCATCTATCGTGAGTTTTGCAAAAAGTAATTGGCTATGGAGAAATTGATGGAAACGGAGTTGGTGAAAATCATCAACAATAAGCGTAATAAGACGTTGCCAGAGTGGACTGCTCCTGTAGCCGTAACAACCCAGGATACTAACGCTAGCATCTTTGATATCACTGATACCAAGAATGCGGGCGGTTCTATGATTGTTGCCCGAGGAAAAGGTCAAGCTACCTATTTTAATAGGTTGAAAGGGAATCCATACAGCTTGCGTTTTATTAGTTATGAGCAATTTATTAACCAGTTTAGTGTGATTGGGCGCTATGGGGATTGGACTAGAGGGGTTTCTCGCCCTGACTATATGTGCTATACGAGAGGAGAAGATGCATACTTTATCATTCACGAACTTTCTGAGGGTGATGTTTCAAGCAAGCGAAGTAAAGCTCGTGCTCAGTTGGTTAAATGCTTGTTGATGATGAAGCAGTCAAAGTCGATAATGGACTATTTTAGCAAATTTAAGCACCGTTATTGTATTCTATCGGCGCAAGGTTGTATAGAATACAATACTTATGGCTTAGCTGATGGGTTTACGGAGATTTATAAAAATATTCCAGATCCATTACCTATGAAATGTGCAACATTTGAGCGTTTGCATTTTGAGGCGTATGAAACAAAAGCAATCAATCTGATTTAAGATAAAATCTAATACCAAGAAATACAATATAGTTTAAGAAATTTTTAATTGATTATAATAAGCTTTTAGGCGATGGAGTAACTTCTGTCGCTTATGGGCTTATTGTACTTATTATTATATATTCTCGATTTTTTATGAAGATATTGCATATTGCAGAGTGTGCGGGTGGCGTAGAGCGTTACCTCCAGATGCTATTGCCTCGATTGGAAAAGCGGGGATTGTGGCAGTTTTTCATTTGTTCGAAGAACTACAATAAAGAGAATTATAAAAACATGGTGGATGGGGTAGATCAGATGGACTTGAAGCAGACTTTCTCGCCATTTCTAGTTTGGAAAAATGTGAGTGCTATTCGCCAAGTTATCAAACAAATCAAACCTGATATTATCTATTGTCATAGTAGCTTTGCTGGTGGATTGGGGCGTATGGCAACTATCGGTTTGCACAGCAAGGTGGTATATAATCCGCATGGATGGGCTTTTAACATCAAATAAATATATAAATCTCGAATGAAACTAAAAAGTGTGATTTATTTGTTGGTGGAGAAGATGCTTTCGCCTTGTACTGATAAAATAGTGTGTATTTCAAAAGCGGAGAAACACTCAGCAGAACGTGAGCACATTGCAAAGAAAGACAAACTTGTTCTTATTCCGAATGGCATTGATGTGAATGCCGTGAGAAATGCTAAGGCAAAGTCTTGCATGGAACTTGGAATTGCTGATGATGCCTTTGTTATAGGCATGATAGGAAGACTTTCTCCTCAAAAAGCTCATGATGTATTTATCCAAGCTGCCAAGTTGATACATGAGCAAATTCCTAATTGTGCTTTTTTCATCGTGGGCAATGGCGAGGAAACGGAACAGGTAGAAGCTTTTGCCAAGGAGAATGGCTTGGAGTTGTTGATTACAGGCTGGACGGATGAGTCGTATACCTACCTGAAGGCTTTTGATGTGGCGATGCTATTGTCTCGTTGGGAAGGCTTTGGCTTGGCTGTTGTGGAATACATGGCTGCCGAAAAAAATGTAGTGGCTACAAAGATTGATGCCATCCCGACCTTGATAGAGGATGGCGTGGATGGCTTGTTGGTGGAAGTTGATAATCCACAAGATGCTGCTAACAAGGTACTCTGGCTGCATCATCATCCTGAGGAAGCTGCTGAAATGAGATGCAAGGCTTTGAAGAAAGTGATAGAGAATTATGATATTAATCGTGTCGTAAATCAACATATTGATATGTTCGAAAAATTGATTTCTGGGGGGGCAAATCTTAGAACAATTATTTTATCTAAGATTACCGAAACTCCTAATGTATTTATCGGTTGTGCTGCTACTTCTAAAGAAGGGAGGATGGCAGCATGAAAATCCTTCATATTGGAAACCTCAAAAGTGGTATAGATACGTACGTGCGTAATACAGTGACTTTAGCAAGCGATGAGTTTGAATTTGTAATTGTAAATGGTGCTGATGACAATTGTAAACCTTATATGAGGCATGGCAAGCAGGTGAAGACTTACAGCATCTGCATGTATCGTTCCTTGAATCCTATTAAAGATTCGAAAGCAGTGATGCAAGCAGTGAAAATTATCTGTAAGGAAAAGCCCGACTTGGTGCATTGCCATAGTGCCAAAGGAGGTGTTATCGGAAGATTCGCAGCTTTCCTCACAAGGACCAAAGTTGCTTATACGGCTCATGCTTTCTCTTTCTTGTCGGCAGAATCCGCAAAAAAGAAAAAGATATTCCTTTTGTTAGAGAAGATTGCCAAGTTGAACTCTTATCTCTTGGCTTGTTCTGTTTCGGAAAGGGAATTGGGTATCAAGACCGTTGGATTCAAACCGAAGAAGACCTTCACTTGGAACAATGCGGTGCCTGATAGTCGTCCACAGATTGAATTGAATCCACAGATTGCAAAATTTGAATTTCCTGTTCCTAAGACAGGAGAACGATATATTACTTCTATTGGTCGACCATCTTATCAGAAAAATCCGCTCTTTATGGTGGAAGTAGCGCATGGAATTCATCTTAAACATCCTGACATCAAGTTTTATCTTTTGGGGGTTGGATTTTATTCACCTATGCTTGAAGAAATGAAAAAGTTGATTCATCAATATAATATGGATGATACATTCTATTTGTTACCTTGGTTAAGCCATGAGGAAACTTTGAAGTATGTGAATGGCAGTATGCTCTACTTTATGACTTCGCTCTATGAGGGTTTGCCAATCTCTGTAATAGAGGCAATGTCATTTGGAAAGGCTATTGTGGCAAGTGATGTATTGGGCAACAAAGATTGTGTAAGAGATGGTTATAATGGTTATTTGTTGCCTTTGGATGTGAATTTATTTGTTGATAAAATGAATGAACTTATAGAGAACGTGGATAAACGTAAAGAGATGGGAAAGAATTCTCGTACTTACTTTGAGTCTGACTTCTTTATTGATAATCGTATCAAGGCATTGGAAGATATTTATACAGAAATTTATAACCGATAAATATTTATGAACTATATTATCACTGGTGGGACTGGCTTCATCGGTACCCATCTCACTAATTTAATCAAGGAGCGTTATCCTGACGCTCAAGTCTATAACCTCGATATTGTGAAACCGGGTACGCCTAATCCTGTGGTAAAGGATTATAAGCCTGCTTTGCGTGAGGGACAGAAATTGCAGTCTACATACGTGGAATGTGATGTCCGCAAGCCTATTGAGAACTTGCCGTTTACTCCTACCGGGGATGACGTGATTTTTAACTTTGCTGCTGTGCATCGCACCCCCGGACATGAAGATCATGAGTATTTCGAGACGAATATTCTTGGTGCGGAGAATGTGGTGGCCTTTGCAGAAAAATGGGGCATTAAAAAGATAGTCTTTACTTCGAGTATTGCGCCATACGGGGCCGCTGAGGAATTGAAGAAGGAGACGACTCTCCCTACTCCTAATACGGCATATGGTATCTCAAAGCTGGTGGCTGAGAAGATTCACATGGCTTGGCAGAATGGTGATGCGAAGAAACGTCAGCTTACCATCGTGCGCCCTGGTGTGGTATTTGGAAAGGGGGAGAATGGTAATTTCACTCGTTTGTATTGGGCTATTCGCGGTCATGAGTTTGCTTACCCTGGGAGAAAGGATACTATCAAGGCGTGCATCTACGTGAAAGAATTGGTCCGCTTCATGCTGTATTGTTTAGAACATCATGAGCATGGGGTAGAACTATACAACTGTTGCTTTGAGCCAGCCTATACCATCCAGTATATTGTGGAGGCTATGAAGAAAGTAACGGGTTTGACTCAGTTTGTTCCTGATATTCCTAACTGGATGATTATGCCTGTGGCTCGTGTGATAGGTGCCCTTGGTGCCCCGATGGGGATTTGTCCTGCTCGTGTCAAAAAGCTTCAAATCTCTACGAATATCTGTGGCAAGAAGTTGAAAAATTGTGGTTATCAGTTTAAGTGGAGCTTTGAGGAGGCTCTGGAGGATTGGTTTAAGGACAATGATAAACAAGGATTGAAATAATGCATACTAACGTGCGATTTCCAAATAGAAGTGCAACATTCTTCGGTGGAGCGCAAGCCCTAAGACTATGAAAAACACCGCGGAGGTT
>CAKQXI010000156.1 GCA_934281565.1 uncultured Prevotella sp.
CGCCTCTTACTCCCTGAAAGCCCTCAGACTTCTTAGCTGGGGCTGCTTGTTTTGTAGTTGCCATAATTTTACTTTTAATTATTAGTTAATAAATTTAATTGTTATTTCTTTCTCTTTTAATTTACTCTTTTAGCCCTTCTGTGCTTGTATGAATGAACACTGTAAGGTTATTGGGTTCTCGTTTCTTTGGCAAAGATAATAATTAAAACAAAATTAGAAACAGAATTAAGGAGTTTTAACGGAATATTGGTGTAAATTAATTCAATATTCCGTCAAAAGACACCTATTTCTTTAAAATCCTAACTATTTCTTTCATTTGTCTTGCTTATTTCAACTTATCCAGTGCTTCCTTTATTCTTCTTAATGCCTCTACGATGTTCTCATCGCTTGTAGCATAGCTCATGCGGAAGCAGTCTGGGTCGCCAAATGCATCTCCACCTACTGTCGCTACATGTGCTTCTTCGAGAAGATACATGGCGAGGTCGGTTGAGTTGTTGATTGTACGATTGCCTGTGCTCTTTCCATAGAAACTGCTGCACTTTGGAAAGAGGTAGAATGCGCCTTGTGGCACATTGACTTCCAGACCGGAAATTTCTTTGGCAAGTTTGACAATGAGGTCACGACGACGCTCAAATGCCTTGCGCATTTCCTCTACGGCACTTTGGTCAAGTGTATAAGCTGCCTCTGCTGCCTTTTGGCTGACAGAACAAGTACCACTGGTGTACTGACCTTGTAGTTTGTTGCATCCCTTGATAATCCACTCTGGACCTGCAAGGAAACCAAGACGCCAACCTGTCATGGCATAAGCCTTTGATACACCGTTGGCGATGATTACTTGCTCTTTCATGCCTGGTTCCTGTGCGATGCTATGGTGCTTGCCGATATAGTTGATATGTTCGTAGATTTCATCTGCCAACACGAATACTTCTGGATGCTTCTTGAGAACTTTAGCCAAGGATGCCAATTCCTCCTTTGAATATACGCTACCAGTAGGATTGCTTGGTGAGCAAAGGATGAGCATCTTGGTCTTGGGAGTGATGGCTTCTTCTAATTGGTCGGCTGTCATCTTGAAGTCTTGCTCGAAGCCTGCGTTGACGATGACAGGGATGCCACCAGCTAATTTTACCATTTGTGGATAACTTACCCAGTAAGGTGCAGGGATGATGACTTCGTCACCGGGGTTTACCAATGCCAAGACGGCATTGCAAACACACTGCTTGCCACCAGTGCCTACGATGATTTCATTCATCGTATAGTCCAAATTGTTCTCATTCTTCAGTTTGGCGACAATTGCTTTTCGTAAATCAGGATAGCCTGGTACAGGTGAGTACCTGGAATAGTTCTCGTCGATAGCCTTTTTTGCTGCCTGCTTAATGTTGTCAGGTGTGTTGAAGTCAGGTTCACCTACGCTCATGTTGATTACGTCAACACCTTGCGCCTTCATTTCACTACTCTTCTGTGACATCGCCAGCGTTGCTGATGGTGCCAATCTGTTAAGACGATCAGATAATTGTGCCATAATTTAATTCTAAAGTTTATTAATCGTGTGCAAAAATAAGCATTTTATTTCTCTTTCGGAAGAAAATATGTCATTATTTCATGTTTTGTATTGAAATAATAACATCTTTTTCTCTTAATTGAGGTGCAAGGTATGCCCCATGCGATCTCTCTTGGTCTTGAGATAACGTTCATTATATTTGTTTGGTACAACTTCTATAGGAACGTTCTCTACGATCTCCAAACCGTATGCCTCAAGCCCCACACGCTTAACAGGATTGTTGGTCATAAGTCGCATCTTATGAACTCCAAGGTGGCGCAACATCTGTGCTCCGCAACCATAGTCACGCTCATCTGGCTTGAAGCCAAGGTGAGTGTTGGCATCAACGGTGTCGTATCCTTCTTCTTGCAACTTATAGGCTGCTATCTTGTTCATCAGACCGATGCCTCTGCCTTCTTGTTGCATATAGACGAGCACGCCTTTGCCAGCTTCCTCTATCATCTGCATGGCTTTGTGAAGCTGTTGTCCACAGTCACAGCGTTTGCTTCCCAAGATGTCGCCAGTGGCACAAGATGAATGAACACGTACCAAGATAGGCTCGTCTTCTTTCCATTCTCCCTTGATGAGTGCCATGTGCTCCAAGCCATTGCTTGCCTGGCGGAATGGTATGAGACGGAAGTGACCATCTTCGGTAGGCATATCTACTTCTTCGCCAACTTCTATGAGCGATTCTTTTTTAAGGCGATAGGTTATCATATCCTTGATGGAGATGATCTTGATGCCCCATTCCTTAGACATTTCCATCAATTGTGGCAAGCGTGCCATGGTGCCGTCTTCATTCATGATTTCCATAAGAGCACCTGCAGGATATAGTCCTGCCAATTTACAGAGGTCGATGGCAGCTTCTGTATGTCCGCTTCTTCTCAATACACCGTTGTCTTGTGCATAAAGTGGGTTGATATGCCCCGGACGACCAAATGTTTTTGGGGTTGAGTTCGGGTCTGCCAATGCTTTGATGGTTTCGGCACGGTCATGGGCGGAGACTCCTGTAGAGCATCCTTCCAGTTTATCTACCGTGATGGTGAATGGAGTTCCCAGTACTGATGTGTTTTCTGAGACCTGATGAGGCAAGTCAAGTTCATCGCATCGACTGAGAGTGATAGGAGCGCAGAGTACACCTCTTGCGTTCTTCAACATGAAGTTTACCTTTTCTGGATCTATCTTTTCTGCTGCGATGATGAGGTCTCCCTCGTTCTCGCGGTCCTCGTCGTCCACAACGATAACAAATTTGCCTTCCTTGAAGTCTTTTACAGCATCTTCTATGCTATTAAGTTTGAAATCTGCCATGTCTTTTGATACTTTTTTATATATAGTTATTCAACTTTTGTATATGCCGGAATTGAAACTTCTGTATAAGTTACATCCCTTTAATTCGATTGATGATGTTGGTGTTGGTCTGTTTGATGACTTTTAAGTCACGATATAGTCGTAGTCTGAAACGCCACATTCTCAAGTAGAGCACGATACCAAGGGGAACGATGATGGCTGCCGTGATGTTGAGCCATTTATGCTCGAAAGGTCGGGTGTGCGCTTTGGTTGAGAGCACAGGGTATTGGTTGATGTCGTGCAAGATAAACTTATTCTTCGTGTTGGATAAGTCCTCAATGATGACTTCCAGTTCTTTGCTGATACGTTCCATTTCATGGTCAGGTTGATACTTGAAGAACGCATTGATGAAGTTGGGAAGTCTGACGAGGTTGCGCTCCTTATTATATAGGGTGATGTCCTCGCTTATCTTAGCCAATTTCTCAGCATCGGTTTGATAGTCTGGGTCATTGATGATAACTTCTTTACTGAATATATGCCTTTTCTGTCGGATACCCAATAGGCGTGCAAAGAACTCTTTGTAAGCATCCATGTTGAATACCGCAGAGTCGTTGGTAGCCTTGTAGGTAACGAATACTGCCAACGGTCCTAATACTGCCGTGGATAGTCCTTTTCCAAACCAGATAGCCCATATTCCACTTCTCGACATTCTGAAACCAGTATTGTCAAGGATGAAATACACGATGAACACCAGTACGGATATGATGACAGGGAAACCAAGACCTCCTTTTCGGATGATGGCTCCCAATGGTGCGCCTATAAAGAAGAATATAAGACACGAGAGAGCCAATGTAAACTTGTTGATGGCTTCTATCTCATGTTCCCTGATAAGTCGGTCGGCATCGCCAGTTATCATGTTCTTGAAATCGAGGTCACTCAGTTCCTGTTGCACATCGGACGAGGCATTGCTCACAATCATGAGCTTCTTGTCGGTCGGCATCTTATTATATAAGGTGTCGAAGTTAAAGGTCTTTGACAAACCTTTCCTTACCTCGTTGATAGAATCTTTCTTAGGGAGAGTTGGTATGTTGTAGAACCTGAGCTTCGCATCATTGTAGTATGATCTTCCGATGGAATCATACACACTGTTGAGCGAGTCGATGTCATGGCTAATCTTGCTGAGACTTTTTGCCTTTGAGTTGTTCGAGAGTGAGGCAGCGTCAGTCATATTGAAGTCTGCATCAAAATCGAGTATGATTTTCTTGGAAATGAAAGTCTCACGCCGATAAGGAACGGCTGCGCTACTTCCCATTTCGTTGTTCTGCATATTCTCAAACCATTCTCCACTCCATAGGCTCAATACCAAGTGTTTCTTCTCAGCCGTACTTTGCAACATACCAGAGTCAGCCAAGATGATGGCGGCATCCTCGTAGCTGTTGGTCATACGGTAAATCATGATACCATAGAGCTTGCCCGTCTTGAGATCTTTCTTCTGCACATAGAGGTTGCAATTAGGAATGCCGTCATAGAAGATGCCCTCTGGGATTTCCAACTCAGGACTTTTCTGTTTCATGGAAATCAACAGCTGTGCCAACTTTAGGTTGGAGCTTGGTCCCACGTTGTTCTGGAAATAGAAAGAGCCACACATGATGATGACGGTAATGATGATGAGCGAGCGGAAAGCTTGCATCAAGGAGATACCTGCAGCCTTGATGGCGGTAAGTTCCGAGCTTTCGCCAAGATTTCCAAATGCAATTAGGGATGATAGTAGGATGGCTAATGGCAATGCTTGGGGAACGAGCATCAATCCCATGTACCAGAAAAACTGTGCCATAACTTCTAATGACAGACCTTTACCAATAAGGTCGTCAATGTATCTCCACAAGAACTGCATCATCAATACAAACTGGCAGATGAAGAATGTTCCGATGAAGAGCAAGCCAAACTGTTTGGCTATAAATATGTCTAATTTCTTAATTCGAAGCATTGTTTCTTTATTACAACTTGCAAAAGTAACACAAAAAAATAAGAAAACGTTCATTTTTCGTTTTTTTATATATTTATTAGATGTGTATTTTGTGCATTTGGATAGGAAACGAAGAAAAAAGAACTTTTTTGAAAAAATCTTTTGAAAAAATTTGTTCAATTCAAAAGATTATATTACCTTTGCACCCGCAAACGAGAAAATGTTATGCTGTATTGGCGGGATAGCTCAGCTGGTTAGAGCGTCGGATTCATAATCCGGAGGTCGTGGGTTCGGGTCCCACCCCCGCTAC
>CAKQXI010000157.1 GCA_934281565.1 uncultured Prevotella sp.
CTGACGAGCAAAGGGTTCTCAATGTCACCAAACTTTGAGTTCATCAATGTCTCAATATGCTTAACGGCTTTCTCCACTTCGTCCTTAAGGAGAGCCACAACATCTTCCTTTCCTTTTTCAAAGTATTCGTTACAAACATCAGTCGTGATTGTAAAACCAGGAGGCACTGGGACACCGATTAGGTTCATCTCCGCCAAGTTGGCACCCTTACCACCGAGCAGGTTTCTCATGTCCGCCTTGCCCTCTGCCTTTCCGTTACCAAAGGTATAAACTCTTTTTTCGTCCATAATTTTAATAGGTTTCTAATTATATTTCGTATTGTTTTTGTTAATATGTTTGCAAATATAGACATTTTATTCGATTCCTCCAAACTTTTATTTATCTTTTTGTAATCTCGACTTTACATTTTACATTGTTGTCGCACACACCACATTATTTAACACTTAACATCCTATACACAGAAATCAGCCTCTTGGCTTCTGATAAAGGGCAGCATCGGTTGGATGAAAATACGGTGCAAATACGGAGCAGAGGTAAACTTGAGGTAAGCCTGAGGTAAACCTGATACGGAGGAATGGCGAATATAAGACGGAGAGAAAAGCCACCGTATGATGCCCCTTAACTTCAAAAATAAATGATATTTCCTTTCGATTGTTCGTAAAAAAGTCGTAACTTTGCACACAAAATACAAAACATTATCATGGCAAGAAAACGCAAACCATTACCATTATTAGAGAATATCACCATCGAGGCTGTCGCTGCCGAGGGCAAGTGCATCACTCGTGTCAACGACCAAGTTATCTTCGTACCTTTCTGTGTACCGGGAGATGTGGTCGACCTACAAGTAGTAAAGAAGAAACATAAGTACTGTGAGGCAAAAGTTGTTCGTTTCATCAAAAAGAGCGACGTTCGCCAGGAGCCTATGTGTGAGCACTTTGGCATCTGCGGAGGTTGTAAATGGCAGAACTTGCCATACGAGGAACAGTTGAAAGCCAAACAGAAACAGATTGAGGACCAGCTCACTCGCATTGGCAAGATTGAACTGCCTGAGTTCCGCCCCATTATGGGCTCGGTGAAGACCCAAGAATATCGTAACAAGATTGAGTTCGGATGTAGCAACAAACGCTGGTTCACTGCCGAGGAACTTGCCTTGCTCCCTAAGAAAGAAGACGACACGACTTCTTCATTGAAAGAACGCCATGCCCAGAACGCTATCGGTTTCCATATCACAGGTGCTTTCGACAAGATTTATCCTATCAAGAAGTGCTGGCTGATGGACGACCTCTGCAACAAGATACGCAACTATGTGTTTGAATACGCCAACTCCCACGACATCACTTTCTATGACCTCCGTGAGCAGCATGGTATGCTCCGTGACATGGTTATCAGGAACTCGAACACGGGCGAATGGATGCTTATCTTCCAATTCCATTATGACGAGGCTGGGGATAAGGAACGTGCACAGGACTTGATGCGACACGTTGCCGATGAGTTTCCACAGATTTCCTCATTCCTTTACGTAGACAACCAAAAGGGAAACGATACTTTCAACGACTTGGAGCTAAGTCTTTTCAAGGGTACCGACCATATATTCGAGAAGATGGAAGACTTACGTTTCAAGGTGGGTCCAAAGAGCTTCTACCAAACCAACACGGAACAGGCGTACCACCTCTATTGTGTAGCTCGTGAGTTCGCCAACCTCACTGGCGAGGAACTTGTCTACGACCTTTACACTGGAACAGGAACCATCGCCAACTTTGTTGCCCATAAGGCTAAGAAAGTAATCGGCATCGAATATGTGCCTGAAGCCATCGAGGACGCAAAGGTGAACTCCCAGATCAACAACATTGAGAACACCTTGTTCTATGCTGGAGACATGAAAGACATTCTCACTGACGACTTCATCGCCGAGCACGGTCGTCCCGATGTTATCATCACCGACCCTCCACGTGCTGGAATGCACCCTGATGTGGTGAACGTCATCTTGAACGCTGCCCCAAAACGCATCGTCTATGTAAGCTGCAACCCTGCGACCCAAGCCCGTGACCTCCAGTTGATGGATGAGAAATACAAGGTTGCTGCCGTTCAGCCAGTCGATATGTTCCCTCATACACCTCATGTCGAGAATGTTGTATTGCTCGAAAGAAGGTGCTCTAACTAAAAACTTAAAGTAAAAAGAGATGAAAAAAGGAATTCTCATGGCGTTGATGACAGTTAGCTTTGCTACTACCAACGCCGAAGAAATCAAGTTACCGTCATGGTTAAGCAACGTTAAGTTGTCGGGGTATGCCTTGACACAGTACCAATACAGCGGTCAGAAAGATGCCGAGTCAAACTCGTTCAACATTCGCATGGGTCGTCTGTCCTTGGAGGGGCGCATCGCCAATGATTTCTATTGGAAGACCCAAGTACAGTTCAACGGCAACACTTCCACGCTTGGAAGCAGTCCTCGTATGGTAGACCTCTTTGCGGAATGGCAGAAATATGAATACTTCAAGGTGAAGATTGGTCAGTTCAAGAACCCATTCACTTTCGAGAACCCCATGAACCCTATTGACCAAGGTTTCATGAGCTATGCCCAGAACGTGAGCAAGCTGGCTGGCTTCAGCGACCGTTCTGGTATGCACGCTTCCAATGGCCGTGACATCGGCTTGCAATTCCAAGGTGATTTCCTCAAGAATGGCAACGGGCGCAATATCCTCCACTATCAGGTTGGCGTGTTCAATGGTCAGGGTATCAATACCAAGGATGTTGACAACCAGAAGAATTTCATCGGTGGTATCTGGGTGATGCCTGTCAAGGGTATGCGCATCGGTGCATTCGGATGGACTGGCTCATACGCTCGCAAGGGAACTTGGACAGACGGACTTACCGAGGCAGAGATTGCAAGTGGAAAGAAGAACAGTGGCACTCGCAAGCTGTCACAAAATCGCTATGCTTTCTCATTTGAATACAAGGCTAACGACTGGACTGTCCGCTCCGAGTACATCCACTCCACGGGCTATGGTTTCGCTAAGTCCATCAACAACTTCAATGATGACAACGCCAAGGACTGCAACCTCAGCAAGGATGGCAACAAGGCACAAGGTGTATATGGTCTTGTCATCGCTCCTATCGTCAGCAAGAAACTTTATGCCAAGGCTCGCTATGATATGTATGAGCCTACTGGCGACACCTCCAAGATGAAGACCCAATACGAGGTAGGTCTTAATTATAATATCAGCAAGAACTTCACCATTCTTTCTGAATATGCGCTCATCAACGACCGCTCGCTTGCCGACCATAATTATTCCATGGCAGACATAGAGGTTTGTTTCCGATTTTAACCATCACATCAGCATATACGGAAAAAGGCTCTTCCCCACAATGGAGAAGAGCCTTTTCATTTATACTATGAAAGGAATATCGTTAAAAAGAATAGGCAAACCCTACGGAAGCATATTCCTTGAATTGCCAATAGCCATTATGTCCGTCACGTGCCACGCCATCGTCGAAGCGAGGATAGAGGAACACATTGGTCGAAATAAATCTGTTGAACATGAAAGTCAATGTATTCTCCCACTCTATCTCAGCTCGCTCATAGGTGGTATATCCATAAAGGCGAGTCTTCCATTTAAAGTTGTCCGCTATCTTCCATTCCAAGTCCACCGTACACTCAGAACCGAAATCACCCTTGGTATGGCTGCCCTCATTCAGACCATAGCGAGTAGCCAAGTCCACACGACCTACATATTTCCAGTTATAAGCCAAAGGCGCCATCTGGATGCTACCTTTCAGCCTATGGTTCAACCAATCCACCTTATAGTCCATACCTAAGGAAAGGTTGAGGGTAAATGGAGAGAAGAAATCGGAATAAGTCGCCTTGTCATTGCTCTTGTAGCCCTTGGTAAACTGTGTCTGGGCTATCATCTGCAAAGTATAATACCACTTATTGACAGCTTGTAGTCCTAATTTAGAAGTATAGCGAAGCAAGTCTTCCGAAGCCTTGACCGAGTGGATAGAGTCAGAACGGGAAGTCTGGTAGCCTAATTTCATCTCCAGCTTGTTCTCCCACTTCACTTTCTGCTTGTTGTTATAGTTGAACTGCATCACGGCACTACCTAATAGAGCGTATGTACTCTCACCACCCTTATACCAGTTGTCGGTGACGAAGTTCTGCAAGAACTGGAGATAATAATCACCGGAAAACGCCCAGAAGTTAGGCTTCATCACCAATATGTCGAGAGGTGCGGCATCAGGTTCTATGACCGTTGGAGCCACCTTTTCCACGAGATCAGGATGAGTTTGTCGGGGCTTGTCCGCCGTTGCAAGTGGAGCACCCACGCTTATCAATCTGCTCTCATGGGTCTTCACCAAATCAGGGCGAGTCAAATAGACATGGAGCAGGGATTTGTCTATCGCAGCAGCCAGTCCATCCACCGTACCAGACGGTTGCAGCCTCAAAGAATGATTGGCTAACGAATGATAAAAGGTAAGCGGTGTGAAAAGCATAGAAAAGCGACTGTCATCGGATTGATACACTTGGGCATCTATTTGTGAACGACTGATAGTCAAAGAATCCATGTAGTCCTTCACTATGTTATTCTTCCTCAAACTTCTCTGTGCCTGGGCGGAAGCAATTCCTGCCAACATCATCAAAAAGAGTATACTAAATCTTAATTTCATACGTATCATAAGCAATTTGGGCACAAAGGTAATAAATAATTCATAAATCAGCACCATTCTTTGCAATATTTTTGGCTATTTCATAAAAATATAGTAACTTTGCGACTTGTTATAACATAAGGTAATTTTTTTAAATATTAAATATCGTGGCTGAAACAAAGTACATCTTCGTTACCGGTGGCGTGGTTTCTTCATTAGGCAAAGGAATTATATCGTCTTCCATCGGTAAGCTTCTGCAAGCCAGAGGCTACAACATCACTAT
>CAKQXI010000158.1 GCA_934281565.1 uncultured Prevotella sp.
TCTTTTTTATAACTTTGCATTACATTTTTTAATTTTAAAACTATAAAGATAATGAGATCAAGAACAAGTACATGGTTTGAAACCAAAGTTAAATACGCTAAGACTCAGGAGGATGGAACCGAAAAGGTCGTCTCTGAAGCATACGTAGTAGACGCTCTCAGCTTTACGGAGGCAGAAAGTAGTATCATTGATGAAATGTCTGTCTATGTGAGTGGTGAGTTGAAAGTTGCAGGTATTGGCAAGGCTGGTTATGGAGAGGTGTTTTTCAGTGATATGGATGAGGACGATAAATGGTACAAGGCCAAGTTGCAGTTCATCACCATGGACGAGAAGACCCAGAAAGAGAAACGCTCCAATGTTACCTATCTGGTACAAGGCAAGTCCTTGGCTCGTGCTTTGAGATATATTGATGAGGTGATGGGTAAGTCTATGATAGATTATGACATCGTGGGCTTGAACGAGACTAAGATCATGGATGTGTTTGAGCACCATGCTCCTGGTGAGAAGAAAGAGGAGAAGAATGATGTTCCTGAATATGAACAGCAAGATGCTGAGCAGAAGCCAGCGGAATAAAGCTTGGAGATTGGGAGCCTAATTCTTAATTATTAATTATAAATCCTTAATTATTAATTAACCCATGTATGATGTAGCAAATAAACTTCATGAAGTATTAGGCAACTTGCCCGATGGTGTTCGTCTTGTCGCTATCAGCAAGTTTCATCCTAATGAGTATATAGAGACTGCTTACGCCGAGGGTCAACGTATCTTCGGCGAAAGCCACGAACAGGAACTTGCAAAGAAAGTGGAGGCTTTGCCTAAGGATATTGAATGGCATTTCATAGGTCATCTTCAAACTAATAAGGTAAAGTATATTGCTCCTTACATTGCTATGATTGAGGCGGTAGACAGTATGAAACTGTTGAGGGAAATCAATAAGCAGGCTGCCAAGTGTCATCGTGTCATCAAGGTTTTGTTGGAGCTACATATTGCAGAGGAAGAAACAAAGTATGGGCTTACGCTTGATGCTTGTCGGCAGTTGTTGGAGGCAAGGGAATGGCGTGAGCTAAAGAATGTCCAGATTTGCGGTTTGATGATGATGGCTTCTCATACGGATGACATGGCACAAATCGAGAGTGAGTTCGATATGGCATCTCGTTTCTTCGATGAAGTGAAAGCAACGTATTTTGCCGATGATGATGCTTTCTGCGAGCGTAGTTGGGGAATGAGCCATGATTATCAAGTGGCTGTGAAGCATGGGTCTACCATGGTAAGGGTTGGTACCACCATCTTTGGTCCACGAGTTTATTCATAGGCGGTTTGCCTTGTTTTATTATAATGGAAAAGCCTCCACTTTAGCAATCAATGTGCAGAGTGGAGGCTTTTCTGTGTTTTTAGGACTTAAGAACGGAGAGGGGGTAAACCTGATACGGAGATGGTACGGAGTTGATACGGAGTTGATACGGAGTTGATACGGAGATAAGGTCGTATTCTTGTAGAACAGGTAGGAGATTATATAAAGATGATGAAAAACATTTGAATATTCCAAAGAAAATGATTAACTTTGCACCCATGATTTATCCAGCTAATTTTGAACAGAAAATAGGATTTAATGAAATCCAAAGCATGTTGCGTGAGCGATGCCTGTCCACACTGGGAAAGGAACAGGTGGAGAGGATGGAAGTAAGCGAAGATGCCGAAACCGTCAATGAATGGCTTATGCAAGTAAGGGAATTTCGCAGACTCTTGGAGGAAATAGAAGACTTCCCATTGCAATATTTCTATGATGTGAGAGCTTCTATCAACCGCATCCGTCTGGAAAACACACATCTGGAGGAAGATGAATTGTTTGACTTGAGGCGATCGCTCAGCACGATTGTCGGCATCGTCAATATCCTCAATCACTCGGATGATGACGACAGTCATGCCGACGAGGAAGCACAGGATGGATGGAGACGAGAAAAGAAGTATCCTTATCCTGCACTGCACCGATTGGCGGAAGATGTGATGACTTTCCCACAACTCATCCAACGCATAGACCAGATATTAGACAAGTTTGGCAAGATACGTGACAATGCCTCACCCGAACTGCTACAAATCCGCCGTGAACTGGCAAAGACAGAGGGTAGCATTTCTCGTACCTTGTACAGTATATTGCGCTCGGCACAAAGCGAGGGCGTAGTGGAGAAAGATGTTACTCCTACTCTGCGTGATGGCAGACTGGTTATCCCTGTGGCACCTACCTTGAAACGGAAGATTAAGGGTATCGTGCACGATGAGAGTGCCACGGGAAGAACTGTGTTTATCGAGCCTACGGAGGTCGTGGAGGCGAACAACCGAGTGCGTGAATTAGAGAGTGAGGAACGCAAGGAAATCATTCGTATTCTCAGTGAGTTTACCAAGAAAGTGCGCCCATACGCCAAGGAGATATTGAACTCTTACCATTTTCTTGCTGTTATCGACTTGATACAAGCGAAGTCGAAACTTGCCGAGACATTTAAGGCGATAGAGCCTGAGGTGGAAAGTCATCCGCATATCGACTGGATACGTGCTATCCACCCATTGCTGCAACTGTCGCTGGAAAAGAAACAGGAAAAGGTGGTGCCACTTGACATCATGCTTACCCAAGAAAAGCGCATACTCATTATTTCTGGTCCTAACGCTGGAGGTAAATCAGTATGCCTCAAGACCGTAGGACTCTTGCAATATATGCTGCAATGCGGACTGAGTATTCCTGTAAGTGAGCGTTCTAAGACTGGTATCTTCAAGAACATCATGATAGACATTGGTGACGAACAGAGTCTGGAAAACGACTTGAGTACCTATTCGTCCCACCTCTTGAACATGAAGAACATGATGAAAGCTGCCGATGGCGACACCATCATCCTCATAGATGAGTTTGGTACTGGTACCGAGCCTAACATCGGCGGGGCTATTGCTGAGGCTGTGCTGGATAAGTTCTGCAAGCAGGGTGCCTATGGCATCATCACCACCCACTACCAGAACCTAAAGCACTTTGCCGATGATCATGATGGGGTAGTGAACGGTGCTATGCTCTATGACCGCCACGAGATGAAAGCTCTCTTTCAGCTTGCCATCGGTAGACCTGGTTCATCCTTTGCCATTGAGATAGCTCGCAAGATAGGATTGCCAGAGGAAGTTATCAAGGAGGCATCCGAGATTGTCGGCTCCGACTATATCCAGAGCGACAAGTATCTGCAAGATATTGTACGTGACAAACGATACTGGGAAAACAAGCGCCAGAACATTCACCAGCGTGAGAAGGACATGGAGAAGACTATCTCTAAGTATGAGAGCGACATAGAGGACATTGAGCGCAGCAGAAAGGCTATCTTGAAAAGAGCCAAGGAGCAAGCCGAAGAACTCTTGAGGGAAAGCAACAAGAAAATTGAGAATGTCATCAGGGAGATACGTGAGAAAGAGGCTGAAAAGGAAGAAACTCGGCGCATCAGACAGGAACTGGATACCTTTAAGCAAGAGATACAGGACATTGACACCAAGGAGAACGATGACAAGATTGCTCGTAAGATTGCCCAGATACAACAGCGCAAAGAACGCCATGCCAAGCGACAAGCCGAGAAAGCGCAGAACCAAGAGAAAGCTGCGGCTGCCTTGCGCAATGCACAGAATAAATCGCAAGCAGACAATCGTGTCATCAACACTGGGGATACGGTTCGCATCAAGGGCTTGACTACGACAGGAAAGGTAGAGAGTATCAAGGGCGATACTGCCGTTGTCATCTTTGGAGATATGCGTACCAAGATGCGGCTGAACCGACTGGAACACGCTACGTCATCTGACCAGAAAGACAAGACGGAGGAACGGAAAGAGAACTTGCAGAGCTATGGTATCAGCAAAGAGACTCGCCAGACCATTGACCAACATAAGAGCAACTTTCATCAAGACCTTGACGTGAGAGGCATGAGGGGTGATGAGGCTCTGAACGCTGTACAATACTTTATTGACGATGCTATCTTGGTAGGTATGCCAAGGGTTCGTATCTTGCACGGAAAGGGCAATGGTATCTTGCGCCAGCTTATCCGTCAATATTTAAGCAGTGTGCCTAATGTGGTACGTTATGCTGATGAGCACGTGCAGTTTGGTGGTGCTGGAATTACCGTCGTGGATTTTTAAAGTAATAACTGAACTCAATATACAAGACTATCAAAGCCCAAATACAAGAATAGAATAAAAAATCTGCGTAAATAAAAGATTTGCGTAATCTGCGCAATCTGCGAGACATAATAAATCTGTGAGGAGAATATATCTGCGTAAATCAGCGCAATCTGCGGGAGCCCCAGAGCGTAATCTGCGAGAGAATAGAGAAATTTTAGCAAGAAATTATAAAAAATAGCGACTTTTCTTGCTTGTTTCAATACTTTTCATTACTTTTGCACCGTCATTCCATAGATTGTTGGCAATGAGTTGCTGACATATGGTCTATGCTATGACCTATTTTTTAGATTTTGACGTTTTACCAACGTTTGCTTCTGGCTTGAGAAAATCAGGAACTTTCTAACGGTTTCAGAGGGAAATGGACAGTGAACGCAATATAGCGTGTGTATATTTGCACGACACAAGTGCGCCCCTTTCGTAAAGAAAGGGGGTACTTTGTGTTACATACATATATGCTTTATGTTGGCGTAGGTGTGTCCTCCTATTTAATTTCCTTAAACCGTAGGTTTCCTGATACCTCTCTGGCAAGGATATAATAAGAGGACTCCTACGCCAATATCTTTTGAATAGCTTAAGCCTGTTTTCGTATTTTTGAATTTGTCTGTATATCAGCATATTAGACATTGGATACTAAGGCTTATTTAGTTAATTATAAAGCAATAAAGTTAAGTTAAACAAATCTGCTAAGGGAGTCGGCGGATGATGGCACGGTAGCCATTG
>CAKQXI010000159.1 GCA_934281565.1 uncultured Prevotella sp.
CTACTGTGGAGGGTAGAGTGCTTTAGCCTTAGGGTGACTTAAGGATTAGATAAATGACAGGCGACCATGCTACGGTATGGTAACAGAACTCGGCTTATAGGGACACTGCTTTCTCTTTTTTCTTCTCTCAATAGTATTATAATTCGTAAAAGGAACAACAATCATGAACATCAGAGAACCAGAAAAACAATTTTTTGATGATTTCGAGCACAAGGTTACAGGAAAGATCAATAAGTATGGTGACAAGCCTAACTTCCCGAAATTGAGTGATTATGATATTGACCAGCAAGATTTTGATGGTTATCTTTTTGACAAGCAAGCAATCCTTGACATGGGTGGCAGCAAGAGAAGCCAACTTACCGTGGGCGGAGTTATCACCGTCTTGCCTGTGTTGGTATTGTCGGCTTTTCCCGATGACTCTGCGGCATACGCCATGGGCAAGATGTGGGCAACGGTACTGGCACTGGTCTTGGGATTGATGATTGCCTTGTTGTTGAAAGCTGTGTTGAAGATGGTTATCTACTATCGTCTTGGTAAATTGAAAGATCCAAAGATGGAATCATATATCAAAGCTGTACTTTTCTATCAACCCTAATCTACAGATAAAATGAACATTCCTCAATTACCTGACTTTATGTCTTATAAGGATAAATTCACCCAGAGTGCATTTATCGACAAGATTTCGCACGTGGCAAAACGTGCTGGTGCAAAGATGATTTATGCTGCCCTTATCCTCTATTATACACTGGAGAGTGACAAGGTGGCATTGAAAGACAAGGCGATTATCATTGGTGCCTTGGGGTATCTGATTAGTCCGTTGGATGTTGTGCCAGACGCCATTCCTATCGCTGGCTTGAGTGATGATTTGGCTGTGCTTATCTTTGTCCTCCATAAGATTTGGAATGATGTTTCGGAAGATATTAAGGCAAAGGCATACGATAAGCTGACCAAGTGGTTTGATGAAGATGAATTGAAAGGGGCTAATGACCTCTTTGGCGAGAAGCCAGAGGATAACCCGGTTTGATAAAGTTAATAGTTTATAGTTTATAGTTTATAGGAGGCTTCGCCTTTTAGCAAGATTACCCTATAAGCAATTAACTAAGTTATAAGAGCTTTGATGGTTAATAGTTTATAGTTAATAGTTTATAGTTAATAGAGAGGCTTCGCCTTTTAGCAAGATTGCCCTATAAACTATTAACTATAAACTATCACCTAAATTACACAATCCCTTGCGCCATCATTGCTTTAGCAACTTTCAAGAAGCCTGCGACGTTGGCACCCTTAACATAGTTGACATAACCATCAGCCTCTGTACCATATTTCACACAGTTAGCGTGAATATCGTTCATGATGTCATGTAACTTAGCATCAACTTCCTCACGGCTCCACTTCAAGCGTTCGGAGTTCTGGCTCATCTCAAGACCAGATACTGCTACACCGCCAGCATTGGCTGCTTTACCGGGAGAATAAAGGATCTTGGCATCTTGGAATACCTTGATAGCTTCTGGGGTAGAAGGCATATTGGCACCCTCGCTGACAGCGATTACACCATTTGCAACCAAAGCCTTGGCAGCTTCCTCATTGATTTCATTCTGGGTAGCGGATGGGAGAGCGATGTCGGCTTTCTCAAACCAAGGTTTGGCACCCTCTACATATTTCACGCCATATTTCTCTGCATATTCCTTGATACGACCACGCTCTACATTCTTTAATTCCATGATATAAGCGAGCTTTTCGGCATCGATACCATCTGGGTCATAGATATAACCGTCAGAATCAGAACAGGTAACAGGTTTGGCACCCAATTGGATAAGTTTTTCCATTGTGTACTGAGCGACATTTCCAGCACCAGAAACCAAGACTGTCTTGCCCTTTAGCTCAATGTTTTTGGTTGCGAGCATATTTTGGAGGAAGTAAACATTACCATAACCTGTTGCCTCTGGACGAATTAAGGAACCACCAAACTCTTCTCCCTTACCTGTTAGCATACCTTGGAACTGGTGAGTGAGCTTCTTGTAATAACCAAACAGGTAACCTACCTCACGGCCACCAACACCAATATCACCTGCTGGTACATCCTCATCAGGACCGATATGGCGATAAAGCTCTGACATGAAAGCCTGACAGAAACGCATTACTTCAGCATTGCTCTTACCACGTGGTGAGAAATCAGAACCACCTTTACCACCACCCATAGGGAGTGTTGTCAATGAGTTCTTGAATGTCTGCTCGAAAGCCAAGAACTTCAAGATAGAAAGGTTCACTGATTTGTGGTAACGAAGACCTCCCTTGTATGGACCGATGGCATTGTTATGCTGGATGCGATAGCCCATGTTAGTCTGTACATTGCCCTTGTCATCAGTCCATGTAACACGGAACTCAATCACACGGTCTGGGATGCAAAGACGCTCGATGAGGTTTGCTTTCTCAAACTCAGGGTGCTTGTTGTACTCTTCTTCGATAGTGCCGAGTACCTGACTAACTGCCTGGATATACTCAGGCTCATTAGGGAATCTTCTTTGGAGATTCGCGATTACTTCTGATGCTTTCATAATCTTTTAAATCTTTTATTGGGTTTATAATCTAATTCTTAATTGCGATTGCAAAGTTAAAGAATTTTCTTGAAAAAACAAACAAAAAGATAGATAAAATGAGATAAAAGTAGAAAAAAGTAAGTTTTTGGTATTTCTTAAATATGAAGAAAAGGCAAATTGTGTGCGTACACCTTATTATATATAAGAAAAAAAGCAGACGAATTGATGGGTTCGTCTGCTTGTTGTCTTTATTTCTTGAAACCAAAGAGTCGCTTGATGAATTTCTTAACCACGTTCTCTTTCTTCTGTGGGTTTACGATAGGAGTGACCTTACGCTGCTTTGGTTTGTTGTTGCGAGAAGCGGCGTTGTTTTGTGGCTTCCTCTCTTTCTTCTTGCCATATGCGTTTGGTCTTCTCTTGGCATTGTTGTTGCGCTGTTTCTTTTCAGCGTTGTTATTGTTGGGTTGCTTTTGTCCGTCAACTTTAACCTGTTGCTTGTTGGTCTTTTCTTGTCTATTGGCTTTTTCCTGTCTATTGGTCTTTTCCTGTCGGTTGTTGCCTTTGTTATTGTTAGGCTTGCGCTTATGGGCAGTCTGTTCACGGTCTTTCCTGCGACGGCTCTTGGCGTTGTTGTTGCCTGTCTTCTTGGGCTTGTTCATCTTGACATATTCAGGACCTTCGGAGCAACCTTCAGGTAAAGGCATCTTCTCCACTTTCTTCTCCAAGAACTTCTCTATCTGCTGGAAGTAGAAAATATCTTCCTCGCTTACGAATGTGATGGCAATACCATCACGGTCGGCACGAGCTGTACGACCGATGCGGTGAACATAATCCTCTGTATCGTGAGGAACATCATAGTTGATGACCAAGGCAATGTCATCAATGTCAATGCCACGGGCTACGATGTCGGTGGCAACAAGAACATCTATCTGACCACTCTTGAACTTGAACATGATGTTATCACGCTCGGCTTGCTCAAGGTCGGAGTGCATTTCTCCACAGTTGATATGCTTGCGTTGCAAGGAGTTAGCCACCTGTTTCACTTTCATCTTGCTACCACAAAAGATAATCACACGCTTCAAGTCACCAGCCTTGAATATATCCTTGATAATATCCATCTTTTGTACCTCATAGCAAACGTATGCCTCTTGCTTGATTTTCTCAGCAGGTTTGCTTACGGCAAGTTTGATTTCTACTGGATTTTTGAGCAAGGTCTTTGCCAAGTCTTCAATCTTTTCAGGCATAGTGGCAGAGAACATGATCGTTTGACAAGTCTTAGGTAACTTGGTAGCGATAGTCTTTATATCCTCTGAGAAACCCATGTCGAGCATACGGTCTGCTTCGTCAAGGATGAAGAAACTTACCTTACTGAGATCCACGTTGCCCAGACTGATATGGGAAATGAGTCGACCGGGTGTTGCGATAACGACATCTGTACCCATACGGAGGCTTTTAAGCTCTTGGTCGTATCGGTTGCCATCGTTGCCACCATAGACAGCGACACTGCTCACTCCATGCAGATAATAGCTAAATCCCTGCATAGCTTGGTCTATCTGTTGTGCCAGTTCACGGGTTGGCGACATAATGACACAGTTGATGGCATCGGCAGGATAACCGCCGTCTTCCAACTTGCTAAGTACTGGCAATAGGTAGGCTGCGGTTTTACCGGTGCCAGTCTGTGCTACGCCAAGTACGTCGTTGCCGTTCAATATCTCTGGAATACATTGTTCTTGTACAGGGGTGCATGTGTCGAAGCGCATATCATAGAGCGCATCAAGCACGTTTTCGTTTAAATCTAATTCGTCGAAATACATCTTATATAAGTTTATAATTTACAGTTTACAGTTAACAGTTTACAGTTAACAGTTTATAGTTTATAGTTGATAGTTTATAATTTATAGATAATAGTTTATAATTTATAGGGCTTTATCTCGTGTCCTATTATCTATTAACTATAAACTATTAATTATTAACTGTTAAATTCCCGTTAGGTCCTATTAACTATAAACTATAAACTGTTAACTTTATTTTACCTTGGCGCCTTGCGATAGCAGAAGTACGCCACTATTGCGAAGATGAAGTTTGGCATCCAGGCTGCAAGTATCGGGGGGAAGTTGGCTTGGATAGCGAATGTCGCCGATACCGTTTGGAGCATGATGTAGCCAAAGCTCAGTGCCAGTCCGATGCCCAGTGCCATTCCCATGCCTCCCTTGCGCTTCTTGGAAGAAAGGGAAAGACCGATGATGGTCAGGATGAACGAGGCGAAAGATGATGCTATTCGCTTGTGGTATTCCACTTGGTATTGCACCACATTGCTCGAACCTCGGTTGATTTGCTTGGAAATATAATCTTTCAGCTCTGGAC
>CAKQXI010000160.1 GCA_934281565.1 uncultured Prevotella sp.
ATGGGCTGTATGTATCGCCCTTGATGGTGGACTTCGTGAGGGGGAGCATGAGACCCAAGTGGTACTTATCCATGACAAGGCATCGATGGCTATGAAGAACTTCCGTCCCTCCAATTATGAGAAAGACCTCAATGCACAGGCTTTCAAGGATGAGAAACTTGGCGAGTTCATCATTTCTTCTTATCCTACGGAAGAAAAGTTAGTGGGCAAGGATGACTTTCTCATTGATGTTGCACGCACCGTTTGCAATGCCAAGGAAGTGAAACGAGTAATGATTATCCCGAACTCTGAGGATGGCGATGCCTATGATAGATTACGTGACTTGCTCCGCAAGATTGATGATGACAATAAACGCATCACTCTCTTTGCCATGCAACCATTGCCCGGTGGTAACTTCCGCCAAGAAATCCTTGGTTATTCGCTCATGAATGCACTCGGCATATCGGCAAGCGAAATTAAATAAAAGTGTTGAATGTTGAGTGTTGAATGTTGAATTAGGCATACGCCCTTAATTCCATAGGAAATTAATTCAACATTCAACACTCAACATTCAACATTAAAAAAATAAACATTAAACATTAATAATTAAACATTAAATAGATGAGCAGAGTATTAATGATAGGTGCAGGTGGCGTTGCTACCGTAGCTGCCTTCAAGATTGTCCAGAACCAGGACGTTTTCACAGAGTTCATGATAGCCAGCCGCCGCAAGGAGAAATGCGATAAACTGGTAAAGGCTATCCATGACAAA
This sequence comes from uncultured Prevotella sp., assembly GCA_934281565.1. GTDB lineage: Bacteria > Bacteroidota > Bacteroidia > Bacteroidales > Bacteroidaceae > Prevotella. The sequence continues at coordinate 751 of CAKQXI010000160.1, forward strand.
GGCTATAAAATGGATATACAAACGGCTGAGGTGGATGCCGATGATGTAGAACAACTGAAAGCACTATTCAATAGCTATAAGCCTGAGCTTGTCATCAATCTCGCCTTGCCTTACCAAGACCTCACCATCATGGATGCTTGCTTGGCTTGTGGTGTCAACTATATGGACACTGCCAACTATGAGCCTAAGGACGAGGCTCATTTTGAATACTCTTGGCAATGGGCTTACAAGGACAAGTTTGAAAAGGCTGGTCTTTGTGCCATCCTCGGTTGTGGTTTCGACCCGGGCGTATCTGGTATCTTTACGGCATACGCTGCCAAACATCATTTTGATGAAATTGAAACACTTGACATCGTGGATTGCAATGCTGGCAACCACCACAAGGCTTTTGCCACCAACTTCAACCCAGAAATTAATATTCGAGAAATTACCCAGAAAGGTCTTTGGTATAAGAACGGTGAATGGATAGAGACCGACCCATTGTCTATCCACAAGCCTCTCACCTATCCTAACATCGGTCCTCGTGAAAGCTATCTCATGCACCATGAGGAACTGGAGAGTCTGGTAAAGAACTACCCTACCATTAAGGAAGCTCGCTTCTGGATGACATTCGGTCAGCAGTACCTGACCTATCTTGATTGCATCCAGAACCTCGGTATGTCTCGCATTGACGAAATAGAATATGAGGCTCCATTGGCCGACGACTCTGGCAAGACTGCCAAGGTGAAGATTGTTCCATTGCAGTTCTTGAAAGCTGTATTGCCTAATCCACAAGACCTTGGTGAAAATTACGATGGAGAGACATCCATCGGTTGCCGTATCCGTGGCAAGAAAGATGGCAAGGAACATACCTATTATATATATAACAACTGCAAGCACCAAGAGGCTTATAATGAGACTGGTATGCAGGGCGTAAGCTACACTACTGGTGTTCCTGCCATGATTGGTGCCATGATGTTCCTCAAAGGCATCTGGAAGAAGCCCGGTGTATGGAATGTAGAGGAGTTCGACCCAGATCCATTCATGGAACAACTTAACAAGCAAGGTCTGCCATGGCACGAGGTGTTTGATGGAGACCTTGAAATTTAATTTAATGTTGAATGTTAAATGTTGAATTGCCTAACGGTATCAAGGGCGTATGCCTAATTCAACACTCAACATTCAACACTCAACATTCAACATTTAACACTTAACATTTAACATTTAACATTAAAAAAGACGATGGCAAAAGAAATACAAGAGGGAACATTAAATCCCAACGAGGGCAAGCTGAAAGCCCTACAAGCAGCTATGGCGAAGATTGAAAAAGACTTCGGCAAAGGCTCTATCATGAAATTAGGTGACGAACATATAGAAAATATCGAAGTTATCCCAACTGGTAGTATCGCACTTGACAATGCACTTGGCGTAGGCGGTTATCCAAAAGGACGAATTATCGAGATTTATGGTCCTGAGTCATCTGGTAAAACCACACTTGCTATCCATGCTATCGCAGAGGCACAGAAAGCTGGCGGTATTGCTGCATTCATTGATGCAGAGCACGCTTTCGACCGCTTCTATGCTGCCAAACTTGGCGTAGATGTTGATAATCTTTGGATTTCCCAGCCAGACAATGGTGAGCAGGCACTTCAGATTGCCGACCAGTTGATTAGTTCCTCAGCTATTGATATTTTGGTAGTCGATTCTGTTGCTGCCCTTACCCCAAAGAAAGAGATTGAGGGCGATATGGGCGACAATGTTGTGGGTCTTCAAGCTCGATTGATGAGCCAAGCTCTCCGCAAGCTCACCTCTACTATCAGTAAGACTAACACAACTTGTATCTTTATCAACCAGTTACGTGAGAAGATTGGTGTTATGTTTGGTAATCCAGAGACTACCACAGGTGGTAATGCCTTGAAGTTCTATGCCTCTGTACGCTTGGATATTCGCAAGGCAACGGCTATCAAGGATGGTGATGATGTTGTGGGCAACTTGGTTCGTGTCAAGGTTGTCAAGAACAAGGTAGCTCCTCCTTTCCGAAAGGCAGAATTTGAGATTACTTTTGGTGAAGGCATCAGCAAGATTGGTGAGATCATAGACCTCGGCGTAGAATATAACATTGTCCAAAAGAGTGGTAGTTGGTTCAGCTACAATGGCTCTAAACTTGGACAAGGTCGTGATGCTGCCAAGGCTTTGTTAAAAGACAACCCAGAACTTGCCGAGGAAATCGAGGCTAAGGTTCGTGAGGCTATCGCTACAAAGGAATAGTACTTAATATCGTTATATTATTAAGGGAGTTTGGAAACAAGAACATTTTCACGTTCTTGTTCTCCAAGCTCCTTGTTTATTATACTCTATTGTTTAGAAAGCTAAGAAAGGACGGACAGCACGTGGAGCTGGATAATCACTCCGTTGAAACACTATACATCCATTATTTCCACCGAAACAAAAGCCCATAACTACAGCTTGATTAGCCTGATATTGTGTAGCCGTCCATTCGGTCCTATATATATTATTGGAAAATACAGTATAGTTACCATCACCAACCCTCGCCAAAGCTTCATTGATAGGAGTGGCTATGTCAGTAACCTTACCATTCCTTTTAACATAACCATCATAAGCACTTCCACTTTCTGGTCTATAAACAGTCCAAGTACAATCTGATGCCTTACCTACTCCCAAGATAATAGCAGCGTAGTATTGCCCAGCCGTTGCCACGAACCAACCTGTAGACTTCTCAGGAGCTTTGTTGTTTTTATTATAATCTACAAGTGCATTAAATACCTGAAATGCACTTGAGTGACCAGGCGTCATTATATAACCAGATCCATAGGTTGCAGACTTTGAAGCAATTATAGCAGCGGAATTATTCAAATAAGTTCCACCTATATTTGTATTCGATGTGTACCACATATAATTCTCTGCCTTGTAGGATTTTGTTGCAGCACTTTCGGTTCCACCATAAACATAACCCTTACTTGCTTCTTCCAAAGTACCAGTAGAGCCTATCGTCTTTAAGCCCATTACCAGAGCATGACCACCATAGCCACTACCAGTACCATTCTCTATCCAATATTTATCACTATTATCTCCCTTGGCTAAGTAAGCTACTATTCCAATAGGCGTATTGGCAGCGGCTGGCTCTAAGTCATCTTCACTATGGGTTACAGCTCCATTCTTATAATAAATATCACCCAATGCTAAAGTATAAGGATGTTTCTCATCGTCTTCTCTCACTGCCGTATGTGCTTCTATCTCTGCCATGCTTGGGCTATACGACAGTTTTTCTTTCCAAGCACCCTTCCAACCTTTCACTGTGGCATTGAATATCGTAGAGACATTAGGTTTCACGATGGCAACATAGCGATTATAAGACAATTCACAAGGAAGATTGTCTACAAACTTATCACTGACTATGGCGGAAGTCCAATCATAAGTTTTATCACTAAGTTCATAATTAAGACCTTTATCCAGAGTAATGTCAGCAAGTCCCATGGCATGGGTCATAGTATTAAAGTCGATGCTACTTGCCGTATTACTAATATTAGCCATACCGACTTGCAAATCGCACTTGTCCAGCTTATCCAAGTCACTTTGGTCAGAAGCTGGTTGCCAGTTATCTATGGCAGTGTTAAAGAAATTAGTAGCTTTTTCTTCTGCTGTATTGCCACTGATAGTTATTGTGCTACCCTCTGTGGGCATTCCTGTTAGGTTTTCTTGGTAAGGATAATAAGCGAAGTACTGGAACCTCGGAGAGAATAAACAAGTCTTGTCCGCTGGAATACTCCAAGTCTTTGAAGTGCTATTATATGTTACGGCAACATTGGCATTTCTCAACTTATTGTTATCATCTACGATGAACAAGCCTACTTGGTTACCATTTGCATAAGCAGACTTCAACTTATTTGCCGTGGTTGTATATTGACTGCTCCAGTTGGTAGGAAACTCGATGTTACCCAAACTAAGAGTTGTGACTTCAGAAGCGGACAGTTTATAAATAATGCTATGTCCTGCTTCCCAACTTGTACCGCTTAAACTGGCGGTAAGGGTCTTTGCACCATTGTCATTGTCAAAGACTATTTCCACTTCGGCATCTGAACCTAATGCTTGTGGTATCATT
>CAKQXI010000161.1 GCA_934281565.1 uncultured Prevotella sp.
TCCCTTTCTGACGACCGTGAAGTTCTTTTCCAACGCTTCCAAGAACTGCTCCGATGTCAAACCATTCAGGTCTTTCACCACACGGTTGTAATCAAGAATCGTCAACTGACTTGCTTGAAAACAAACAGCCATGAAATAGTTGTATTCTTCCTTGCCTGTATGGTTAGGATTTTGCTTTGCTTTCTCTGCACCAACAAGTGCAGCCGCAGCAGAACGGTGGTGACCATCGGCGATGTATAAGTTCGGCATCTTGGCAAACTCCGCTGTAATGACCTCAATATCCTTATCATCACCCACTACCCAAAAGCGATGGCGAAATCCATCAATAGGAGCGATGAAATCATACTCTGGACTTGTGGCAGCATAACGCATCAACAACTCATTGAGCACAGCATTATCGGGATAAGCAAAAAAGACAGGCTCTATATTAGCATTGCATACACGCACATGCTTCATGCGGTCTTCTTCCTTGTCTCGGCGGGTCAGTTCATGCTTTTTGATGACACCTGTAAGATAATCAGCCACATAGGCACCCACGACAAGCCCATACTGGGTCTTGCCATTCATCGTTTGTGCATAAATGTAATATTGTTCCTTGTCATCTTGCACCAACCAGCCTTTATCTTGAAACTTCTGGAACTGCTCCGCAGCACTCTCATACACACGAGGATCATACTCGGATGTGCCTGGCTCGAAATTAATCTCTGGCTTAATGATATGATAAAGACTCTTTTCATTATCCTTAGCCTCGGCACGGGCTTCCTCCGAGTTAAGAACATCGTATGGACGAGCTTCCACTTGCTCCACTAAACTCTTAGGTGGTCTGAGACCCCTGAATGGTTTTATTGTTGCCATAATTTTTAAAGTTGAAAATTGAAAGTTGATAGTTGAAATTTATGATTAGCTTTGCTCCTTAGTAGCCTTTACTATCTTTGTTAATACAGCTACAATGTGATTGCAATCTGCTATTATTGAATCATATTGTTTTTTAGATATATACTCAGCATCCGCTAACAAATCCAACCAATACCCTGTTTCTGTGGCTTCTTTTAGAGAAATATTCATCTTGCTATTAAAATCAGGCCTCGATTGTGCATTTTTGGCTTCATGCACATTTGCTCCAATACTCGTACCAGATCTCAACAACTGCTTCGAGATAACATACTCTTTTTTAATATCTTTAAGATACTTATATAAGTTTACAATCCTTAAAGCAAAAGATTTTGACAAGTCATAAATATCACTCTCTGGCCGTTTACGCTCCAACATAAGCAAATCAAGTTGAAAATTGAAAATGAAACCATGCCAGCACATAAAGCTAATCATAAATCTCAACTTTCAATTTTCAACTTTCAATATTATTTATTTACTTGGAATTTTGTACAGCCATCCTTAAAGAAAGCGTTGATTTGCTTGGCAGCAGCTATACCAGCATTGACATTTGCCTCAGCAGTCTGCGCACCCATCTTCTTTGGAGTAGAGAAATAACGTCCCTCAAACTTCTCAAAATCAGCATCAGCATCTGGCTTGATGTCTGTAATAAACTTCAGATCCTCACGCTCAGCCATCAACTTTAGCAATTCTGGCTCATTGATAACTTCCTTGCGAGCAGTGTTAATCAAGATACCACCTTTTGGCAACTGACCTACGGTCTTATAATCAATGCTTCTCAACGTATCTGGAGTAGCAGGAATATGCAGAGAGACAATATCACACGTCTGAAAAAGCTCATCTTGGCTTTTTACGGCATGAACACCGGCTGCCTCTATCACATCAGCAGGACAGAAAGCATCGTATGCCGATACTTCCATTCCAAATCCCTTTGCTATACGAGCTACATTGCGCCCCACATTACCAAAAGCAAGAATACCCAGTTTCTTACCTTTCAACTCAGAGCCAGACTTGCCATTGTAGAAATTACGAACAGCAAATACCAACAGACCAAATACCAACTCGGCGACAGCATTGGAGTTCTGTCCGGGTGTATTCTCGGCTACAACATGGTGAGCCGTGGCAGCATCAAGGTCTATATTGTCATAACCAGCACCTGCACGAACTACAATCTTGAGCTTCTTGGCAGCATCCAAGACAGTAGCATCCACCTTATCCGAGCGAATAATCATTGCATCTACATCCTTGACAGCATCAAGGAGTTGCGTTTTCTCGGTATATTTCTCAAGCAAGACCAATTCATTGCCTACTCCCTCTATTTCTTTCTTGATGCCATCGATAGCAGCTGCTGCAAATGGCTTCTCTGTTGCAACTAATACTTTCATACTATTCTTTATTTAGTTGAAAGTTGAAGGTTGAAAGTTGAAATTTATGATTAGCTTTTTTAATGATATTGCTTCTTTGGCAAAGTTTCTCTCTCATCGCCAAAGAAACATATCATAAATTTCAACTTTCAACCTTCAACTTTCAATATTAATGTTCCTTCTCGAAATCCTGCATAGCCTTGACAAGGGCATTGACACCCTCCAAAGTCTGTGCATTATAGCAACTTGCACGGAAACCACCTACTGAGCGGTGTCCCTTGATACCAACCATACCTTTCTCCGTTGCAAAATCAAGGAATGGCTTTTCCAGCTCTGCATACTCATCGTTCATGACAAAGCAAATGTTCATCAAAGAGCGAGAACTATCTTCAACCGTTCCCTTAAAGAGCTTATTACGGTCTATCTCCGCATAAAGGATCTCGGCACGTTCACGGGCACGCTTATCAGCAGCCTCTACACCGCCATTCTTCTTTAGCCAACGTAAATTCTCCATCAAAGTATAAATAGGAACAACAGGAGGAGTATTAAACATACTGCCTTTGTCCACATGGGTACGGTAATCTATCATCGTTGGTAACTCACGAGGTGCCTTGCCCAACTCGTCATCCTTGACGACAATGACAGTAACACCTGCCATAGACAAGTTCTTCTGGGCACCAGCATAGATAGCCTTGTATTTAGATACATCAACAGGACGACTCATAATATCAGAGCTCATGTCGGCAATCAAAGGAACGGCAACATCAGGATCACGACGAATCTCCGTGCCATAAATAGTATTATTTGTAGTGATGTGCAAATAATCAGCATCTTTAGGTTCCTTACCCTCGAACTGAGGATAATAAGCATAATTGGCGTCAGACGATGATGCGATCTCTACGACCTCACCAAAATGCTTCGCCTCTTTTAAAGCCTTCTTAGCCCAAGTGCCAGAATTGACGTAGGCAGCCTTCTTGATGAGGAAGTTAGCAGGAATCTGCATAAACTGGAGCGAGGCACCACCACCAAGAAAGATAACGGAATAACCCTCAGGGATGTCAAGCAACTCCTTAAACAAGGAGACACACTCGTCAACTACTGGCTGAAAATCTTTAGCACGGTGGCTGATTTCCATCAATGAAAGACCTGAACCATTAAAATCCAAAATCTGTTTAGCTGTGTTCTCAATCACTTCACGTGGAAGCATTGATGGACCTGCATTAAAGTTGTACTTCTTCATCTTGTTGTTTATTTATTAAGTTCTTAACTTCGGCGAAATTACACTTTTTATTTTAAATAGCCAAACTTTTCAGCACATTTTTAGCTTTTTGCGCAAAAATCTTCCTTTTTGTCACCATCTTCTAATAAAACGTTGCATATTTATGTTGCCTCTTTCACTTCTTACTTAACTTCCTCAACGATGGTCTTAATGCCTTTGATCTTCTCTCCTTTCACTTTTTGAAGTACGCTATGGAGACGAGGACGAGCGATAGCGGCATACGCATAGCGTTCCTTTACATCTATCTTTCCTATCTCCGATGGCTCCAGTCCACCTTTCTTGCAGAGATAACCAACAATATCACCCTTGCTGATCTTATCTTTCTTTCCCTTGCCTATATAAATTGTAGCCATTCTTGGCTTGGCAAGAGCTGGCAATTCGGCAGGTATCTCATAGTCACTTACCTCGGCATCTACATAACCCGGTATATCTTCCGTTGGTCCCAAAAGGAAGAAAGTCCTACCATTAGCTTCCCAACGAGCTGTTCTACCGACACGATGGATATATCCCTCCTCACTCTCTGGCAAATGATAATGGATAATATTATCAATATCTGGAATATCCAAACCACGAGATGCCAAATCGGTACTTACGAAAACATTAGCACTACCATTGCTGAACTTATAAAGGGCAGCCTCACGCATTTTCTGCTCCATGCCTCCATGAAAACAGGAAGTGGAGAAACCTTGTTCCACGAGGTAATTATTGGTGCGCTCCACACTATCACGATAATTCAGGAATACAATGCTGCTCTGGTTACCTAAACTACGAAGCAACTGTGCCAAACTCTCCAACTTATCTTTCTGCGGACAATTCACCTTATATATATGGACACGTTCCGGCACTTGTTCTTCATCAGTACGATAATCAATCTTCTCTACCCTACCCATGTGCACAAAACGTGGTATATCCTCTGCCTCGGTAGCAGAAAGCAAGAAGTGGCGCCTCAAGCCTGGCAAAGAACTTATCAACCGATGCATCTCATCTTGAAATCCCATCTCCAAACACTTGTCAAACTCATCTATGACAAGATACTTGATGTGATATGGATTAAGATTGCCTTTATCTAAATGGTCATTGAGACGACCCGGGGTTCCAAAGACAACCTGAGGACAAACCTGTCTCATGATACGATGCTCATCCATTGTCGCACGACCACCATAACAAGCCATCGCTCTCAATCCACTACCCAAATCCTTAAAGACTGAAGCTGATTGCAAAGCCAATTCACGCCCCGGAGTAACCACAACTGCCTGTGGTTGATCATCATCAGCGTTCATCAGTTGCACCAAAGGTAAAAGAT
>CAKQXI010000162.1 GCA_934281565.1 uncultured Prevotella sp.
GCATGGAGAAAGGTGCCACGAGGCAGAAGATAGCTTCCGCTCGAATGATGTTGGCTGATGGTTTGTCATTGGATAAGATCATTCTTTATTCTGGTCTTACGAAAGAACAAATCATGAAATTGAATTAAGTGTTAATGCTCCCGCAGATTACGCAGATTTACGCAGATTTTCTTATATAAAAACGCCCACGGTCATACAAAATTGAACCGTGGGCGTATATCTTTATGCGAAGACTACTTAATGATGTGAAGACTACTTACTACTTTATTGCAATCTTTTTGACACGGCGCTCATGACGACCACCCTCAAAAGATGCAGAGAAAAACTCATCGAGGATAGCCTCGGCAGTCTTGTTGTCTATAAAGCGACCAGGAAGTACAATGACATTGGCATCGTTGTGCTGACGGATAAGTTGTGCTATATCCTTGTTCCATGCCAAACCAGCACGGACACCTTGATGCTTGTTGAGTGTCATAGCCATACCCTCACCACTGCCACAGATGGCAATGCCCGGATAAACCTCACCACTCTCAATGCCTTCAGCCAAAGGATGGGCGAAGTCTGGGTAGTCCACACTTTCGTCACTATACGTACCATAATCCTTTACAGGATACCCCTTTTTCTCTAAATACTGCAAAACGAATTGCTTCATTGGGAAACCAGCGTGGTCGCTGGCTAATCCTACTGTCTTTACTTCCATAAGCTTTAAATTTTTAGATTATTTTTTAGTGAAGAACTAAGAGAGAAGAACAATTGAATTCTTCACTCTTAGTTCTTCACTCTTCACTTTAATAATTCCTTTACTTGTTTGTAGACATTCTCGCCCGTGTAACCTAACTTCTCGTCAAGAACCTTGTAAGGAGCAGAGAAACCGAAGTTCTCCAAGCCGAATACCTTACCATTGGAACCAACAAGACCCTCGAGCGTTACAGGTAACCCTGCTGTCATACCAAAGATCTTAGCTCCCTTAGGCAGTACGCTCTCTTGGTATTCCTTGCTCTGGTTGCGGAACAAACCTTCAGATGGAGCACTGACTACACGTACCTTGATGCCATCCTTGCGCAAAGCCTCTGTACCAGCCTCCAAGGTTGATACCTCAGAACCACTGGCAACCAAGATGACATCTGGGTTCTCGTCACTGCCAGCTACGATGTAAGCACCTTTGGCAGCTTGCTCATAGTCAGTACCCTCTGGTAACTTGGCGATACCTTGGCGAGAGAAGATGAGAGCAGTAGGAGTATCAACGTTCTCCATAGCAAGTTTCCAGCAAACAGTGGTCTCATCGGCATCGGCAGGACGGAATACACGAACACTGTCCTTGCCAGCATGGTTCTTCAGTTTCTCCATCAAGCGAATTTGTGCCTCTTGCTCAACAGGCTCATGGGTAGGACCGTCCTCACCAACACGGAAAGCATCGTGAGTCCAGATGAACTTAACAGGAACTTGCATCAAGGCTGCCATACGGATGGCTGGTTTCATATAATCGGAGAATACAAAGAATGTACCCATAGCAGCGATGACACCACCATGAAGCATCATGCCGATGCACATATCCGCCATCGTCAACTCGGCAACACCTGCCTGGAAGAAAGCACCGCTGAAGTCGCCACGTACCATGCTCTTGGTTTTCTTCAAGAAACCATCGGTCTTGTCTGAGTTGGAAAGGTCGGCAGAAGCGCAAATCATATTAGGCACTTGCTCCGCCAAGACACCAAGGCAAACGGCACTGGCAGCACGTGTGGCAGAACCAGCTTTCTGCTCAACCTTGCTCCAGTCAACCTTAGGAGCTTTGCCAGAGAACCATTCGTCCATCTGGGCACTCTTTTCTGGGTTCGCTTTGCGCCATTCAGCCTCAGCAGCCTTGCGCTTAGCGACGATATTCTTCAATTCCTCACGGCGGTTGTCATAGAGTTCCTTGACATCATCGAAGATGACGAAAGGATTGGTAGGATCACCGCCAAGGTGCTTGATAGTATTGGTATATGCCTCGCCACCGAGCGGAGCACCGTGAGTCTTGATGCTTGCCTCGTAGCTTGAGCCGTCAGCTTGCAAGGCACCCTTACCCATGATAGTCTTGCCGATGATGAGGGTAGGGCGTTCTTTCTCGTTCTGTGCGGTAACCAAAGCCTCACGGATTTGAGCGACATCGTTACCATTGATTTTGATAACGTTCCAGCCCCAAGCCTCATATTTCTTCTCAGTGTTCTCCGTCATGACAACACCACACTCGGTAGAGAGCTGAATATCGTTAGAATCATAGAACATGATGAGGTTGTTCAAGCCAAGGTTGCCAGCGATACGACCAACACCCTGTGAAATTTCTTCCTCTATGGCACCATCACTGATATAAGCGTATATCTTGTGCTGCATCATGGTCGAGCCAAGGCGAGCCTCCAAGAACTTCTCTGCTACTGCCGCACCTGCTGCCATCGCATGACCTTGACCAAGTGGACCACTGGAGTTCTCTATGCCACGCTGGATGTCTAATTCTGGATGACCGGGAGTTACGGAACCCCACTGACGAAATTGTTTCAAGTCTTCTATAGAGAAGAATCCACGCATAGCCAAGCCTGCATAGAGCATAGGACTCATGTGACCAGGGTCGAGGAAGAAGCGGTCGCGCCCTGTCCATGTAGGATCTTCTGGGTCATATACAAGGAATTCAGAGAAAAGTACGTTGATGAAGTCGGCACCACCCATAGCACCACCCGGATGCCCAGAGTTAGCTTTCTCTACCATAGAAGCAGCCAAGATACGGATGTTGTCGGCTGCATGATTCATAACTTTAATGTCGTTCATAATATGAATAGTTTTATTTCTAACTACAAATGTACTACTTTATTTTCAAAACTACGATAGATTTTGCGGGAATTTTCATTTTTAAAGTATTTTTCTTGATTTTTGCTTCTCTGAAAGCCATAGGCTTTACTTTTTCTGGGTTCTCGAAGTCATTGAAGTCACTTATCGCCTTGCAAGAGAGAATTTGTCCTGTCACAGACCTTGGGGTGATGCTATCCAAGGTGAACTCGACTTCCTGTGCTTTGTCAAGGCTTATGTTGGCAAGGGATAGCACGATGGTTCCATCTGCTTTCTTGGCAGCGGAGGCAGAAACCAATGGGATATAGCGACCGTCCTTGGCATGGTCGTCGCCACGAACTTTCATGGAGTCGCATTTTATATCCATAGGCAGATATGTTGCTTCCTGAAAGTCCTTATACATATTAAATATATGATAGGTAGGAGTCAATACCATGTGACCTGTGCCCTTGGTATCGGTGAGGATCATGCTCTGGAGGACATTGACGACTTGGGCAATGTTGCACATACGGATACGGTTGGTATGGCGGTGGAAGACATTGAGCGAGAGAGCAGCTACGAAAGCATCACGCATAGAGTTTTGTTGATAGAGATGCCCTTTGATGGTACCGGGTTCCTCATCCCACCATGTGCCCCATTCATCAACCAACAAGCCAATCTGTTTCTGTGGGTCGGACTGGTCCATGATAGCCTCATGTCTCTTGATGACATCCTCGATGCCGAGACACTTGCCGAGTGTCCAATAATAATCTTCGTCACTGAACTTTGTGGCAGACCCCTTGCTGCCATCCCATCCTGCCACAGTATAATAATGTAAGGAAATGCCGTTCATGCGATGACCTACACGGTCCATCAGGACTTTCGTCCAGTTGTAGTCATAATCGCTGGCACCAGAAGCAACCTTATAAAGTTCGTTTCCATCATAGTTGCGGCAATAGACGGAGTAACGGCGGAAAAGGTCGGAGTAGTATTCAGGGCGCATATTTCCACCACATCCCCAGCTCTCGTTACCCACGCCGAGGAACTTTACTTTCCATGCCTTGGCACGACCATTTTGGCGACGGAGCTTTGCCATCGGTGTATCGCCATCACTGGTCATGTACTCCACCCATTTGGCAAGTTCCTCAACAGTGCCAGAACCAACGTTTCCACTGATATAAGGCTCGCAGCCAATGAGTTCACAGAGGTTCAGAAACTCATGCGTGCCAAAGGAATTGTCCTCAATGGTTCCACCCCAGTTGTTGTTTTGCATCTTGGGACGTTTCTCACGAGGACCGATGCCATCCATCCAGTGATATTCATCGGCGAAGCATCCTCCTGGCCATCTGAGGACAGGAACTTTCAAGTCTTTCAAGGCTTGGAGGACATCGTTACGATACCCTTGCGTATTAGGGATGTTGGACTCAGGACCTACCCAAAGACCACCATAGATGCAGCTACCGAGGTGTTCGGCGAACTGACCGTAAATCTCTTTGTGGATTTTTCGTGTGGCTTGGTTTACGTGGATAGTACCTGTTACATCTTGAGCTTGGGCAGAGAATGTAATCATAGCAATGAGAAAGGAAGTCGTTATAAGTTTCTTCATGTTGTAGTTGTTTAGTTATTTTGGGTGTAAAATTACTGCTTTTATTTGAAAAACCGTTCCTTTTCCTTGACTTTTTTCTTGTTAAGGTGTCGTTTTGATGGGAAAAGAATAAAAAACATGGTGAAATATAACAAAGTATCAAAAGTTTTTTGTATTTTTGCATATTGAAAGCAGTGTCTCGGCTTGTCGCTGGCATCTTTTTGGGTGCAAGAGGAAAGTCCGGGCAGCATAGGGCATCCCACTTCCGAAAATAGAAGCTATTGGTGACAGTAGGTGTCGGTAGAAGAAAATAACCGCCTGAGACGACTTCCATTTATTATGGAATAGTATCGGGTAAGGGTGAGAAGGTGGTGTAAGAGACCACCAGCTGGCGGGTGATCGTCAGGCTGTGCCATCTGGGAGCTGTAAG
>CAKQXI010000163.1 GCA_934281565.1 uncultured Prevotella sp.
CCTATACAGCACGCAGAGGTGGTGAAAGGAAAGGCAGGGTCGCCATACGCCATCACGGACTATTATGACATTGACCCAGACTTGGCAGTCAACGTGAGCCAACGTATGAGTGAGTGGGAACGACTTATCGAGCGTACCCATCAAGCAGGCATGAAAGTTATCATGGACTTTGTGCCTAATCATGTAGCACGTGAATATCATTCCATTTGCAAGCCAGCAGGAGTGCGAGACTTGGGAGAGGACGATGACAAGAACATGCACTTCTCTATTCGCAATAACTTTTACTATGCGTGGGGTGATTTGGACTTGGGCGAAGTGTGTGAGGGGAGTGCTGTTTCTTATACGGAGAGTCCTGCCAAGGCTACAGGCAACGACCGCTTTGACAATCGTCCTGGCAGAAACGACTGGTATGAGACCGTGAAGTTGAACTATGGTGTCGACTATTGTGATGCTGGGGGCAGAAGCTATCACTTTGAGCCAGTGCCAAGTACATGGGGCAAGATGACGGACATTCTTCTTTTCTGGGCTTCAAAAGGTGTCGATGGTTTCCGATGCGATATGGCGGAGATGGTGCCTACGGCTTTCTGGTCATACGCTACCCAGATACTGAAGGCTCGTTATCCTCATGTCGTTGTCATAGGTGAGGTTTACGACCCAAGCCAGTATCGCAATTACATAAGTGCTGGTTTCGATTACCTTTATGACAAGGTGGGTATGTATGATTGCCTGCGTGGGATCATATGTGGTGAGCGTCCAGCATCCAGCATCACTTATCAGTGGCAAGATGTTGATGACATCCGAGAGCATATGCTTTACTTCTTGGAGAACCATGACGAGCAGCGTATCGCCAGCGATTTCTTTTGTGGCGATGCCGAGAAAGCCTTGCCTGCCGCAGCCTTTTGTCTTTTCTTCCAGCAGAATCCTTTCATGCTTTATAGTGGACAGGAATTTGGTGAGAGAGGTATGGACAAGGAGGGGTTTAGTGGACAGGATGGGCGTACAACGATATTCGACTATTGGTCGCCAGAGACCTTGGCACATGCCTATACCAAGTCCTCGTCCTCTAAGCTGTCTGCCAGTTATCGGCAGATGCTCCGCCTCGCCAATGAGGAAAAGGCAATCAGGGAGGGAGATACTTTCGACTTGATGTATGTGAACCCAGCATCCAGTCATTTTGATCCTCGCACCCATTTCGCTTTCTTGCGCAAGAAAGATGATGAGGTACTTCTGGTAGTGCTAAATTTCTCCGCCGAGGCTCGACAGCTTGAGGTTGTAATCCCGGAGCATGCCTTTGATTATATGCACCTTTCCGAGGAAATGGTGTCGGTGCGTGAGCTTTGGTCGGGTGGCAAGATGACCGTCGATTTGAAGAAGAATGGTGTGTTCCCTGTGTCGATAGAAGCCAATGGAATAAGAATTTATAAATTCAGTGTCAAGATGGATGAGAACGAGTTCATGTTAAATGAGCATCATAAGGAGGAGTTTCCTCCAGCTCATACGGCGGAACATCTCCTGAATCAGTTGATGATCCGTATGTTTGGTTGCGAGCGTAGCCGTAATGCGCATATCGAGCGAAAGAAAAGTAAGATGACTTTCGTCATTGACCATAAGCCTACCCGTCAGGAAGAAAAGGCGATAGAGGCAGAAATGAATCGCTTGATAGGAGAGGATATGCCCGTTACTTACGAGTTTGTTGATCGTGCCCATATCCCTGCGGAAGTTAAGTTGGACCGCTTGCCAGAGGATGCCAGTGAGACATTGCGTCTAGTTCGTATCGGCGATTACGATGTTTGCCCTTGCATCGGTAAGCATGTTCGTTCTACGGCACAGATAGGTAAGTTCGTGATGCTGGGCACCAATTGGGACCAGGCTTCCCATTCTTTGAGGATTCGTTTCAAGATTGTGCAGTAATTGCGCATACACGTGTTTATATTTATATATGAAAGGTAGCTTATGTATCAAGGACATAAGTTGCCTTTTTTGTTGATGGAAAACTATACGCCATTTGTTCTGTGAGCCAACTCAAGAGTATTGCGATTTATTGGGATAGCCCAACTATTCTCCGCAAGTTTTGCGGAGAATAAAGGAAATAATCTCCGCAAAACTTGGATAATTAATTAAAAAGGTGTATTTTTGCAACCAAAAAGACATTAGTTGGCTAAAGATATGAAATATATATGGCAACGGCAAGGTTGGCCACACATGGTGTGGAACAATGAAGCCTTTAGCGGCAACTTGGCAGAGGTGAATATGCTGAGAGGTAAGTTGCTGGGCAGAGTCTCTATGTTCGGATTTGAAGAACAAAATCAGTCCATGCTTGATTCCTTGACACAAGAAATAGTACATTCTGCCAAAATAGAGGGTGAAGAATTGAACCGGGACAGTGTCCGTTCCTCGGTAGCCATGCAGTTGGGA
This sequence comes from uncultured Prevotella sp., assembly GCA_934281565.1. Taxonomy (GTDB): domain Bacteria; phylum Bacteroidota; class Bacteroidia; order Bacteroidales; family Bacteroidaceae; genus Prevotella. The sequence goes on from CAKQXI010000163.1 coordinate 2,416, forward strand.
TTAAAGTATGAAGGCTTGCCCATTCCTGACCATTATACAGAGGGGGTCGTACAAGTAATGATGGATGCCGTGCGACATTATGAAGTATCGGTTGATGCCGAGCGTCTATTCTCTTGGCACGCAGCATTGTTTCCCACGGGCAGGAGTGGACTTTATAAGATTACAGTAGGTGAATGGCGAAAGGGCGACGACCCCATGCAAGTAGTTTCAGGACCATTGGGACATCAGAGAGTTCATTATGAAGCACCTGACAGTAAGGATGTTGCCAAAATGATGGAAGACCTGATAGCTTGGACGAATGACGAAAAGGCTATCGATCCTTTGGTCAAGGCTGCTGTCGTACATCTTTGGTTTGTTACGATTCACCCTTTCGATGACGGCAATGGTCGTATATGCAGGACTTTGACAGAACTATTGTTGTCTCGTGCCGACCAGACATCCCAGCGATATTATAGTCTTTCTTCCGAAATCCTTAATCATCGAAAAGCATATTATGAGCATTTGGAGCAAGCTCAAAAAGGCAGCCTTGACATCACTCCTTGGATACAATGGTTTTTGCAAACTATGAAGACGGCGTTGGAGGTGGCTTTGGCTAAAACAGAAAATGTGGTGCGAAAGACTCAATTCTGGAATACGCATCGTACGGTTCCTTTCAATGCCCGTCAGCGTAAGGTTCTCAATATGCTCTTTAATGGTTTTGAGGGAAAGTTGAATTCGTCAAAGTGGTATAAGATCAACCATTGCTCGCAAGATACCGCCAATCGTGACATCAAGGACTTGATAACCAAAGGTATATTGAGGCAGACAAACGAGGGTGGCAGAAGCACTAACTATGAATTAGTCGAAGAATAAGCCTTTGTCTGTTGCATTTACTTCTTGCTATTTGATGCTTTTTAGTAAAATATACCATATTTATGTGATTGACAGTTTGCGAATAAAATTGTATTTTTGTCGCCATATATTGTTTAACGTAAAATGATGAATAGTATGGAAGAGACTTTACGAAAAGGTAGTAACAAGAAGCAAACCAAACAATTAGCATTATGGATTGGAGCTTTGGTTATAGGTGCGGTACTGGGAACATTAGGTATCGGGGCATTGGATGGATTGATGAATTTCATCGCAACCGTTTATACCCGACTGTTCCAACTTTTGGCTGTGCCAACCATTGCATTGGCTGTGGTGACAACTTTGTCGGCATTGGGTAACCAAGCAGATACAGGGCGTATCTTCCGCCATGCCGTCACCTATACTTTATTGACGACGATTGCGGCGGCAGCGGTAGGATTGATACTTTACAACATTGTGGCACCGGGCAACTTGCCTGCAGCAATGGCGCAAAGCGGAGCATCGGCATTGCCACAAGACTTGGGACAGACAAGTTATTATGAGCACATCCTTGGGGTGATACCCAATAATATCATCAAGCCATTCTCAGAGGGGAATGTACTTTCCATCTTGATATTGGCGGCTGCGGCAGGAATAGCCTTGGCAAAGATGCCAGAGAGTGACAAGAAAAGTGTTGTCATAAAAGGTTTGTTAGGATTACAGGATCTTCTATTCCTGCTGATTCATGGTTTGATATGGGCGTTGCCATTGGGTATCGTAGCCTTTGCAGCCCAGTTGTCGGCACAGGTGTCAGCAGGAATTGTGATGGCATCCTTAGGCAAGTATGTCGCCGTCATCTTAGGTGGCAATGTAATCCAGTTCTTTATCATCTTGCCTCTTTTCCTCTTGGCGAGAGGGTTGAATCCATTCCGTACATTGGGCAGGATGATGCCAGCCGTGTTGATGGCACTCTTCACCAAGAGCTCGGCAGCCACACTTCCTGTGACCATGCAGACTGCGGAAGAACGAGTGGGAGTAGAGAAGAAAGTGTCTCGCTTCGTATTGCCAATCTGTACTACCATCAACATGAATGGTTGTGCGGCGTTCATCTTGGTCACCTCCTTGTTCCTGATGCAGAACGGAGGGATGCCGTTGCCATGGACAACGATGATATTATGGCTGTTTATCTCAGTAATCTCAGCGATAGGCAATGCGGGTGTTCCGATGGGCTGTTATTTCCTCACTCTTTCGCTGATGTCTGGAGTGGGTGCGCCCATAGGAATCATGGGTATAATCCTGCCTATCTATACCATCATTGATATGGTTGAGACGGCAGAGAACGTATGGTCGGACTCTTGCGTTTGTACAATGGTCGACCATGATATGAAAAATCGTGTCCACCAGTAATCATGGTGGATACATTCGCTTATTTCTTTGATTTATATTTACTATATTAATATAAGGGTCTAATCCCTTTATATTAATATGGTAACAAACAAAAAGACAATTAAGGAGATTGCAAACTTCTGGAAAGAGGA
>CAKQXI010000164.1 GCA_934281565.1 uncultured Prevotella sp.
CTATTATCATTATTTGAAGACCACGCAAAGCCAGAACCACCACTGTTCGATGCAGTGGAACCTATGGTCTTCAATCCAGTAATCCCGACAATTTTCGACTTACCTATTTGAATACCAGCAAGTTAATCTTGGTCGATGGTATTTTGGTCGGTGAAAAGTCAGTTTAGAATATATAACAAAGATTACAACATTACGAATAGGCCAGATCTGAAAGAAATTAAAGATATGGCAAAAAAAAATTATCCTTTTCACACAAATGAGACTGTTTTAAACAGCGTCATCGGTTGGAAGCCACCTGTTTTCCATCAAAAATCTGAGTGTTTTGTATCTTTCATGGCATTTGATCCATCACGTGGATGTCTTCGCATGAAGAAAATTATGCTTGACCACATTCGAGGTAAGCGAAACCAAAAAGTCTATGGTGAAGCTCTCATGAAGAGACTGACGGAAAAACTCATGGATGGCTGGAATCCCTGGATAGAGTTAACACAACCTTTAGAATATACCAGATGGGACGATGTCCTCGACAAGTATAAAGAGTATCTCGTGAAGCTCTACAATGAGCATAGCTTGCGAGAAGAAACCTATGTGGACTACTCCAGCCGTGTCAGGATGCTGGAGAGATGGAAAGAAGAAAAGAAAATCAACATTAATTACTCCTACCAATGGGACAAGCACAATGTCAGCAAGTTTCTGGACTATATCTTCATTGACCGCAACAACGGCATCACTACTCGCAACAACTATCTTACATGGGTAAAAACTTTCACTGGCTATCTCCTCGAACGTGGCTACATCAGCCAAAATCCAACCATAGGATTTGGGCGCATCAAGAGCAAGCACAAGAAAGAACGTGATGTCATACCAGATGATGTGATGAAAGAAATACGTGAGCATCTCCTTGTCAAAAACAAACATTTCCTGTTGGCTTGCGAAATCTTGCACTACCTTTTCGTCCGACCGAGGGAATTGTCTTTTCTCCGCATCGGAGACTTTCATCTGAAATCGAAAACACTAAGCTTATATGGCGACCATACCAAAAATGGCAATGATGCGGTCATCACCTTGCCATCTCATGTCATAAAGTTGATGATTGATCTCAAGATTTTCTCTTATCCTAACGACTATTATCTGTTTTCAACAGATTTCTGTCCTGGGGCAACACGCAGAAGTGAGAAATGCTTCAGGGACTTTTGGATCAGATACGTAAGAAAACCCTTGGGATTCTCGCCGCGCTACAAGTTTTATAGCTTGAAGGACACAGGCATCACCAACATGCTCAAAGCAAACGCCGATGTCTTATCTGTCAGAGACCAGGCAAGACACTCATCCATTCTCATAACTGACATCTATACCCCCAAGGATATCAAGAAAGCCAATGAGTTCATCCTAAACTACAAAGGTATCCTATAATATAAGGTGGAGAGCCTATTGACTCTCCACCTTTTATATTATGACATCATATAGAAATAACCAGTCTTGACTGGTTCTATCATATCATCCCTTACCTCAATCTCTATTTTTTCACATATATACCTTTTATTTCTGAAAACAAAAATCTGTGAGGGATCGGGAATCCCCCTAGACCTGAACTTGATTTCGATGCTGTTATGGTTATCAATGATGGCTGCATTGTGCAATACTCCGATACTATTCGCTTCAATGCTATTCAGCCTTAGCGATGCCTTTATGTCTTCATCGTATCCATTATCCTTATAATAGTCCGTGAATATTGTCGGCCAACGAGTCAACGCAAATCCCGCAGGGATGTTGTTACCTCCGAACCAATAATCAACAGGCTGCAATTCGTCACCTAAGAAAAAGACATTCATGCATTCCTGGTCATCTTCCGACTCATCAAGAGACGACTCATCCTCTATCGCATCTTGTACGGTGACATACGCAAATCCATTTTCATCAGTAGCCATATCTTTAAATTCAGCCTCCTTATCATTTGGGACTGACAAAAGAGAACGCCTGCAATTGGTTAAGCCAAATGCGTCCTTGAGATTATCAAATACTTTATAAATAATCACAGCAGGAGATATATTTAGGTCAATATAGTCATCACTATCCTCATACCTTATAAGTGGAGACCAAAAACCACACATTTTCCAACCTTCATTGCGCTCATCAGTAACAAAGTACACATAATAGCAATCATTTTTATGAATTATCGTAGTTTTCTTTTTCTTTTCACTCCAGGATTGAGTATAGTTGTCAATGTCAGGAGTTAGACTTGGACCATCCCATGACGCAGCTCTCGAATTGCCCCCCAACCGTTCATTTTGTGCCAGCTCATCAAACTCTACAATTTCAAAAGAATCCATTACTTTTTTCGGTATGACCTCATAGTCATCCCTGTTTGTTGAATTTCCTAGATTATACTCTATGTTCTTCGTGTCCAACGTATTCAACGAACCATCCTCGTCATAGTCAACGCTGTATTCATCAATCGGTTCAAACGCAATTTCCTCGTTTGCTGTAAGTTCAGAAGCCTTAACAATTCTTACGGTCTTCGTATTTTCATCAAAGGAAATGCTGGCATTGAATAGTTTCCTATACTCCTCAAGGAAAGTGTAAGCACTCCAATGTGGCAAAGCCTTGTTCAGCTCCAAAGTCTTGAATGCCGAGGCAATATAAAGCCTACTCCAAGGCTCACAGTCAAAATCATTCTGCACAACCTTATACCCTTCCATCTCCAGGACTTTACTCAAAACATAGTTAAGGTTAGGTTGAACTGCAACATTCTGAATATACGGAACTGGACTGCCAGCCAATTTTCCTGTCATATCGACACCTATGAAGTTCGCTACAAGATTTTCACTGCTCTCATCATTGACAGGTACGAATGTATATTTTCCCTTTTCGCCAAGAAAAGCTTTTTTATCGGCAGACAATATATAGCCCGTCATACTTTTTGTACCCAAAAGAATGTCCGACAAAGAAGTTGCAGCAGCAAATGTTTTTCCGGGAGCGGAAGCTTTGCCTAAATCTATCTCATCAATATAGTGTTTATTAAATCGAGAGTTGTACTTGACTCTTGATTTACCACCAAGAATTTGTAATTTGACTTCATTTTGAGTAATCGACAATACAGTACCCACACCACTCATAATGAGCATACCATTGCAGTATAGCTTGCAGTCGTCATACTTGGCAAGTTTTTTATTGACCTCGAATCGAGAGACATTATTAAAAATCTCTCGGTTTGCCAAGATATTCATGGGGAATGTAATATCATAGGTGTACTGACCATCATCAGTGACATACTGATTGGCGTATGTTACCTTGATGGATGACGTAGACAAAGGGTAGGCCTTATGCCCATTGACGATGCATTGTATCATAAATCTACTTGTTACTTAGAATTTTGTTATAGTCTCTCAGCTTCTTATGCAAACCACTACGCCCAGAAATAGGTATCTCTATCTCAATACCATCATCAAGGGTCTGGCTCAATCTGCTGACGGCAGCATTGACCCCGTCAAGCGACTCTCTCACCTCTGAATTGTCATTAGACACATTGACTATAGGAGCAACTACAGTATTACCACCTTGACCGAGCGAACGACTGATGTCTTCTGCAGTCAGCGAACCAACGGTGTTGGAACGCTGTGCCCTATCAATGAGGTCGAAAGCAGGGCGAATGGCAGAGTTATTTACAGCCAAATGGTTGGCGACAAACTCACCCTCGTGGACAACACCAGCCTCTTGGCGGTATCGTGTGCCTCCCGTATAACCACCCGAATAATAGCCAGCAGCTTCTGCCTGATGCTGTTTCTTAATGGTGGCTATCTGGAGCATACCCGCAGCCGTTGCCAAGCCTGCAGCAATAGGAGCCATTGTCCAACCAACAACAGGTATTGATGCAGCCGAAGAATAAGCATTGATGGCAGCCATTGCCGTTGACGCTATGGCTTGGGCAATCTCAATCTTCATAGCCTTTTTGTTGGCTTTGGATTTAGCTTCAGCCAATTCCTTGTCACGTTTCGCCTCCAATTTTTTCTTTTTCTTGGAGTTATTACCTGCCGCCTCTATCTGCTTCTCATAGTTCTTGGAAATGCGAGCCTGTTCTAAGTCTGAGCATGCCTGAGCATATGATGATGCTGCGGACAGAATGTTGTTGATACCATTATACGCCCATTGCGTCTTCTGGATCATATCTTCGAGGAAAGATGCGGTCACTTGCGCCTTGGCTTGCATATAGGCAGCATGGTTCTGTTGGTCATCGCCATATAGCTCCTTGAGCTTTGCCATGGTATTTTGATAATTTTTAATTTGGGAACTAAAAAAATTACCCAGCCCACCTGATGTGCTTTGCGCATCACCAGCTGCAGCTTTGGCACTATTGAGCATCTCATTTGACTTGTTGTCTATCTTGATTTGCGTAGAGCCGGCACCATGGTCTTCAGCTTCAACCTGCGCTCTTTGAGCAGCAAACTGCCGCACTATCATCAGACGCATCTGCTGATATTCATCTTCTTTTATGAGTCCCTTTTTATGAAGGGCATCCAAACCATTGAGATACATCTTCTCCTGTGCAGCAAGGTCCTGTTTACCAAAGTTCTGGCGCAAGGTCTTGAGCATATTTTGGTATGTATCTTCCTGCTGAAGCTGATGATCTAGCGAAGCCTGTTCCATGTCCGCCTTAATGTCAAGCCACTCCTCACTACCCTCATTATATAATTGCAGTCACTACTGTCCAATAAAAGTTGGTAAATCGTTCTTTGAAATAATTGAAATATAGTCTGTTAAGCGGTATTTTGAA
>CAKQXI010000165.1 GCA_934281565.1 uncultured Prevotella sp.
AACTGCTCTAAGTCGCCATTCTTCAGACTCTTGACAGATACTAAGAGCCAACTGTCCACATCCTCCTTTGATTGCAAGTAATTGTTTGCGACCAAGGTAACAAACCCTCGCTTTACCTCATCGTTGGGGAAATCAAGCAAGAAACTTCCCATATCTCTATCACAATCCTTAATGGTAAGATACCCACTCTGATAAATCATTGGTAATGGTCGTTCCACATTTGCCTTGTAATCGGCAAACTGATCCATGAAATAATACTTGCCAGTCAGTTCATTCAGGTTCTCATTGGAATGTTTCAACAAACGGACAAGGTAAGTGGGAGTACCTGTCTTGAACCAATAGTCTTGCTGATAATCTCCTTCTTGCAGGGCATTCAACAGGCTAAATGGATTATAGACTCCCGCCAGTCGCTTACTGAAATTATAACCATCAAAACGCTTCTTTAGTCTTGTTATAATCTCATTTTCAGAGCATTGATAATTTTCTGCCATTTCAGATATAGCCTCCTTGAAATAAGTCTTCAATTCTTCATTTGTAATGCCACAAAGTGTATCATATTTTGCAGACATACTTATGTCTTTTGGCTGGTTGAAACCACTGAACACACTGACTTGTGAGAACTTGGTGACACCAGTAAGGAATACAAATTGCAAGTCAGGATCGGCAGCCTTGAAGACACTATAAAAGCCTTTCAAAACCTCCCTGTTCCAATCCTCCAAACTACGTTTCTCACCACAGATGTTGATAGTTAGTGAGGAGTCGAGAACATCCAAGATAGGCTTATCATATTCATCAATAAGCACTACTGCACGAAGACCTGTTTTCTTGTGAGCCTGTTTCAAAACGTATGCGAAACGATTGCCAAGAGAACTTGGGAAAGGATCCTTTCCATATTCCATCTCTTGGGTCTCAACAAAACTCTCCAATACCTTGTCCAACTCTCCCGGCTGGGTAAAGTTGGAACCATTGAAGTCTATATGGAACACTGGATAGGTATTCCATTCTTTTTCCAAACCATCAATAGCCAATCCCTTGAACAACTCCTTTTTACCCAAGAAATAGTTCTCCAAGGTAGATATAAGAAGACTCTTGCCAAATCGGCGGGGGCGACTCAGAAAGTAAATCTTACCCTCACTAACCAGAGAATATATCAAGTCTGTCTTGTCAATATAGACATATCCGTCTGTTCTTATTTGCTCAAATGATTGTATTCCTATAGGATATTTCATAATCTCAAGTTCTTTTGCTGCAAAGGTAACATTTATTTTTGAAAGTTGCAAGGAAAACCAAGAAAACAATATCCTAACAGATGAACAATACAATGGTCTTGATATACCACCCTCAACTATTAGGCTTGGTAAAAGATCGAGTCCTCTTGTTCTGTGTCATTAAGTGTTCCTGCAGCTGTGAACATTTCCCCAGAAGTTCAAAGACCGTCAATGTTTTCCGCCCAGACATGGAGTCATCCACCCAAACTTTGCTAATCATAAATCCCTATGCTGACTGCTAACTGTTAGCATAAGCTTGTTTGACTCTTAATAAACAAATGTTGCCCTTGCTTAAGATTTTCCGCTAATGAAGTTCTGCTTTTATAGAGGAAAGATACACCTAATATTTTGAAATAACAAACTTTTCGGTGGCATTTCTGCTGAAATCTTAGGAAATAACGATTTTCTAATCAAATATTTGCTCGTTTCTGAGTGCCTTTCTTTTTACTGGTTATCTTGTTAGTTAGTTTACTTATTTTACAACTCCTGTTTCAATCTCATTCTCTAAATACGAAAAAACATAAACTGCTCCCTCATAGTATAAACCACAAGCGGGATTACACAAACGTTTGTAGGTTTCCGAAGTATATAACTCATCTAAGGCTTTCTTCACATTCCATCCATACTTCTGCATTAACATCTCTACCAACTCGGTAGAGAGGCATTCTATCTGAAATTGCACGTCTTGACTCATAATCAAATCTTTTTTAAGTAACTAATCGCTAATTCTGTACCAAAGAAATACTGGGTGGCAGGTTTGTTGAATTTCAATTCTTCTATCATACGTTCTATACTAATATAGCCTTGCATAAAACGACGCATCTGTAAACCAACGGTATCATTCGCAATAGGACCAATGACTATATCGTATGAGTGGACAGGCTTACCATCTAAGTTTTTCCGGTTCATCAAAATAAACTTTGCCCATTCAACAGAATAACCATCAAAGATTTTTACAGACAAAGATGAGTTTTCCATTTTTATTAAATTATCATCAAACAGATAAGTATTGAGTACTGGCTTACCTTCCTGTAATCTTTGGGCAGTTCTGACCGCCATCTCCATTGCTTGCGACTTATTCGGGTTAAGATAAAAACCACAACCAAAGTCCTTGCCTCTACGTGAACAAGATAAGTCTATCTTATCTATTAAGACATTGCTTCCATGATACAACTTTAACATGATATTCCCCCTCCATGTTTTTGACACAACAAAGCAATATCCTCCACGGCATCCTCTATCGAGAGGGTATGTTCAGCAGGATAACAATCTATTAAGAAATCAATGCCCTTAAATCTTCGCAAGTATGCATAAGCCTGTGCTTGTGTTAGGTGAAAGCGATTTGCAAATGCACCTACACAGCAGTTCACGTATTCTATTATGTTATGTGTCAAATCCATATTTTCTTATCTTTTGTTAGTTAACGGGCTCTGATGTCCCAATGTTCAATTTAAAACTTTCAGCTATGAGAAATGTCTGTGGACTCGATGTGCACAAAGATAATATTTTTGTGTGTATCCTCAAAGAAAATAGTGTTAAAATTCAGTTTAAGTGTGGAATTTTGACAAAAGAACTTGGTATCAATAGTATAATATGTATGATTTTTTGACTGCTAATCTTATGCGATAAAAATGCCTTAGTTATTTGCGCGGGAAAGGTGGAGACTTTCACTGCTCCTAAAACAGGGGATTATAAGTTGGAATGTTGGGGTGCAGCAAGTCATCCTGTTTTTGTTGGTACTGATGGGTTTGCTTATGGTGGTTATTCCACCGGAAAGATAGCATTAAATAAAAGTGATGCCATATATGTTGCCGTAGGAGGTGCTGGTGCAAGTCGCAATGGAAGGTATGGTGGAAAAGGTGGTTATAACGGAGGCGGAGATGGTGGTACTGTACCAAGAAATGAACTTCCTGGTGGCAGTGGAGGTGGTGGTGCTACTCACATTGCCAAAAGAAATTGTTTGTTGAAAGACTTAGAGAATGATTATGCAACTAATCTTTTATTAGTCGCTGGTGGTGCTGGTGGTTCATCATGTCATTCTTCTTTTGGTGCTGGTGGAGGAATAAGTGGAGGTTCTGTCAAGCCTGTAGGATGGACAGGTGTCAGTCCTATGGTATTGCAAGGTGCCACACAGACTAAAGGAAATGCTTTTGGTATTGGAGAAAATGCATCTACCAAGACTAATATAGGTAGTAACGGTAGTGAGGGAAACGGTGGAGGTGGGGGTGGCTTCTGGGGTGGCTATGCGTACCATGGAGAAGGAGATGGCTCTGACTGCTCGGGAAGTGGTGGTAGTGGCTATGTAAACAAGGATATAATAATCGATGGAGATACACAAGCTGGTGTGCAAAGCCCAGAAGGCTATGATGGTTGTTGCATAGTTACATGGTTCTTAGAATGATAAAATCATTAGGAAGTCGCAATTCAATAGAAAGTTCTATCAGATGTTATTTCCTATTAAGCATAACCTTTATGGAATCCAAGTGATGTTGCAAGCACCATTGCCTGAATGACCTGTTTCTGTGCCACCGCTTGGAGAGGGCATTTGTTTATTGCCAGCATACATGACAGAATTCGTAAAAATATAGCCAGAGTAATGGTTCGGCTGTCCTGTATGTATGATATTTGTTTCTGTGGAAGAAGCAGCAATGGCATCACAGCCAGTATAACCACTTATAAAAGAAGAACCTCCTGCAGCTCCACCATGAGCACCTTGTGCAGCTGCATAATATCCACCACCACCGCCAGATTGTATAAAATAATCTGGAGCAGATTGACTGTATCCAAAATTACCGCTAAAGACTGATGTATAGTCATCAAAACCACCGCTCGAATTTTTCATACTTTTCATGAAAAGACCAGAAGATGTTTGGGTCGCACCAGTACTTTTTTGTAAATATGGAACAGTAGCGAAACTTATTGTCCCATCATCACGTATGCCATCGCCACCAGTCAATCCTCCTCCATAGCCACCATCACCTTGCCCCCATTGAGGCACTTCACCTGCTGTGTTTCTATGATTAGCACCGCCACCACCTGCTGCAACTATAATCCGAGATTTAAGAGAATTAAAGTCTTTGAAGTTTCCATTTATCAACCTGACATCGGTTGCACCACCTCCATCATTACCAAAATTACTTGCCCTTTCAGAATTCGTAGAAACACCTCCTCCGCCAAAGCCACCAGACTGGGCACCGACATAAATATAAAGAGTCTTAGCTTTCGATAATTGTATGTTTCCACTGCAATATCCTCCTTTGCCACCTACTTTATCCAGTATATTAGAGCCTTGTGCTCCCCAGCACTCTATCTTATAAATTCCTACTGCTTTTAGAGTGGAAAAAGTCTCCACCTTTCCCGCGCAAATATATAAAGAGGGAAACAGATGAAATGCTATGTATGATTTTTTTAGACAGAAAAAGG
>CAKQXI010000166.1 GCA_934281565.1 uncultured Prevotella sp.
ACCAAGAACAATGTCCCGATGTCTGGAACATCAACTCATAGTCGGTAGGCTCGGCAGGTTCCATCAAGAACACTTCTATCAACGCCCCTGTCTCTTTGCGGAAATGCAAACGTGCCTGAATAACCTTTGTGTTGTTAAATATCATCAAAGCTCCCTTGGGCAGATAATCAGGTAAGTGATAAAAGACATCATCGCTAACCTCACCATGCTTATAAACCAGCAACTTAGAATGGTCACGCTGAACTATTGGAAACTTGGCGATTCGCTCATCTGGCAAATCGTAATTGTAATCATTGATTTTTATGTGTTTTGTATCCATCATTCTCTCTTAAATGTAACAAGTCATGACGCAAGCACGCAACATGGCATAGACCAATGTGAACATGAGGATGCAAAGTATTGCATCGATGTCGTCATAGTCATAACCTGTACTCGTATATTGGTTTGAAATGTATTTAATCTCTGGTGAAATTCTCCTATATAATTGGCGGAAAACAAGATAAACTCCTACACCTACCACTGCTCCGAAAAGTATGCCACAAGCGATGTCGCTCGGATAATGGACACCCATATACAGGCGTGTCCAACAGTTTAGGAGCGACCACAGAAACAAGGTCACGCTTAGCAACTTGCTTCGTATCAATAACGAGAAGAAAACGGCAAGCGACATGGTATTGGCTGCATGGGCAGAAAAAAAGCCATAATCCTTGAGTCGTATATTATTGACAACATGAATCATGTACTTGATGCTCGGGTCGTTGCTTGGTCGCCATCTTGCTACCGTTGGCTTCACGATGCCATCCGTAACGCCTGTGGCAATACATACACACAAAAGGGCACCGCCCACGATAAGTGCTATCTGCCCCATTGTCTCATTGTTGCGTATCACGATGCAAAGGAGTACGACATAAAGGGGTATCCATGTAAAGCCCGATGTCAGCACCACTACCAATTGGTCAAGAAAAATATTATTGCTGCCGTTAAAGAACTGCAACACACCTAAGTCTGACAACGCTTGCGCCAGACCTATACTTGATAACATCTCCATCTTCTATATCTCCTCCAGTTGTCTACTCTCTATCCAGCCCTCACGACCATCGGCAAGTCGGATGCCTCGCCATGCGTTCATGGTCTTGTCGGTGATGTCAACACGTGTTCCCTCATGGATGACAAACTGGTCGGCACTTGCCTTGGCTGGTGTTTTCTTCACATTCACCGTCGGTGAGATAATGATTGCTCCAGAACGGTTCACGAGCATCTGCTTCTGCTGGTAAGCAAACAGATTGCTCAACAGGAATAGCATGAAGAAAAAGATACCTGCAAAGAAACCAAGTTTGCGCATTGCCATCTGTGGAGCAAATAGATAAATCAACACAGCCACCAAAGCCATAATGATGGCTATGATACAGCACTTCGCCCAATTATCTACGCTCGTGAAGTTCACCAACGACTTATACCATGTCACAAAGAACATTTCACTCATGGGAGTTATCTTGTCAATGGTCTTGCTGCGTGCAAACTGTAGATTGAAATTAATATCCTCATCGCCAGGAGAGAGCAAGTGAGCACGCTCATAAGCCAGCACCGCCTGGGTGATGTTGTCCGTACGATAGTAGGCATTGCCCAGATTATAATAGACATCAGCCGAAACGCCATTCTTCAACAGTTCCTCATAGTCCTTGATAGCCTGTTGGTAGTTGCCTTTCTTATACTCCGTATCAGCATTCTGCTTCGTTATGGCGGAAGCAGACAAGGAGAAAGCGAGCATGATGGCAAGGAGCCAAACAAAGGAATAAGTTTCTCTTGCCTTGTTGCCTTTCTTGGCTCTGCGAGCCAATCTGATAGCGTTTTCTATTTCCATGATTGCTGTCATTGCCGATTCAAAAGTCTTGTTCATATTACCTGCCACATCACCGGGTGCGTAACGCTCGAACTCACATTCATCCAACGCTTGCACAAACTTGTTGATTGTAGCATTGTCCACCTCATGGGTAGCCAACTTCTCTTGGATATTCTCACGGGAGAGTTGTTCCACAGGCATATTGAGCTTATAGCTGACATATCCCCACAAAGCTCTCATCACCTCATCGTAGAACTCCCCTTGCCTACCCTTGAGCATCAAGAGATTGGCTTTCTTCAAACGCTTTGTCGCAATCTTACTTGCCTTGTTGGAGCGCATCTTCACGATGTCGGCATTTTCGATGGCTCTCCTATGGAAGACGATAAGCAAGGCGACAAAGGCAATCAGTGGCACCAACAAACTTGCCCAATAGCCAAAACTGCCATAGAACATATCGTCAATGTCACGGAACTTCGCTTTACCAACCTTGATACCATGAATATCTTTATCTTGCTCCGCATAGCTCGTCGAACTATTAGCACTGCTGCCATCACCTTTCCCTACTATCAGCTTGAACGCTTGGGTCTTAAGTGTCTTATAGGTATTCTCATTAGTGTCATAATAGTTGAACTCTACGGCAGGGATGGTATAAGTCCCTTGGTTGCGAGGCACAGCGAGGAAGTCATAAATCATATTGCCCTCCACTCCATTAGCACTCAAACGAGTTTTATCCGTCACCTTGGCATCATACTTGTCAAAATCCTTTGGGAAGTTGATAACAGGTTGTTTCAGCAACTTCAAGTTTCCTATGCCACCTACGACCACACGGACAGTGATAGGCTCACCTGCCTTGACTTCTTTCTTGTCAATGGAAGCAGAAATATTGAACTTACCTACGCCGCCAGAGAAATTGGCTGGACGAGCAGGCAAAGGATTAACCTGAATACTAATACTTGGAGCCTTTATGTCCTTATGTACCTCCACATAGCCTGAACCGCCATTGAAGAATGCTTCCATAGGATCAATGTTACGGTTCTGCTGAACCACGATGCCCTTGAAGGTAATGCTTGGGATGGTCAGCTTACCTGTCATCTGTGGATACATCACATACTGGCTCCACGTAACGCACTTATAAGGTTTTCCATTCACTACTTCACGATGGAAACTCTTTTGTTGTGGCAAAGCAACCTCTTGGGTATGGAAGCCTTTCAAGTCTGGCATCTTACCCTCCAACTGGGTTAGATCGACTTGTGTATAGACTTTATAAGTCAAGAGAATTGGCTCTTGCTCATGAACACTCCTCTTATTGGCGGAAACCTTGATGAAAAGGTCGTTGCCAGAGATAGTCGACCCTGCTTGGCGCATCCTTGGCTCGTCATAATCATCATTGCCGTGCATATTGGGTGCCCCATTGTTCGCATTGCGAGCGGCATGCCCAGACACGTTGATCTTGACTACTCTGGAAGTCAACTTCTTGCCATTGACCAACGCATGAGATGCACCAATTGTAAAGTTACCATTCTTGGCTGCATAAAGCGTATAAGTGATGGTGACAGATGACGACGAGCTGGTATGCCCATTGATCATCTGGTAACTGGATTGCGAGGAGGTGTAAGGACCTGCTATCACCTCCAAGGCATCTGGCACTCCACCCATACGGAATTCCTCCACATCCCTTGTGTTGATCGTATAAGAGATACGGAAGTTTTCTCCTGCCGCGACACGAGACGGAGCAGAAACGGTGATTTGTTGCGCCGCCACATACAGAGGGCAGCCTATCAGACAAATCATCAGTATGATATACCATCCAACATATTTCATAATGCAATATCTTTCTTGTTTTTACGTATTCTACCAGTTTTTATCATACACCTTGCGCCTTGGTTGGCTCATCGCCTTTTGTAGTTTTTGCTTGGTCGCTTGTTCTTGCTGAACGGCAGCATTCAAGAGTTGCGCAGCATTGTCCTTGCTCATCTTCTCTTGGTCCTGCTTGTTCTGCTGTTTGTTCTGGTTCTGGTTTTGCTTTTTATCTTGATTTTTATCGTTATTGTCTTTATTCTTGTTGTCCTTATTCTTATTCTGGTCGTTTTTGTTGTCCTTGTTCTTGTCTTTGTTATTCTTGTCCTTGTTCTTGTTATCCTTGTTATCTTGATTTTGCTGAGGTTGGTCTTTCAGCAATTTCTTGCAAAGGGCAAGATTGTAACGAGTCTCATTGTCTTGCGGGTTGTTGCGCAACGCCATCTTGTAACAGTCTATCGCCTTGGCATACTCACGATGGTTCTGCATGATCACTCCCATGTTGTGATAACTCTTGGCACGGCGGAGCTTGTTTGTCTCCAACTGTGCGGCATTGCCAAACTGCTGCATCGCCATAGAGTCCTTTTGCTGCATCATCAAGGCGCAACCTAAGTTATAAATTGCCTGGGAATTCTTGCTGTTCTGGGCAATTGCCTTACGGTATTGCGTTTCTGCCTGCACCCATTTCTGGGTCTTGAAGATACGGTTGCCCTCACGGATAAAGTAACGGTCGTTCTGGGCGTGTATGCTGCCCACTCCCATCATCAACAAGAGGATTGCCATCACCTTCTTACTCATAAAAGGAGTTTTGACAGTCAATGGGTTCTTGCCAAAGAACTTGATGTTTCTGAGAAGTGGGTTCTTTATCTCAAGCAAACAGATTTCCAATATCAGCAACAATATCACGATAATGCCTACGGCTTGGAACTGTTCGTCATACTCACTATAGATAACCGTATCGGTCTCACCTTTCTGCAATTTGGTCAAGTCAT
>CAKQXI010000167.1 GCA_934281565.1 uncultured Prevotella sp.
CTGCTGAAGTCAATACACCAATAGGTGTTGTAGGCTACATTGGTAATAACAAATGGACAGAAAGTGGTACAGGCACAGGGTATGGTGGTCATGCCTTGGTAATAGGATTAAAAACCATTGGTTCCAAAGGAACGACAGATAATGGCAATATTTATGCTTGGTGTTCTTCCTCTACTCTAAGACCAAATCATGTAAAGCTAACCGCACAGCTGGTAATGACATCTTCAGATAAAGATTATGGCTCTGGCTATCTGATGACAAAGGATGTTTGGGATAACTCTTATTATCCTGCCTTTGTTGCTGTAAAAGATTATAGAGATGGTAAAATCGCAAATGCTCTGCCTTTCCCTGCAGATAAATGTACAGGTTGGTTTATGCCTACATTAGGACAATGCTATGCCGTCTTCAAGCAATTAGGAGAAGATGTTACCACTTGGAATGCCGTTCAAGGACAAAACATTCCAGCATCTGTTGGTAATAAGATAAATGCAGCGTTAAGTAAGGTTGGTCCAAACAACTATAGGGATTATTTTCAAGCACCAACGGCAACCAATAATTCGGGACGTTATTCTGAATGGACATCTTCTGAGGCGGTCAATGAATATTCTATATCTTCTGCTTCCAGACTTATCAAACAAAACGATGGAAAGTTAGGAACTATTGTAGTAGACTACAGTTCTAACGAATATAGATACCAATACCCAAATGTGGTCCGTCCTTTCCTTGCCTTTTAATCCAAATAAGCAACCTATTGATAGAGTTAATTTAGTGGGTACTTAAAAGCTGGGTTCGTTATATACTTAATTGATTTAAATATATAACGAACCCAGTTTCTTATTTGTTATCATGATGAATGATGCTTCACATATTCAAATTAATACAACAGTCCGAAACTCCACAATGGGAGAATATCGCCGTTGGCATACTCTACATCATCACGAACTACATACGAGTTAGCAACATCCTTTATCTGCTTGTGGCTTTTCTTGGCTCCACCCACCTCAAAGGTATATTTGCCAATGGCGAAGTCTGATACTTTCGAGGTTATGACATCTTGTGAGAGCCGAGTCTGATTATAGAAGAATGTTTCCCTTACATTGCCTATGTTTGCATTATCGCCTGATAGAGCATAGATAAGGTTTGTATTGTCCAGATAAACCTTGTCAGTTTTTCCTAATCCTCTCATACCACCAGTTTCATCTCTAAGCTGACCTACCATGCCTGCCTTTTCCATATATAATAGGTATGTAGGAATATCATTTCTGCTTACTTTCAGCTCGTTGGATAAGCCTGTAGCCTCTGGCTTATAAGGTACATTGCTTGCAATGATGGTCAACATTCGACGAAGTTTCTTGCCTGTGGCTGGTGACATATTGGCATATTGAGGTATGTCCACTTCCATTGTCAGGCGAATTACTTGTTGAAGCCTTTGCTGGAAATAACCCTCCTGGGAGAATGGATAGTAACCCTCCTTGAGATAGTGGTTGAACATTGGAATGGGATGGAACAATCCCTCTATCTGCACATGACCATTCAATACATCGTCCAAGGTTCTTACTGGTGTCTTTATGTCATGGAATAATTCCAAGTATTCCCTAAACGAGAGTCCTTGCATATCGAAAAGCAGTGCTCTTCTGCTTAGGTCTGCCTCGCCATTGAGAATGTCGAGCACGGAAGAACCCGTAAAAAACACGTGCAACTCTGGATGAGAATCATATATTTGCTTTAACTCCTTTGACCAATTATCGTATTTGTGTACTTCATCTATAAACAACCATTCACCTCCTTCCTTGACAAACTGATCTGCGGTTTCTGCCATGGAATGAGTGGTGAAATAGCTATGGTCGGCTGATACATACAAGCTTTTGGCTTGCAATGTTTGGTCCATTTCCTTGATATGTTGCAAGACCATGGTAGACTTACCAATACCACGTGGTCCCATTAAGCCTACAAGTCGGGCTTCCCAAGGCAACTTGTCATACATATATCTCTTGAACCTTAAGTCAATAAGTTCAAGTTGCTCCTTCATATAATTTATTAATGCTATATCCATGCTTTTAATTTCTTTATGCACCTTGAAAGGTGCAATTATTTATGTTATTTGCACTTTCAAAAGTGCATATTCTGTTATAATCTGCACTTTCTAAGGTGCAAATATAATGTTTTTGGATGGAAACGCCAAGACTTTTTCTTGCGTTTTAGCATGAATTAACGGAAGTGATGGAAAGGGGGTGACCATTGCAGTTATGGCACTTAGTGGAAGTACTTCCTATTGGTCTGACACAGTGCTTTCTATAAGTGAAACACAGTACTTTATATAGGGCAAAGAAAGTGCTTTGTTAGACCTATATAAAGTACTGTGTTCGACCTAAAGAAAGTATTTTATAATACCGAAACAATATGTATCGTTAGGGTAGGATAACATACTTCTTTGAAGTATTATTTCTTGTAGTTCTCAAGTCCCTTGTTCAGGAAGTCGAGATAAGCATTGACATCCTCTTTGAAACTGAATGAGCCTGTAAGAGGATTGCCGTCATTGTCTACCGCAACGTAGAATGGTTGGGCGTTGGCACCAAACTTACTTGCTTGCAGATAGCTCCACTTGTCGCCAATGGTGCGGAGCGTACGTTTCTCGCCATTGAACGTAACTTCCATAGGTTCTGGGAGTGGAGTCTTGTCATCGACATAGAGGGAAATCAACACATAATCCTTGGTCAACTTGTCTGCCACACTGGCATCCGTCCATACGGAAGCCTCCATCTTACGGCAGTTCACACAACCAAAACCAGTAAAGTCTATCAAGGCAGGCTTGCCTTGTGCCTTGGCAGCAGCTATACCCAACTCATAGTCCTTGTAATGAGCCTCAACGGTCTTGTTGTTGAGGTTGAAGTCCTGTGTATTGATAGGAGGGGCAAACGCACTGACCGCCTTACATGGAGCACCCCATAAACCGGGAATCATATAGATAGAGAATGCCAATGAGCAAAGACCTAACATGATACAAGCCACAGGCATAGGCTGGTTCAAGTCACTGCCAATGGCATCAGCCTTGAACTTCAACTTACCAATCAGATAAAGTCCGAGGGCACCGAAGATAACAATCCAAAGAGAGAGGAACACCTCACGGTCCATGATATGCCAACCGTATGCCAAGTCTGCTACGGACAAGAACTTCAAAGAGAAAGCAAGTTCCACAAAGCCAAGGACAATCTTGATGGTGGTCATCCAAGAACCAGACTTAGGTGCAGACTTCAACCATGATGGGAACAAAGCGAACAGAGTGAATGGCAATGCCAAAGCCATGGCGAAGCCAAACATACCAACAGTAGGAGCCAACCAATCGCCAGAGGTAACGGTCTGAACCAACAAGAGTCCGATGATAGGAGCGGTACAAGAGAACGATACCAACACGAGGGTGAATGCCATCAAGAAGATAGAGATGAGACCTGTCGTGCTGGAAGCCTTTGTATCAACGGCATTAGCCCATTTGTCTGGCAACTTGATCTCGAACCATCCGAAGAAAGAGAATGCGAAAACAAGCAACAAAGCAAAGAGTATTACATTGAACACGGCACTGGTGGATAGTTCGTTCAGTTTGCTTGGACCGAAGATGGCGGTTATCAGCAAACCAAGGGTCAAGTAGATGACAATGATAGACAATCCGTAAGTAATGGCATCACGGATGCCTTTCTTCTTGTCGTCCTTGGCACGCTTGAGGAAGAAACTGATGGTCATAGGGATGATAGGCCAGATACAAGGCATCACCAAGGCAAGGAGACCACCAACGAGTCCCATGACGAAAATATAGAAAAGGGAATGGTTGGCAATGTCACTGGCTGCACCACCGAATGCTTGCAACTCCTTTACGACTGGTTTCCAAAGAGCCTTGCTATCGAGCGAAGAAAGGGTAGAGGCGAGTGCTGTGGAGTCAACGACCTGTGCCGTGTCACCTTGCGCCAACGCTGCGACCTTGGCAAGGGAGTCGGCTTTGGCTTTCGCCAATATAGTGGGGGCTACCTTTGCTTCCGCCTTTTCTTCCGCTGCAGCTTTGGCATCTATGGCAGGTGACTTGCCACTTGCCTTGAAGCTCGCCTCACTGGGTGGCAAACAGTTCTGGTCGTTGCAAGTACCATATTCCAAATAGGCGTCGATGCTATACTTTGGCTTGGTGAATTTCACCTTTTGCACAAAAGTCACGCTTCCCTCGAAGTAACGTAGCTTCATGCCGAAAAGCGCATCATAACTGGAAATCTCATGACCACGTGGCTGGAGCTTTCCAACAAGTTCGACACCGTCCAACTTGTTCACGTTGAAAGAAGCCGAGATAGGTCCGTCACTCCCCAAACCAGTGGAATAGACGTGCCATCCAGGTTGAATCTTACCACTAAAAATGATTTCAGCCTCAGCCGAGCCATTGGTTTTCAACTGGGTGGAAAACTTC
>CAKQXI010000168.1 GCA_934281565.1 uncultured Prevotella sp.
CTCATATAAAAAAATCCGCAAGAATAGAACTTAAGTTCATCAAGTTCCTCTATATGTCAGTGAATTCAATTAAGAACGGTAGAGGAAGAAAATAAAACATCAACATCTTTGAAGCGTTCTACAATTAGCATCTATTTGATAACAAAGTAACTAAATCACAGTAAAATCACTCATGTTCATAAAATCTGATTTTTACAAAGTTAATACATAAATAAAAAATCTGTATTCAAGTAATATTACTTTAAGAATAAATAAGGAGTTCTTTCGTATCTGTTCTTATCAGTTTTTTGTGGCCAGAAAAGATAACTCACGAACTTCCATATTACTTTGATTGTTCTCTTCATATCCATTTTTTTTGTTACTTTACAATAGCCTCCTTAATACAGTCAACAATATAATGAACATCATCGTCCGTTACATAAGGACCTGCGGGCAAGCAGAAACCAACCTTGAAGATCTCTTCAGAAATGCCATTGGTATAAGCAACTGCATTAGCATAAACGGGTTGTTTATGCATTGGTTTCCATACCGGACGACACTCGACTTTTTTACCTGCCATAAACACTCTAAGAGCCTCCACATTATCATTAGGCTGGCAATCAGTAACAGCACTATCCACCGCCTTGACCACACCGGAAACACCACCAACGGCAGTCTTGATAACCTCCTTATATACATTCTTCTGCCCCTGAATCTTCACATCCTCATCAAGAGTTGCTGCACAAAGCCAAAAGTTCGAATCGTACTTCTTAACTCCATTTTCATTTTCCTCCGACGGCTGCTTATGCAAATGTATTCTCGGTACATCAGCAAGCAACTCTTCGTAAAGTTCCTGTACATGCTTATGGTGAGCAATATGTGCATCAAGGACAGTCATCTGACCACGACCAATACCTGCACACACATTACTCATGCGGTAGTTGTAACCAATCTCCGTATGCTGATAATAAGGATACGCATCGCGCGCCTGAGTTGCATGCCACATGATATTATTCGCATCCTCATCGCTTCGGCAGATCAACGCACCACCACCAGAGGTTGTAATCATCTTGTTGCCGTTGAACGAAAGCACACCGAAACGGCCAAAGGTGCCCAACACCTGACCATTGTAACGAGAGCCCATTCCCTCTGCAGCATCCTCAATCACCGGAATGCCATACTTATCGGCAATGACCATAATGCGTTCACAATCGTAAGGCATGCCATAGAGCGCCACAGGGATTATCGCCTTCGGATATTTGCCCGTTTTCTCCTTACGGTCAATGATAGCCTTCTCCAGTAGCTCCGGGTCCATGTTCCAAGTTTCCTTCTCTGAGTCAATGAACACAGGCTTAGCTCCCAGATAAGTGATAGGGTGGCTCGAAGCACAAAAAGTGAAACTCTGCACACACACCTCATCGCCAAGCTGCACGCCACATGCAATCAGTGCTAAATGTACTGCCGCCGTTCCTGCTGAAAGGCATACCACCTTTCTATCCAATTTACTACCATCCAAGTTTGCATTTGAAAAATCCGCAAGGTTCTGCTCAAACGTATACACGTTCGGCCCCATTGGCACCACCCAATTAGTGTCAAAGGCTTCCTTTACATACTTTTGCTCGTAACCTTCCTCGCTCATATGAGCGAGACAAAGATAGATTGTTTTTACTTCTTCTGACATAATACTATATCAACATATTATAATTATTCTTGTTGCCCTTCCTCTTAACAGATAGCGAACATCATTCTCATACAATAAACTTTACATATCCAAATCCTTTTAAATACAGTTCATTAATTGAGCAAATAACGATTTCAATGTCTCATTCTAGTTCCTAGAGTTTTATACATCATTTATCCACAAACTACTTTGCAATATCACAAGTCTGTTTCTGATAATAAATTCCAAGTGGACACATAAAAACACTACCGCTCAGAAATATCCATGGTAACTATATTATAACATACACATTCACCAATTCAGGGAGTGTAACATTTACATCCTTAAGATAATCAATACCATAATAATATTTACTATTAGCTACTAACATTTACAATAACATTATTTTACTTCACCTATTTCCATGGAGAGAAAGGGTATTTCTCCTCCAGCTCCACATACAGATTTAGGTTATACTTCATCAATTCCATAGTCTTCTCCACCACCCTCACATGTAGATAATCAACAATCCTGTTAGTCAATACTAGAGCCTTCATCTCCAGCACCACAGTCCCACCCTTCTGCTCCCTGTCCAGATAGACTGAGTGTGGTGAAACGGTATTCGTAAAGATATTAACCGCCAGCGAACAAGTCTTCTTCAGCTCTGCTAGTGCTTCCTTGCGATTGCGCATACCCTTTAGCCAGTTTCCAAACTCACCCTAAGCGCACACCAGCAGCCTAACCTCCGGCAGAGCATAGACCAAAACCGTCGCCTCCCTCTCTTGCTCCTGAAAATGATACCCACACATTCCTTTTAAACCAGAAAGGCCATCTGGCTATCGTTGTAGAATTGCACTTTAGGGTGACTACTAATAATAACATAGTGAACTGCAAGTTAAAGGCTTAAAGATATTAGCTTCTGTACAATGGAAAGAACTTGCTTTCCTGATTAAACTCAATATCTCGAGCGGCGCGTTCTGCAACCAGCTCGTCATAACGAGACTGATCAAACACATGCTTCGCTATTGAGAACTGATAATTCGAGAAGCGATTGAAAGCTATCTTAAACTTGAATAGATTATCCTCATCCGAACCAACTCCACCGCCTAAATGAAAGGTCTTCATACCCTTCTCGCACCCCCACATAGCTGCCTTATAGAGCAATAGATTCGATGGAGCTAGATTACGATATTCAATGTCTGAACAGCTCAGGTGATAATTCAATCGACCATTTGCAAAAATCATGATGCTCATCGCAATAATCTTGCCCTCATACTCCGCCCAAAACATCTCATAGTTATCATTCAGATCCTCGTGGATACTATTGTAGAATTCTGGCTCGAAGTAGTAATACTCCTCTGCATTATCCCTATCCATGATGGCATTGTAGATTTTGATAAACTCATCGAAGAGTTCCAATCCCCGCCCATGCTTTATCTCAATGCCGTTCTTCTCCGCCTTGCGTATCATATTACGGTTCTTCGAGTGGATATTCATCCAAATTACATCCTCAGATGCCAAATCCATAGCCACCGTCTTGCCCAAGTCGATCACATCCGAACAAACCTTCATCGAAACAGCATTGGCCAACATAGGATGATAGCGTACAAAATTGTCCACAATATTCTCTTCTTTCATCTTCCGCACGTATGCAGTCCAAAGGGCACGAAGTTTCCCCTCGTTTGAGTTTGAATTTTGGTTTGAATCTGAGTTTTCATCCTCAAGTCCCTCAATCAGGAAACCGCCATAACCGTAAGGCGTGATCGAATCATACATCCCCTCAATGGCTGTCATGCGTTTCATATACACATAGATCCCACGGAGTCCCCCCTTTGCATTTACGTCTTCGTTTGAGTTATAGTAGAATAACTGCGGCTCCCCATCACCATGTATTTGGAATGCCTTCACATAGCCACTCAAGTAATACACATCGTAATTGGCAAAAGTGCGGACCAACTCATCCCACTTTTTTGCCTCTTCTATACTATATATTTTAATCATTGTCAATTATGCTTTCTTGTTTATATATTGATTCCATCCCAAATCATCGGTTTCATCATACTGATTCTCGCCAATGTCTTCTCGACATAATACGTTCTTGATGGTCATAAAAACAATCTTCAGATCAAGCCAGAATGAGAAATGATCCACATACCAAACATCATATTCAAATTTTTTGCTATACTTGCAAGTATTGCGTCCGTTTACCTGCGCCCATCCGGTAATGCCTGGACGAACCTCATGGCGTCTTATCTGTTCCTCATTATAGAGTGACAAGAAATCTACTAGTAGCGGACGAGGACCAACTAGTGCCATATCGCCTTTCAGTACGTTGATAAACTGAGGAAACTCATCAAGAGATGTTGAGCGTACAAAGCGACCAACCTTTGTCAATCTCTTTTTATCTGAAAGCAGATTGCCTTCAGCATCACGCTCATCAGTCATAGTTTTGAACTTGATTACATTGATTATCTTTCCATTTTTTCCTGGCCTTGGTTGCAAGAAAAAGACACCTGAACCTTTGTTAGCAAAATGCAACCAAATCGCAACAATCACTAATATAGGCCAAACAATAAGAAGTGTGATAAGAGCAATTGTAAAATCAATAACACGTTTGAAAAAATGTCTGTACATATTATTAGAATATTAGTTAATGCTCAATTTAGAGCGTATCCTTTTTAGAAGACACCAGAAAAGAGATCTCAAAAAACTAGCACAAAATTCGACTGTTTTTTCACTATTGGCATACAGCCAAGTCTATATTTTGCGATGCCAGAGTAAAAAAATCTCTGTAATCGAC
>CAKQXI010000169.1 GCA_934281565.1 uncultured Prevotella sp.
CTGCAGCCGTGGGAGGCGTTTATCACATCAACAAGAAGATGGACTTGAACGTGGCTTACTTCCACACATTCTACCAGCATAAGAATACTATCGAAAGTGTTCAGCTCACAGCAAAGCAAAGCTACGATTACAGCTCAGACTACACACGTAACAACAATGTTTTTGCCGTTGGTCTCGACATCAATTTCTAAACACATAACTACAAGATAATATTATAAAAGGCTACCTCATTCTTATTGGAATGGGATAGCCTTTGTTTTTTTCACTTACATCGGATCTACATCATAATAAATTTGAAGAGCCCCATACCGAGGATCTTTTGCCATTTGCTGTTGTGCAAACTTAAGATACTCACGAACTTTTCTCTGGTCAATGCCATTTTCCAACTTGATAACAATCTTACGGATATTCATCGTCTTTACCCTTGCCACAGCAGGCTTATCGGGTCCAAGCACTCGACTCCCAAACCATTTGCGTAATGCTTGTCCAAGTTCCACACCTGCTTGCTCGCAGACTTTATCGTGCTTATGCTTGAGATAGACATTGACGAGATGATAAAAAGGTGGATAATGAAAAACCTTTCTTTCCTCCAGCAAGTCTTGATAAAAATGTGAATAATCATTGTGTACCACTTGCGAGATAACAGGTAGCTCTGGTGTCTTGGTCTGCAAGATAACAAGCCCACGCTTGCCTTTTCTTCCGGCTCGTCCACTCACCTGTGACATCATCATAAAAGCATGTTCGTATGCACGAAAATCGGGATAGTTCAGCATACTATCAGCATTCAATATGCCCACTACACTTACTTTGTCAAAATCCAATCCCTTGCTTATCATCTGAGTACCTATCAAGAGATTTGTCTTGCCCGTAGAAAAGTCGCCTATCAAACGCTCATACGCATTGCGTGTACGAGTTGTGTCCAAATCCATCCTTGCAATCCTTGCCTCTGGGAATATCTCTGCTATCTGGTCCTCTATCTTCTCTGTGCCATATCCTCGCCCTTTCAGTTCCGTGCTCCCACAATTAGGACATTCCAAAGGCACGGGATAAGTATAGCCACAATAATGGCACGTAAGCAGATTGATGTTCTTGTGGAGCGTCAATGACACATCACAATTCTTGCACCTCGGAACCCATCCACATACCTTGCATTCTATCATTGGTGCAAAACCACGACGATTTTGGAAAAGAATAGCTTGTTGCCCATTCCTCAATGCTTCCCTTACTGCTGCAAGAAGTTGGGGAGAAAAAGGACCATTCATCATCTTACGATGCTGAAGATCCTTGATGTCGACAACTTGTATCTCTGGCAACTGGATATCCTTGTATCTTGTTTTCAGCTCAACCAAACCATACTTGCCTTGCTGTGCATTGTAATAACTCTCCATCGAAGGCGTTGCCGTACCTAACAAAGTTTTTGCACCATACATCCGGGCAAGCACTATGGCAGCACTTCGGGCATGATACCTTGGCGCTGGGTCCTGCTGCTTGAAAGAAGTCTCATGCTCCTCATCTATAATGACCAACCCCAAGTTCTGGAAAGGTAGGAATACGGCGCTTCTGGCACCAAGGATGACATCGTATGGATGGGAAGATAATTGCTTCTTCCATATCTCCACACGCTCCGCATCACTATACTTGGAATGATAAATTCCCAACCTATCTCCAAACACATGATGCAAACGCTCCATGATTTGCACGGTCAAGGCTATTTCCGGCAAGAGATAAAGTACTTGCTTCTTTTCTTGCAAGGCTTGTTGAATAAGATGGATGTAAACCTCGGTCTTTCCACTCGACGTTACACCATGCAGAAGTATTACGTTCTTATTCAACATCTGCATCAGGATTTGATTGTAAGCATCCTGCTGGGCAATGGAGAGTTGCTTGATTTGGTCTATATGTGGTTCTCCAGAAGTATTCAATCTGCCTACTTCCTGCTCGTATGTATAAAGGATGCCTTTATCTATCAAAGCCTTGATGATGGCTGTTGTCGAATGGCTTTCATTCATCAATTCCTCTCTGGTAACAGATTGAATTTCTTCTTGTGGTATATCGCCCACCAAACTGCCCCAATGGGAAAGCAAGAGAAAGGTCATCAATGCTTTCTCTTGCTTGATAGCTCGTTGCACCATGCTTGTTGCAATGTGCAAAGCCTGCTCATTACGATATTTCTCCGATAATCCTACATAGAGTTCCATCCTTGGCTTATACTTCTCCATGGACTTCAGCCCTGCAGGAAAAGCGGCATTGAACACATCGCCCAAAGGAGCCATATAATATTCTCCTATCCATTTCCATAAGCGATATTGTTCATCCAAGAGCACAGGTTGTTCATCCAGCACTTGCTCTACAGGCTTACACTCAAAAGTAGGCGCATCATCATGCACGTTGATTGCCATAGCGACATATTTCTTGCTCTTGCCAAGTGGTACGAGCAGTCGCTTGCCAAACACAACTTTATCTTCCATCCCCTCTGGGATAGAATAGGTAAAGTTGCCATCCAATGGCAATGGGAGAATGACATCAACGTATCTCATCAATTAAAAATAATAACCTAACGCTATCTGCCATGAGTTGCTATTTGCCTTATCTGACTCATAAACAGAAGACAATCCATCATTAGAAGATATAATCTCAGCCGATTTCTTGCCACAAGCAATATTATAGTTGGCAGACACCTGTAAATGCTTGAGCAAGGTAACACCTGCACCCACATTGACACTCACATTTGATTTCTTCAAAGATAATGCTTTGGTATTGCCCCAACTGATCATCTTGTCACCTACATTATAGCTCCACTGAGGACCAGCAAACACGAAGATATTTGCCAAACTGCTCAATCCTATACCATAACGTACATTCACAGGGATGTCAACATACTTCATCTTAACCCTGTCTGTCACACTCTCATTTTCACCATGATAAGTTAAGTCTACCTCTTTCTGGTCATACAAAGCAGCAGCATCAAAACTCAAACCTATAAGAGGTAAGGTAAACTTCACCATAGGACCAATGAAAAATCCTGTCTTATTAGAAGCCTTGAACACATCTTTGTCGAAAGACATATTGGTGACATTCATTCCTCCCTTCAAGCCGAACTTAATCTGTGCATTGGCATTAACTGCAAACATCAATGCCATCGCCAACATTATTACCGATAAAAACTTTTTCATACTTTACTTAAATTTACTTTATAACTTTGTTAAATTGCCAGATGGAAAAGGCTGCCCCAAAAATGAGCAGCCCTTATCATCGACTAATATTCGTCGTCATTCCATAAGAAATCATCCTTAGAAGGATAATCAGGCCAGATGTCTTCGATGCTCTCGTAAACATCACCCTCATCTTCAATCTCCTGCAAATTCTCTAACACTTCAAGAGGCGCACCCGAACGAGTTGCATAGTCAATCAACTCTTCCTTCGTTGCAGGCCATGGTGCATCTTCAAGTTTTGAAGCTAATTCTAGTGTCCAATACATAGCTAATAATTTTACGGTTTATGATTTTGCGTGCAAAAGTAATAAAATTAATTTTATTTGCAAGCATTTCACTATATTTTTTCTGTAAAAATATTGGTTTGTCGCTTTTATTATACGTTTTTCTTCTTTTTTGTCTATGCTTATCAGAAATTCACCTTATAATGTTGTTTATAAACAGTTTTATCAAAGAATACTATGCCACAATAATAAAGGTCGTAAGTGATGCCTGCCAACTCCATTTCTTTCAACTGCTTCCAAGCCGCAATCTTATATTTGTCTCGATGGATGCCAATGATTATCAAAAGTGTCTCAAGCGTACAACGAGGCAATATTTTCGTCAACAAATCATCTATCTTATCATATTCCCAATCAACAACGATAAGTTGCCTTGGTGCTTTTTTCCCGATAGAAGCATCACACAAAGGGAAGTCTGAAAGTTCCTTTAATTCACTCTGGCGACATCCTGTATAGAGATAAGGATAATATTTCGTCAGATTACAATATCCACTCATAGGCTGCCAGAAATTAGATAACCTAAAGAGCAACCTACCTAACTTATGCTCCAGCTTGCTGAGCATATCCAAACGTTCTCTCAACTCCTGATAGGCATAATAAGAATAATGCTCATTGATAACATAGCGAATAAAACTATAAGCAGAAGGTGACTGGACACCGAAGCCACGGCAATAACCACAGCGTCTCAGCCAAATCCAAGAAGTTTTAATACTATAAAGCATAATCTATATTTTAGGATATAAGAAAACACAAAAGAGCCTCAGAAATCTTTCGATGACTGAGGCTTCTCTCTTTGAAAGGAGGCGGCTACCTACTCTCCCGCATTGCATTGC
>CAKQXI010000170.1 GCA_934281565.1 uncultured Prevotella sp.
GGTTTCAAGGCCTCCACAGAAGCTTTCACGTAATCTTCTACATTGTCATAACCACCAGTCTTGATAGCTGTGGTCGCTTTAATCTCGCCGCGTGCATCGACGATGCCAAACACAGAATTGGTTCCACCAAGGTCCAATCCTATTACATACGGCTTAAGAGCATTTTCTGTCATGTCTTTCTTTTTATTTAAGTTAGAATTATTGTTGCTACTTTTTAGTTTCTTGGGGCAAAGATAGGAAAAACTTTGCATAAAACAAAGTTTTAAGTGAAAAATTTGCTTGGTATGCTTAAAATTTTGTAACTTTGCGCTCTGTATGAATTTAGTGTTTCCAATAGAGATAAATATTCTTGATTTTATTTTCAAGGGAATTCTCATAGGTGTTATCGCCTCTGCCCCCATGGGACCAGTAGGCATCTTATGTATCCAGCGCACTTTGAACAAGGGACGTTGGTATGGTTTTGTCACTGGTATAGGAGCCGCTTGCAGCGACATCGTGTATGCCTTGTTGACGGGTCTCGGCATGAGCTTTGTGATGGATTTCGTCAACAATGCCCAGAACAAGTTCTATCTCCAGATATTCGGAGGCATCTTGTTGTTGGTGTTCGGGATATATTGTTTCAAGAGCGACCCGATGAAGAATATGCACAAGAGCAGCAACAAGCAGGGCACATTGTTCCACAATGGTTTTACGGCGTTCTTGGTCACGCTCTCCAATCCGCTCATCGTGTTCCTTTTCATGGCAACCTTTGCGCAGTTTGCTTTTGTGGTGCCTGATATGCCGCTTGAGATGGGTGTCGGTTATCTGAGCATTGTCTTCGGAGCCTTGCTGTGGTGGTTTGGGCTTACATGGCTCATCGACAAGATCAGGGGCAAGTTTGATACCAATGGCATCCTTATTATTAATAAGGTGATAGGAAGCATCGTCATCATCTTCTCGCTCATAGCGTTGATTGGCACGATGTTCAATCTCTATCATCTGCCGGAATTTTAGATAGTTAAGAGTTAATAGTTTATAGTTAATAGGGGGGAAAAGGAGTTAATAGTTTATAGTTAATAGCGGCTTCGCCGTTTAGCATGATTGCCACAAGCAAGATTGCCCTATAAACTATCACCTATAAACTATTAACTGTAAACTGTAAACTATCAACTGTTAACTGTAAACTTTAAACTGAATAAAATGTTTGTAGCACAGGAATTAAGAAAGAAAAGCATCGCTGAATACTTGTTGTATATGTGGCAGATAGAGGACATCATCCGTGCATACGGATGCTCACTGCCTGTTATTCGTAAGCAGTATATCGAGCGTTTCGACTATACCGAGGAACAGAAAAATGAGGAAGTTGACTGGTTTGGCAATCTCGTGCGCATGATGAACGAGGAAGGCAAGCGTGAGTCGGGGCATCTTAATATCAACAAGGTGCTCTTGCAGGATGTCATCGACTTGCACGGAATGCTCCTCCAAAGTTCTAAGTTTCCCTTTTATAATGCCGAGTATTACAAGGTGTTGCCTTTCATCGTGGAACTTCGCAACAAGGGTGACAAGGAGGTCAACGAGATAGAGACTTGCCTTGATGCCCTTTATGGGGTGATGATGCTGCGCTTGCAGAAGAAAGAGATTACTCCTGAGACTCAGCGTGCCGTCAAGGAAATCAGTATCTTTGTGGGTATGCTGAGTGATTATTATATCAAAGATCGTACCGAGGGGTTGAAGTTTGAGGAGGAAAACTAGTTAATAGTTTATAGTTAATAGTTTACAGTTTATAGTTAATAGCGGCTTCGCCGTTTAGCATGATTGCCACAAGCAAGATTGCCCTATAAACTATCAACTATAAACTGTAAACTATCAACTGTAAACTGTAAATTATAAACTAAATATACTGATGAACGAAATACAAAGAAGAAGGACATTTGCGATTATTTCGCACCCAGATGCAGGTAAAACCACATTGACCGAGAAGTTCTTGCTTTTTGGTGGACAAATCCAAGTGGCTGGTGCCGTTAAGAACAATAAGATTCGGAAGACCGCTACTTCTGACTGGATGGACATTGAGAAGCAACGTGGTATCTCCGTTTCTACATCTGTGATGGAATTTGATTACTTGCCAGACTCACAGACTGGCGAACCCTATAAGGTGAATATCCTCGACACTCCCGGACACCAAGACTTTGCCGAGGATACTTATCGTACGCTTACTGCCGTGGACTCTGCCATCATCGTGGTAGACTCTGCCAAGGGTGTCGAGGCCCAGACTCGTAAGCTGATGGAGGTATGCCGTATGCGCAATACGCCTGTCATCATCTTTATCAATAAGATGGACCGTGAGGGACGTGACCCATTCGATGTGCTTGATGAACTGGAGCAAGAATTGAAAATTAAGGTTCGCCCTTTGAGCTGGCCTATCGGACAGGGGCTTCGTTTCAAGGGTGTATATAATATTTATGAGCAGCAACTTAATCTCTTTACGCCTAACAAGCAGCGCGTCACAGAGAAAGTGGCTGTGGACATCAACTCCAAACAACTTGACGAGACGGTAGGAGAGCGTGAGGCACAGCAACTTCGTGACGACCTTGAGTTGGTGGATGGCGTATATCCAGAGTTTGATGTGGAGACTTATCGCTCTGCGGAAGTGGCACCTGTATTTTTCGGTTCTGCGCTGAACAATTTCGGTGTGCAAGAGCTCTTGGATTGCTTCGTGGAGATAGCTCCATCACCAAAGCCCACCAAGGCGGAAGAACGATTGGTGGAGCCTGAGGAACCTAAGTTCACTGGTTTCATCTTCAAGATTACCGCCAACATCGACCCTAATCATCGCTCTTGTATCGCTTTCTGTAAGGTATGCTCTGGCAAGTTTGTACGCAACCAGCCATACCTTCATGTGCGCCTTGGCAAGACCGTGCGTTTCTCGTCGCCTACCCAGTTTATGGCACAGCGCAAGAGCACCATCGACGAGGCTTATCCGGGTGATATAGTTGGTCTGCCAGACAATGGAATATTCAAGATTGGCGACACTCTGACCGAGGGCGAGCAGATACATTTCCGTGGCTTGCCGAGCTTCTCGCCACTGTTGTTCAAGTACATCGAGAACGACGACCCGATGAAAAGCAAGCAGTTCCAGAAAGGTTTGGAGCAATTGATGAACGAGGGTGTGGCACAGTTGTTTGTCAACCAGTTCAATGGTCGGCGTATCGTGGGAACGGTAGGTCAGCTCCAGTTCGAGGTTATCCAGTATCGTTTGGAGAACGAGTATAACGCCAAGTGCCGTTGGGAGCCTGTTCACCTACACAAGGCATGCTGGATAGAGAGTGACGACCCAAAGGAGCTCGACAACTTTAAGAAGCGCAAGTATCAGTATATGGCTAAGGACATAGAGGGCAGGGATGTGTTCCTCGCCGATTCTGGCTATGTGTTGAGTATGGCGCAGCAAGATTTTGAGCATATCAAGTTCCACTTTACGTCAGAATTTTAATTTAGGGGATAGTTTATAGTTTACAGTTTATAGTTTATAGTTAATAGGGCAATCTTGCATAAGGAGAGCTTGCTATAAACTATAAACTTTTAACTATAAACTTTAAAGCCTATAAACTATAAACTTTTAACTATAAACTATAAATGCATGGATGAATTGACAGAAAATCAAGGTATGATGGCCAAGGTCGTCGCCTGGCAGAAAGAGCACGTCTCAGACCGCCAGATGACCTTGATATTGGCTTTCATCATCGGATTGCTTGCTTCCGTGGCAGGCTATTTCTTGCATGGCATCGTACACGAGATACAAGTCTTGCTCACTTCGGGCTTTGAGCAGAACACCTACAACCTGCTCTTTCTCCTTTTCCCGATAGTGGGTATCTATCTCACCTCCTTGTTTATCAAGTATGTGGTGAGGGACAATATCTCGCATGGTATCACACGTGTGCTCTATGCCATTTCCACCAAGCAGTCGAAGCTGAGAGGGCACAACTGCTGGTCGTCTGTGGTGGCATCTGGCATCACCATCGGCTTTGGTGGCTCTGTAGGAGCCGAGGCACCGATTGTGCTCACTGGTTCGGCGATAGGCAGTAATTTAGGACAGATGTTCAGGATGGACCAGAAGACGATGATACTGCTCGTTGGCTGTGGCGCAAGTGCAGCCATTGCAGGCATCTTCAAGGCTCCAATCGCTGGACTGGTGTTTACGCTGGAAGTGTTGATGGTCGACCTCTCGATGGCTTCGCTCTTGCCTATATTAATATCCTGTGTCACGGCAACTTGCTTCACCTATATATTGATGGGTGACAAGTCGCTCTTTGAC
>CAKQXI010000171.1 GCA_934281565.1 uncultured Prevotella sp.
TTCCTACACTTTCAGAACACGACACTAAGGATGATGATACTACTGATAAAGATGCCAATGCCAATAATAAACTTGTACTTTGCCTTTTAATGTATATCATTTGCTTTAAGCTATTATGTCTGCCGACTCCCTAAAGCAGATGATTATTAAAACTTAGGCTCACTCTATTCAAAAGACATTGGCGTAGGGGGTCTTACTCCTTTTGGCATCCTTGCAAGCTAAGGTATTAGGAGACCCGTGAAAACAAGGACAGAAGTAGAGGACACGCCTACGCCAACGAGGTATATATGTATGTAACACAAAGCATACCCTTTCTTAATGAAAGGGCATACTTGTGCCGTGCTATATATACACGTAGTGGTAGACATCCACTATCATCTCCCTCTGACTTTCACCTGAAGTTCCTAATTTCTAGCTTGTCAGAAGCAAACGTAGCAACGTCAAATCTTAATAAATAGAGCCAAACAATGGATTAACGCCGTGCAACTCATTGCCAGCAATCCATGATATGGCGATGCAAAAGTAATGAAAATAATTGGTTCAACAAAGAAATTCTATGAATTTTATACAAAAGCTCCCACAGAATTAAGACTATTATTCTGCTATACTCGGGATAATCTCGAATATCTCGACCTTTCCATCAAGCTGTACCTTGGCAGCTTTCTTCGCCAACTGTACCTTGGAGAACGAACTATCAACCGTTGTACTGACAATCAACTTTCCTTTGGCGTTATATTGGTTGAACGTTACTTTCTCATTAGGCTGCAACTTCAACAGCATCGTATAGCCTTTCACGCCCTTTGCCACATCAAACGCAAAAGTTCCATTGCTCATCACCGAGGTACAAGGATTTTCGTCAAAACCATAATTGTTAGCAGGATTGACATCGAAAGAACGAACGGCAATCCAGTTGGTCTTGTCAGACTGCAACTTTCTTAATCTAACCAAGCGAGCGTTCACAGGTTGCTCACCTTTCCAGTTGATGACATACTGCTTGTCCAGCTCTCCTGTAAGAGGCAGCCAAGTATTGCCATCCTCGGAATACTCCAAGATGGCATGGTCGAAGTAATCGACATCATCCACAGAATTGCGCCCCTGCAATATTCTTACCTCATGAACTGGTCTTACACAACCCAAGTCAGCACCAACCCAGTCACCCGTGTTTTGACCAGAGCCAGAGTGATAATAAGTAGTGGAATCGTTATCAAACATCAGCTTGCTCTGTGTCGTCTTCACCGTGGCATAAGTACCCACGCCCTTGTAGAAAGCAGGCACCTTGCCAGTCAGCTTCTTGAAGAACCCAGAAGCCATGTCGTCCATCGCCGTCTGATAGAAAGGTTGCAACACCATCGTTCCCGACTTATGTGCCTCGTATGCCGCAACATCCTCGTTGCTCATGCGATTGTGTACATAGCCATCCCAGAAAGCGGCATCGTTGCCTGTCTTATATTCCTTGATCAGTTGCATGGTCTTCTCACCACGCTTGCCCAACTTGCCAAACTCAGTGAGCCATGGGCGCAGTTCCTTCAACAGCAACTGGTTCTTGCAATGAGTTTCCATCTCCGCTGGGGTCTTCGCCACTTTCTCAAACTCTTTCTGCAGCGCATCGAACTCCGCATCCGTATAACTATCCACCTTGAAAGGCTTGGTTTCCCAAGACTCTATTCGGCGATAGCCAGTCTCTGTGTCGCAAGAGTGGATGGCAAATGTACGATAAGCATCATGAGCCTCTGGCGTCAAGTCCACGAGACCTCGCTCCCAGTTGTCTAAAGGATTGTACTTGGCGATGTTCCAAGTATAATCAGCCACGCCATAGAGAGCCAACTTTGAAGCCTCGCCATGTTCCATAGGGTTGCTTACGAGACCACAGAGGTCTTTGTTGGTAAGGGTGGTATCCAGTCCGTACGTAGGACCCTGCATCACGATATGGCGAGCATAGTCGGTAACAGGGAAGTTCCACCAGTAGTAAGCTGGCCGCTTGATGCGAGCGTTCACCCAGTCGAGCGTCTCCTTGGTCAGGTCGCTGCATACCACATCACCTGTCCAGAATACATTGATGGATGGGTCGAGGGTATTGCCGAAGATGGCGAGCGAACCTGTAGGCTTCGGATTAGCCCACAACTTGGAATAATCAGTAGGACACATGACCAACGGAGCCACATCACCCTTTGCTTTCACAAACTCCTTGGTCAGTCGGTTGAGAAGTTCCACCTGCTTGGCTGGGTTCGTTCCCTCGCCA
Organism: uncultured Prevotella sp.; assembly: GCA_934281565.1. Classification (GTDB taxonomy): domain Bacteria; phylum Bacteroidota; class Bacteroidia; order Bacteroidales; family Bacteroidaceae; genus Prevotella. Next base: position 2,240 of record CAKQXI010000171.1, read on the forward strand.
GAGATGTCATCGAAGAACACGGCGAAAGCTCTCACACCCAAGTCGTACATTAAGTTCAGCTTATGCACCAAGTTCTGGTAGTCTTCCTCGTTCCATTTAATATCCTTTCCGGGATGGATCGCCCACACGAAATCTACACGGTTGCGACGGCAAGCCTGTACCAGTTCGCTGATGTTGCGAGCCTCTTTCTCTGGATAAGGCAAGCGCCAGTTAGGACTGCTATGATAAGGGTCGTCCTTAGGACCATATAGATAGGTGTTCATCTTGTTCTTGCCGTAATACTCGATGAGCGAAAGGCGAACTTGATGAGACCAAGGCTCGCCATAGAAGCCCTCCACTACTCCACGGTTTGGCAAATCGGGATAGTCGTCGCATACGGTATAGGGCAACTGTCCTCCTTGGCAAACAGGACTGTTGAGCAACTGCCTCAAAGTCTGGAGGGCATAGAACGCACCTCGTTCGTCATAGCCCACGACATGGATGCCTTTCTCGTTGGCTGTCAGCTTATAGGCACCAGAGACAGCCTTTACGCCAGACTTTGCAGCTACCTTTGTTCCGAAGTCAATCGTCAGTTTCACCCCACCCTTGCCAGCAGGAAGAAACTTCACGTCATCAGCAAACTTATTGCTCTTGTCCACGACAGCCACACCCTGTGCAAGGTTCAGCCATCTTGTTTCATCTACTTTCAGCAAATGAGGAGTAGGATTGACGATGATTCCATGATGGTCTATCTTCTTTCCGGGAATCATGTTTACATCTTGGGATTCTGAACGCTGTGTGTTCAGGTCAAAACCATTTTCTTGTGCCTGCGCATTGGCGGCAAGGGCTGTCATCAACAATGTGGTGAACAGGATTTTGTGAGTAATCATTCTGTGTATCTTTGTTTTTAGTTAATATTTTGATGCAAATTTACACTATTTATCCGAGATAACAGAATGTTTTGACATATTTTATATACCTTTTTGCATCACAGCATACACCACATCGTGACGAGGAAAGGAACGGAGAAGTCGACGATGAAGCCGTGGTAAATCGACAGCACGACATACCGAGAGCCCACGGTCTGCGAGATAATCGGCAACGTGGTGTCCATCGTCGTCGCACCGCCCGAAGAAATCGGTGCCAACGGTCCAAAGACCCTTGCCATCAGCGGAGTAAGCAACAAGGTCATCATCTCACGGATGATATTGGCTAACAAGGCGATGGTTCCCAATTCCGCCCCTCGATATTCCGTGATGAAGATGCTCGAGAGTGAGTAATAGGCAAATCCGCTCCCCACGGCGAGACAGTCGGTCAAGCCTCTGTCCAACAGCAGCCAAGCTACCATCGCTCCCAGCCATGTGCCTAATATCGTTGTCATCGGAAGAAACGCCAAACGAGGGTTGAGAGACTTGAACTCCTCCTTGATGTCTGGGTTCCTTCCGATGCTGATTCCTACACAAAGCAGCAGGCAACAGAGTGCCACCAAGCTCACCTTGCCGTCCAGCAATAGCTGGGGTACGATGTTCGCCTTACCTGCCATCACGCCAAACAAGAAGAATGACACGATAACAAAACTACCTTTCATTGTTCCTCCTTTCTACCACTTTCCATAGCAAGAAAGACAGGGAGCAACTGCCCAAGATGGCACAGGATGCTATCACCAGCGCCTCCATTCCCAAGGTTGGCAAAGAGGCGATGACTTGCTCGTTGCTTCCTACCTCTATGCCGAGCAAGAAAAGCAACAACCATATCAGCCAAGTCGTGACTGGAGGCAATCCTTTCGTCACTGCTTCATACAATCTTTCCCTTTTACTTTTTCGTAAGAGATACCCAACGGCTATGCCGATGAATATGAACAATACTACTATGAACATTTTTCTTTGTATCTTTAAACCTAATAATTAAATGTGTCTCGAGTTAATTAAATCTGTTGAACATGATGTTTGAGGGTGCAAAGGTACTACTTTTATTTGAACTACCAAACTTTGGAGGCTCTTTTTTTCT
>CAKQXI010000172.1 GCA_934281565.1 uncultured Prevotella sp.
TCGGGGCGACAGGATTCGAACCTGCGACCACCTGGTCCCAAACCAGGAGCGCTACCGGGCTGCGCTACACCCCGCTGCAATGCTTACATGGTAAGCCTCATTTCTGATTTGCGTGTGCAAAGGTACAATATTTATTCTGTTCCTCCAAATATTTACATAACTTTTTTCACAAAGATGGCAAAAAAGTTGGGAATACACCTTACTTCTTTGCCATCTTATTTCTGCCACATCCATTATTTAGCCTCTTTCATCTGGCGAAGCAACTCTTTCTGTCGCTCATTCAAGCCAGTAGGCAACTTCACATTGTAAGTAATGATCAAGTCACCGAATGTCCCATTGCCTCTGTCATAGCCCTTGCCACGAACACGTACCTTAGTCCCATTCTGGGTCTCAGGCTTTATCTTCAACTTTATCTTGGAGCCATTGCTCAATCTGATGATGCCATCACCACCAAGCAAAGCCGTGTACATATCAATATTGACATTCATATTCATTTCCCCAGTACCGTAGGAAGAATAGTCTCGAGTGGAACGACGGGCACCACCGCCAAAAAGATTTTCAAAGAAACTACTGAACCCACTGCCACCAGAGCCAAAGTTACTGAAGTCAAATCCCTCGAAAGGATTACCACCCGGTCCACCAGAACCAAAGCCACCGAAGCCACCACCAGCTTGCTCATACGCAGCTGCGTTCTTCCATTGCTCACCATACTTATCGTACTTTGCACGTTTCTCAGGGTCGGAAATCACATCATAAGCCTCGTTCAGAGCTTGGAACTTAGCCTTGGCCTTTGGGTCGTTAGGATGCAAATCTGGATGAAATTGCTTTGCACGCTTACGATAAGCAGCACGCACATCATCCTGAGATATGTTCTTGTCAACTCCAAGAATCTTGTAATAATCAACAAATGCCATATTATAAATCCTCCATATTTTATAGTATTTTATAATAATCCAACAAAAAGTGTGCCGTGTTTGCCATCTTTTTTGTACTTTTGCACGGTAATCATAAAATTGACAGATATGAAACAACTTTTGGCAGCGTTCCTCATGGCGCTAACTTTTAATTCCCAAGCAATGGCACAGCAACGCACTGTTAAACTAAGAGTAATCGAGACCAGCGATGTGCATGGTTCATTCTTCCCTTACGATTTCATCAATCGTAAGCCCAAAGCTGGTTCCCTGGCTCGTGTATCTTCTTATGTGGACTCACTACGACAAACTTATAAGAGCAACTTGATATTGCTCGACAATGGCGACATATTACAAGGTCAGCCTACCTGTTACTACTACAACTACATCAACACCAAGGCGACCAACGTTGCCGCCGACGTCATCAACTACATGAAATACGATGCAGAGACTTTCGGTAACCACGATATTGAGACAGGTCATGCCGTATATGACAAATGGGTCAACGAGGTAAAATGCCCTATGCTCGGTGCCAACATCATTGACACGAAGACTGGCGACCCATATGTCAAGCCTTATGTCATATTGAACCGAGACGGTGTGAAGATTGCCATCTTGGGCATGCTGACACCAGCCATTCCTAACTGGTTGACGGAGAACCTATGGAGTGGACTACATTTCGAGGACATGGTAACATCAGCCAAGAAATGGATGAAACACATCCAAGAGAACGAACATCCCGATGTCGTCATCGGTCTCTTTCACAGTGGCAAGGAGGGTGGCATCAAAACTGCCGACTATGAGGAAGATGCTTCTATCAGAGTAGCAAAGGAAGTGCCAGGCTTCGACTTGGTTCTTTTCGGTCACGACCACACTCGTTGTTCTGAGACCATCACCAACGATGTCGGCAAGAATGTTGTATGCCTTGACCCTGCCAATAACGCCATCAGTGTTGCCGATGCTGAAATCACACTCACACTCGATGAGCATATCATCGATGGCAAGAGAGCATATATCGTACAAAACAAGGAAGTAAACGGAAAGATTGCCGATGTAACGGATTGTCCCATTGACGAGAACTTCACCAAGGCTTTTGCCCCTCAGATGAAAGAAATCAATGATTATGTAAGCAAGCAGATTGGTACTTTCAAGAACACCATTTATAGCCGTGAGTCTTTCTTTGGAAGCTGTGCGTTCAATGACTTCATCCTTAACCTCATGCTGCAAATCACCCATGCCGACATCGCATTCAACGCACCTTTGCAATCCAACGCAGTCATCAAGGCTGGCCCTGTGTACGTGAGTGATATGTTCAACCTCTATAAATACGAGAACCAGCTCTATATGATGCGCCTCACTGGTGAGGAAATACGCAAGCACTTGGAGATGAGTTACGACTTGTGGGTAAACACCATGAAGAATGCAGACGACCACTTGCTATTGCTTGACGAACGTACCAAGGGAGACCAACAACGACTTGGCTTCAAGAACTTCTCATTCAACTTCGACAGTGCTGCTGGCATTGACTATGAAGTAGATGTCACCAAACCAGACGGACAAAAAGTGAAGATTCTCAGAATGAGTGACGGCAAACCTTTCGATGAGAAGAAATGGTACACCGTAGCAGTAAACAGCTATCGTGGGAATGGTGGTGGAGAACTCCTTACCAAAGGTGCTGGTATCCCCAAGGATGAACTTGGAAAGCGCATTGTATGGAGAAGTGAGCGTGACCAACGTTACTATCTCATGCAAGAAATCGAAAAGATGGGCACCGTGGATGCCAAGCCTAACAACAACTGGAAATTTGTACCAGAAAACTGGACCCAACCTGCTGCCGAGCGTGACATGAACTTGCTCTTTCCTAACAAATAACAATATATCTTAAGGTGAACATCAAATGAAATATTGGTTTATATTCTGCAAGACTGACCTTGTGCTCGAAAAGCAAGAAGAAGGAACCTATACGGTTCCATGTAGTGAAAGATGCCCTATCGACACCAAACCTTGGACACACATCCTCAACATCACCCCAATGGAAGATGGTACGGAAGTGAAGACATTCAACATCCCCGAACCTATCACAAACAACCCCAAATATGAGATGTGTGGCTTGCGACAAAGCTATTACAAGCTCTCACAAGCCCTCTATCTTAAGGCAGGCAAATGCCATGAGCTCTTATACTGGGACCAGAACACCAAGTTCTGTGGCGTATGCGGCGCTCCTATGGAAATGGCTACCGACATCAGCAAGAAATGCACTAATTGTGGCAAGCAGACATGGCCTTCATTGGCTACCGCCATCATTGTGCTTATCCATAAAGGTGACGAAGTATTGCTTGTCCACGCTCGCAACTACAAGAGCGACTTCTATGGACTTGTCGCTGGTTTCGTAGAGACAGGCGAGACCCTGGAAGAAGCTGTACACCGTGAGGTGATGGAAGAAACAGGCTTGACCATCACAAACCTCAAGTATTTCGGCTCACAACCATGGCCTTATCCCAGTGGTCTCATGGTAGGCTTCACTGCCGACTATGTGGATGGAGAGATACATCTTCAAAAGGAAGAACTTTCACGAGGCAAGTGGTTCACAAAGGACAATTTGCCTACCATCCCTGAGAAATTATCCATCGCCCGCCGTATCATCGATGCATGGTTAGAAGAAAAAAGCATTTGTCTTTAACTTCTGAACGACCGTGAGGGAGTGATAACTTCTTTAACTCCTTTAACTTCCCGACTTGAGAAAGTTTAGTAAGTAACTCTAAGAAAAAGAATAATGCAAACAAGAGAGAAACTTTGGAATGCCAATTATATCAAGGTGATGACCACCAATTTCATGCTGTATTTCGCATTCTACCTCCTCACTCCACTGCTCCCACTTTATCTAAGCGAAACCTTTGGAGCGACAAAGGACGTCATCGGCATCGTGTTGAGCGGATATACAGTAGCAGCCCTCATCATTCGCCCCTTTAGCGGATATGTGGTCGATAGTTTCTCACGCAAGAAAGTGTTAATGCTTTGCCTCTCCACTTTCTTCATCTGCTTTGCTGGTTACATAGCGGCAAGCACCATCTTGATGTTTGCCATCTGCAGAACCATCCACGGTGGACCATTCGGAGCAGTAACAGTTGCCAACAGCACTTGCGCCATTGATGTCTTGCCAGCCAGTAGGCGTAACGAAGGTATCGGCCTTTATGGCATGAGCAACAACCTTGCGATGGCAGTAGCCCCATCCATTGGCATCTACTTGCAC
>CAKQXI010000173.1 GCA_934281565.1 uncultured Prevotella sp.
CACTGAACAATGTCAAGAACAAACTCGTGCATTGGGTCACTGCTATGGTCAGAAATCGACAAATATTCAACCTCGAGAATAAAATCTGCAAAGACCAGATAGAAAGTTATCGGCTCTGAGCCTTGTTAGAGCGAAATTTGCGAGAGAATAATTATTAATTCTTAATTATTATCTCCTCCAAGTCCTCTGGCACAAAGATATTTCCTTGAAAACAGGATGCAGCCTCCTTGGTGTAGCTCACTTTGCGCGTGTCGAGAGTCTTATCCTCCGTATGATACAAGACGAGGTTCCTCACACCAAGTTCGGCAGCCGTTTTGCCAGCATCCAATGCCGTGCTATGGCATTTCTCATAGGGCTTAAACCTTTCCCTGTCGGCATAGAGGCAGAAAGCCTCACTCATCAGCCAGTCGGCATGCTCCACGAGAGGACGATTGAGAGGATTGTATGGCTCATCACCTAAACAAGCGAGAACCGTTCCATCTGGCAACTCTGCCCTGAACCCAAATTGCTTCTCCTTGGTAGAATGGATGTCAAAGCATTGCAGTTTCATATCCCCTACCTCAAACGTATCTCCGTCTTTAACTTCATGGAACACAACACGTTCAGCCATTTTCTCTAAGTTCTTTCTCGAGAGTGTCATTTCGAGGATTGTACGAACCACCTTCATCACTTTATCATGGCTATAAAGATGAAACTTGCCCTCATAGCCCTTGCACGACGACACCATACGTATCACCCAAATCACTCCTAATACATGATCGGTATGGGCATGGGTGACGAACATATTATGAATATCAGAAATGGCGATATGTGCCTTTTCCAACTGTACGAGGATACCATTTCCTCCCCCTGCATCCACAAGGAGTTTCGTTCTTTCGGTTTGCAACACAAAGCAAGTATTATAGCAACGGGTTACCGTGGCATTGCCCGTACCAAGCATCGTTATCTTATTCATATAAAAAAACTTTTCCACTTATTCTGTTGCAAAATTACAACATTAAAGTGGAAAAGCCAAAAGGATGAACGGATTTTTTTTACTTCCAGCCACGTGGCACATCATTCGCCATGATGCAAGTCTTCTGCCGCCATCGTCACCGTATCGAAGCAACGTTTCTCCCTATCCAACAAGAAGATATGATTGAGCGTGTATTCTATGGCGACAAGTGTATGCTCACGCTTTTCCTTCGTATCCAACTGGCATTCCCAAACGGTCATCACATGCCATCCCATCCTCGCCAATTTATGTTGCACCTCGAGGTCTCGTTGCCTGTTGCGTTCAATCTTATGGCTCCAAAACTCGACATTGGTCTTGGGCAAGCGATACTTGTCACAATTCTCATGCCCATGCCAAAAGCAGCCGTTCACAAATATACAAGTATGATACTTACGTAGCACAATGTCGGGCGAACCAGGCAAGCGTTTGTAATTCACACGATAACGAAAGCCACAGGCAAAGAGATACCTCCTTACCATCATCTCTGGCTTCGTATTCTTCGAATGAATTGAAGCCATGATTTTGCTGCGCTGTTCTTTCGTCATCATCATCATTCCATTGCAATACTTGCTCTTAAACTAACTTGTAGATTTCGCTGGGTATCTTGCGCTTGAGGACTTCCAACTCGAAGTCTTTCCCTGCCACGACACCATAGCTACGAAGAATCTGCTCTACGGTCTTACGGGCAAGCTCAGGATGATTGTTTTCCTCGCTAAGATGGCATAGCCATACATGGCGCAACTGCTCCGTGCCATACTCGGCAAGAGCCTTGGCACAATCATCGTTGCTTAAATGGCCCGTAGGACCCAAAATGCGCTCTTTGAGATACTGAGGATACTTGCCCTGCTGGAGCATATCTACACTATAATTGGCTTCTAACACTAAATAGTTGGCATGCCCTATGAAGCTGTGCATCTCTTCCGTAATATGCCCCACATCGGTGATGAGACAGAAAGTTACTCCCTCGCACTCTACTTGATAGCCCACATTATCTGTGCTGTCGTGCGGAACGCCGAAAGGGGTAATTCTGAAAACGCCCAAGGTAAAAGGCACGCCCTTTTCTATCACGTGTACATGAGATGGGTCAATCTTCTTGCGCACACAAAAGTTATGCTCAATGCCCTCATGCACTTTATGGGTTGTATATACAGGTAGATGATAGTCATTACTCAAGCTCCCTACCGACTTAACATGGTCGGCATGGTCATGGGTGACGAGGATATTTCGTACATCCTCGAAGCGCAATCCATAGTTATGGAATTGCTTCTTCAATGTCCTAATTCCTACTCCAACATCTATCAATAATGAATCCGTCTCAGTGTAAAGATAGTAACAATTACCACTGCTTCCACTACCGAAGGAAATAAATCTTAGCATTTTAAAGTTATTATTTTCATGCAAAGTTAGCAAAAAAGATTCTTATTACAAAGTTTTTTCTTACCTTTGTAGCAAATTTAAGCTATTTAATGAGAATTTTAATAGAATGGGAACTATGGTTAACAAGTCGACAAAGGGTATCTTGACCTTGGCAGTAATAGTCGTTGCCTGTATCTTGGCATACAACGGATGCCAAACTCATGAGGGCGACGAGAAACAGCTTAAGGAGGATGCCGACTCTTTTGCTACGTATTATTATAACTGGCATTTTGACAAGGCTGCTAAATATTGTACGCCTGAGTCGGAGCTATGGTTGAGATACTTGGCAAGCAACGTTCATCAGCCCGATATCGACTTGCTCCGCTCGAAAAGGGAGGATGCTATCGTCGAGATACAAGACATCGCATATCATGACGACGGTATTAGTGCCACCGTGAGCCTCAACGTGACCAACTTTCTGCAGATGGACACCATCGGCATGCCTGCCCACTTGGTAAGAAAAGCCATTTTCTCGCTACCAATGGTGCTGCATGACGGTAGATGGAAAATCAGAATGGATAGCCCACTGCGAAGTGGAAAGCGAAATCGCGACTAAGTTTGGGGTGAACGATTGCCCAATGTTCTGACTGGCTTTCATAAGCTGGATTGATAGCTTTCATGCCCATGTCGAAACGTAGGATGAAGTAATCGAAGTTGAGACGGATGCCTAAGCCATAGGCTACGGCTATCTGCTTATAAAACTCATTCAGCTTGAACTGTCCGCCCGGCTGTTCCTGATAGTTGCGAAGCGTCCAGATGTTGCCAGCATCAAGGAACAACGCCCCTTGAAACTTCCAGAAAAGCGAGGTACGGTATTCGGCATTGAGGTCGAGCTTCAGGTCGCCCGTCTGGTTGATGAAGTCAATGCGCCCATCCGTGCCCTTGAATTTACCGGGTCCTAACTCTCTTACTCCCCATCCTCTTACGGAGTTGGCTCCCCCAGAGAAATATCTTTTCTCGAAAGGTAAGACGGTGCTATTGCCATAAGGATAAGCTATGCCAAGACCTGCATGGAGAGCCAAGGCATTGCGCTTGTCGAACTGCGTAAGATGGGTATAATCAATGTCGAACTTCACATATTGGGCGTATGCTATATTAAATAATGTATGCTGCCCCTCGCTATTGGTATGGAAGCCCAATATGCCAGAAAAGCCATTCAGCAAGTTGCCTGCCGACTCTATGTTGGCACGAATGGCATCCACACCGTCGCTATAATTGATGCCGAAGCCCATCTTCATAATGAACAAGTCTTCGTAGTTATAACGCAGGATGGCATTCCGGCTATCTACATTGTCGAGGTAATCGCTCTTGAAAGTAGCTGAAATCCAAGGCATATAGACATAGTTGAGGTCGAGGAAGTCGAAACGATAAGACAGATGATACTTCGGTTCGCTCCAGCGATAACGCCATGCGGTAGAGAAGACTCGGCGATGAAACTCAGGGCGGTTCTGGAAATCCCAGTTCACGGCAAGCTCGGAGTTAGCTATTTGTCTCCTACGAAAGCTCTTGGAAAGGAACGGAGCGACAAAGCGTGGGAACACTAACTTGGTTTCTATCGAATATTCCGTATAGTTCTTCTGGTCTTGATAGCCCTCCAGCTTCGTAATGGCTTCATAGGCACCACGCAGCTCCACGCTCAACTGTTCGCTTCCCTTAAAGAGATTGCGATTGGTATAGGTGAGCGATGCCGCAGCTCCTAAGTCGCCAGCCGTATTCGTTCCCTCTGGCTGAA
>CAKQXI010000174.1 GCA_934281565.1 uncultured Prevotella sp.
CTTCTATTTCCTCCCTACTCATAGTACCATGCACCGTGAGTCTGTTCCATGCTATAAGTCTGGTTCCAATATCTTCGGGCAGATGAGTCAGGTGGATTTCACATTCCGTCCGCTACAGATACTCTATATCAATGCTGGCGTGAGCAACAACTACAGCCACTTTCATGACCGTTGCCACGACCAAGTGATTAACTCCATAGACAACTTCGGTGCCTACACCGAACTGAAGTTTGCAATCGCTCCAATTCTTTCTCTTATGGGTGGTTTACGCTATGAATTTTACAACATAGATGCGCAACTGAATCGAAAGAAGAATTATCACGACCTTTTCTATAATCTTGGTGTAGATTATAAAGTGACTCCTTTCAGTACAGCAAGCTTGACATTCAGTCGACGCACCGATCGTCCCACGTATGCCACGCTGCTCTTAGATGCCAACTATCAGGGTGGCGATGTCATACAGCAGGGAAACAGCAACATAGAACCTTGCTATAGCTATCTCCTTGAAGGCGGATGGTCGCTCTATGTCGGTGATAACTTCTTTAAGTTTTCACCCTATTACCGGTATGAAAACGCTCCCATTTCGCTTTTTATGAGAATTGAAGATGGCATGATGAGGCAGTCGTCGATTAATCTGGAGTGTTCCCACTCATGGGGAATGGAACTCTGGAGCACGATGAGTCTCTTGAAAGGTAAACTGAACTTCAATGGAGGTCTTGACGTGATGCATACTTGTCTTGAGACTAACAACAAAAGCAACAGTGGATGGCAGTTACAGTATACGATGAATGTTACCTGGCAACTCCTACCATCACTATATGTCAATTGCTACGGTACGTGGCAGAACAGAAGAATCTTCATTCAAGGATGCCAGAGCAGTTATCTATATAGCAACATCTCCATTCAAAAGAGCTGGCATGACGATCACTATCGATTGGCACTCTCTGTTGACAACCCATTCCGTAACGGAGTTATGGTAAAAAGGAACTATGATATTGATAATACCAGCTATTTTAGTCAGACGAAATACCATAACACTGGCATTCGTGTGTTTTTCATCTACAAGTTTGGAAAACGCGACATGGAAAAGAACATGAAAATCAAACAAAACATATTAAACAATAATTGAAAATGAACGATAGAAAAAAGAAAATGAACATTCTTGGTTTGCAATAAAAATGGCGAGTCCTGTATATTGGACTCGCCATTCTTATATCTTATCTGCACCTCGTCAAGGTTATAGGCTCTCTGCCTCTTGCAACCAAATGGTGGAAGTGGCATCACTCGGCATACGCCAGTCACCACGAGGACTGAGACTCACGCTTCCCACTTTCGGACCATCGGGCAAGCAACTGCGCTTGAATTGCTGGTTAAAGAAACGGCGTATGAAAGTTTTCAGCCATTTCTTGATGGTATCCTCGTCATAATTGTCTGGATCGTTGTCACTTATCTTCACGCGCTCAACATTCGCATCAATGAATGCTTTCTTTGCCAGCATATAGATTTTTGCTGGTCGGAAGCCGAAGCGGAGAAAATAATAAAGGAAAAAGTCATGCAACTCGTATGGTCCTACGAGGTCTTCCGTCTTTTGCTTGATGTTTCCATTCTCATCGGCAGGAATTAACTCAGGACTGATAGGGGTGTCTATGATGTCTTGCAAGGTGAGGCGACTCTGTTCGTCCACTCCACTCTCTGCCACGTAATTTACCAAATGGCGAATCAATGTCTTTGGGATGCTGGCATTCACACCATACATACTCATATGGTCACCATTATAGGTAGCCCATCCTAAAGCTAATTCCGAAAGGTCGCCCGTACCGATGACCATACCCCCCATCTGGTTGGCAAGGTCCATCAATATCTGTGTGCGCTCGCGAGCCTGTGAGTTTTCATAAGTCACATCATGGATGCTGGCATCGTGACCAATGTCCTCAAAATGCTGGGTTACAGCCTTGGTGATGCTGATTTCCCTGATAGTGATGCCGAGGCTTTTCATCAGAGAAACGGCATTGTTGTAAGTGCGGTCGGTCGTTCCAAAGCCCGGCATGGTCACACCTATCACACCCCTACGGTTCATCTTCAACTTGTCGAAAGTCTTGACACACACCAATAGTGCCAATGTAGAATCCAAGCCACCACTGATGCCTAACACGACAGTCTTGGAATGAGTATGCACGATGCGCTTTGCCAGTCCCATCACCTGTATGTTGAAGATTTCCTCGCAAGAGGCTTGCATATCGGTAGTCGTTGGGATGAAAGGATGCGGATTGATCTCACGTTCCAATACAAAATCACGGCTGTTCTCTGCAGGAGAGGCTTCTATTGTGCGAATACCGAACTGGTGATCGAGCATGGAGAACTTGATGTTACGCTGGGCATTGACGTATGTGGAATTGGTACGTCGCTCACTGCGTAACTTTTCAACATCTATCTGTGCGGTAACCATCTGTGCATCAGTGGAGAACCTCTCACTTTCCTCAAGCAATGCTCCATTTTCATAAATAAGTGCGTTCCCACCGTAGACCACATCTTGTGTACTCTCCCCGAAGCCACACGAGCTATATACATAGCCTGTCATGGTACGGGCACTTTGCTGACTAAGCAAGCTCTTTAGATAGTGATGCTTTCCTATCAGCTCATCGGTAGCCGAGAGGTTGAAGATGATGTCCGCCCCAGCCAAAGCCAGTTTGTTGCTTGGTGGCGCCGGTGCCCATACATCCTCACAGATCTCCACACCAAACAAGAAGCCATCATAGGTATGAAAGAGTTGGACATCGGGAGTCAACTTCACCATGTGTCCAGCATATCTGATTTCCGTATCTCGCAAATCTTGCGAAGAAGCAAACCAACGCTTCTCATAGAACTCACTGTAATTAGGAAGGTATGTCTTTGGGACGATACCTAATATCTGACCTTGCTGTATGACGATGGCACAATTCAGCAACAAGTCGCCCACGACCACAGGAGCACCAACGATAGCTATGATGTCCAACTTGCGTGTAAAGTCAAGAAGCATCATGATACCTTGCTCGCTGGCATCCAAAAGGATTTGCTGACGGAAAAGGTCTTGGCAAGTATAGCCTGTCATTGATAATTCTGGGAAGACAATGACTTCTACACCTTTGCCCTCTGCTTGGATGATTTGCTCCTCTATCTGCTGGAGATTGAATGTCACGTCTCCTACTCTGACCGATGGGATGGCACTTGCCACCTTCATAAATCCGTACTCCATAATTCAATGTTAATATTAATGTTGAATGTTGAGTGTTGAATGTTAACTTTGTTGGATATTTAAGGGCGTTAGCCTAATTCAACATTCAACATTTAACATTCAACATTATTCTTTTATTTAATCGTTACTTGCGTAGCACCATAACCATATTCTTGGAATGAGGCATCTTGATAGGTGCAAGACTTGTAGCGATAGTTCAACTCATGCACAATGGCATGGCGGAGAACTCCCTCACCCTTGCCGTGAATAAAGATGATCTTCTGTCCTTTCTTATGCTTGTATTCCTCCATGGTCTTCTTGAAGACATCCAACTGATAATGGAGGATGTCGGCGGAGTTCATGCCTGCCGTTGTCTCGAGCACTTCCTCAGCGTGCAAGTCGACAACGACCGTGCCGTCATCTTTCTTATGCTTCTTCTTGGTCTCGTTGGTCACCACTTTCTCCTCCTTGTACATCTGCTCTTTCAGACGCTTGGAATCCACGACCAAAGGACGGGCGACCTCATCGTTCTCCACGATGGTAAAGAGCAAGGCTGATTGCTCGAAAAACTTGTTTTCCTGAAACAAGTGCAGCTTATAGAACTTAACCGGATCAAGGCGGAACTGCACATCAGTGGCTGGTTTCAGCAAGAAAGACTTATCTTTCTTATAGGCAGTCATCTG
>CAKQXI010000175.1 GCA_934281565.1 uncultured Prevotella sp.
GAACAAATTTGAGGATATCGGCTCAGCCAAACATTAATAGTCAGCAATATCTACAGGCACCAATAATAGTTCCTGCGAAATCAGTTCAAGATGATATCATAAGAATGGCTGCGGATATTTATAAAATCAATACGAACTTAAAAAAACAGGTTGTATATTTAAAAGAAAAGGCCTTGAAAGAGTTTGAGCAAACAATATTTGAATAGTTATGCGATTAAAGAAATTATTTATAGAAAGCTACAAGAATATTCATGGTGAGTATTCTTTTGAGGAAAATCAAGGCTATATTGCTTTGATTGGTCTAAACGGCTCGGGCAAGAGTAATTTGCTCGAAGCTATTAGTTTGGTGTTTGATGTCCTGTATGGGATAAAAGAAAGTGACTCTATAGGTAATTTCTGGATAGAGTATGAACTGGATGGCGAAACTTGTTTCTATGGTACCGTTGATAACAACCTCAATTCTATAGAGTTGGATAGATACCCTAAATTGCCGTCTTCCCTCGTCTCTTGCTATAGTGGTGAGGATGACCGTTTGTGGAATTTTTGCTATAAGGACTATTATGTTCGTTTCTTTAATGCAGCAGTTGGAGGAGGCGAGTATAAGCCAAAGAGCCTTTATATCAACAAGTATTGTTGGAAAATAGCTTTTATCTCTTTGCTCTTTAGTGAAAATGAAGAGGTGAAATCTTTTATTCGTGACATATTGAAAATAGATATACAAGATGTTATGGTTCGTTTTGTTCGTAGAGCAGGTAACAATATAACGAACCATGATGCATCTAATTGGCTTATTCGTATAGAAGAGAAATATTTTGATGATGCAATTCCTGTAGAGGAACTGAAATATGAGGATTTGATGTGTAGTGTTTATCCTGATTTAACTCCTGATTCTCAAATTTTCTATTATTTGTATTTCTTGCATATGCCAGAGAAAAATGCCAAAGTAGGAATGCGAGCTGATAAATTGATAGAAAATATTGATATGCATGTGAATGGCTATAACTTTAACGATTTGAGTGAGGGTGAGAAAAAACTTATCTTAATAGAATGTATCACCAAGGTTTTAGGGGATAAGAATTCACTTGTATTATTGGATGAGCCTGATGCGCATACTCATATTTCTATGAAGAAAGAGCTATTAAAAGCGATTTCTGATTTTGAAGGGCAAACCATTATGACTACTCATTCTCCAATGTTCTTGAATAAGCGTTGGGAAGGTTACCACGAAGATAGTATCTATTACATGCATGATGGACAAGTGGAAAAGGCTGATGGGCTAGCTCATCTTTCGGAATTGACGGATGGAGCTATCGATTATTTTGAAGGTTCATTTATCTTGAGCTCGAAGAAAATATTGGTAGTTGAAGGCAAATATGATGACAAGTATTTGAAGAAGGCAATTTCAGTGTTTAAAAAACAAGATGAAAAATATGGTAAGTTAAATCAAATAACGATAATGTCTTCTAATGGTGCAAGTGAGGCTGTTGAAATATATAACCAGATACTTGCTCCATGTGAGGCACGAATAGACCAAATCGTATTCCTGTTTGATTATGATGACGGCGGGTGGAAGGATGGTTGGAAGAAGATAAATGTTGTTTCAGATGGAAATAGTAAGATTCTTCCTATGTTCTATCAAGATGATTATGCTAGTGAAAACTATCCTTCAAGTACAGAAGATGTTAAACGAGAAAATGGTAAAGAGTCTATCAAGTTAGAAAATTCCTATATGGTAGAAGACTTGTTTGCTCCAAAAGCATACGAAGATGTAGTAATTCCTGTTATAAATTCTCGCTCACATAAGGAATTTAGAAGCCTAACTATTGGTAAAAAAGGTACTGCGGGTGCTATTAAAAAGCATATTGAAGACGAATATAATAATTTTAGGGATGAATGGTTTGATGGGTTTAAACCAGTTTTGGATAAGTTGTTGAAGGTATTTGAATTGTAAGTTATGGACTACATAAGAATTAAGTGGGTATAAATCGTTCAAGAACTTGGTGATTGTATGGAGGTTTCGGTTGTAGAATAGGCGAGATATGAGATGCTAATGTTATCTTACCGTTAACACCGTTCTATGTATTGGGTTATAGTTAGGTTAAACCGCTTTTTCTTCGTGCTCTTTCCAAAATAAAAGCATACTTTTGGATGCCAAAACATTGCCTTTGTTCTGACCTTGGCAACTATCATCACATGGCTTGTGCAGAAGTATGTACTTGAGCCATTTGGATTGGAATAGGTATAATTAAACGTTCATTCCGAATGAATGAAAAATAACAATATTGTTCATTCGTAATGAGCAAAAACTTAGTTTTTCTTGGTTCTTTTCATAAAAAGTCGTATCTTTGCACACAAATAAATGATTGAGTATGAAAGAGCTATTGAAGAAAATCATATTTGAGCAGCAGGAATACTCCAAGAATGTAGTACGTGATACTATTCCGCGAGCTATTGAGAAAGAGTGGCTTACCACAACGGAGATACTAATAATTACAGGTATCAGGCGTTGTGGCAAGTCGGTGTTGCTACAGCAAATGCGGAGCAAGTTGAAGGAGCAAGACTTCTTCTTCAACTTTGACGATGAGCGTCTTGTCAATTTTACCGTATCTGATTTCCAAACGTTGCAAGAGTGCTTCTTTGAACTCTTCGGTGAGCAGCATACCTATTATTTTGATGAGATACAAAATGTGTCAGGATGGGAAAACTTTGTACGCCGTCTTTATAATGAGGGCAACAAGGTCATCGTGACAGGTTCTAATGCCAGGATGTTGAGCCGAGAACTTGGCACGCATCTCACGGGTCGCTATATGTCTGTGGAAATTTTCCCTTTCTCATTTCGTGAGTATTTACAATTGGCGAACATTGAGCTAACCATAAAGGACTTTTATTTGACAAGTAAGCGTTCCATCCTCTTGGGACACTTCAAGGAATATTTGGAAAAAGGTGGTTTTCCAAAGTTTCTCCAGTCACCCTCCACTCGTTATCTCTCATCACTCTATGAGAGCATTATCTTCCGGGATGTGATGGCTCGCAATGGACTCACCAACGATAAGGAAATACAAGAGCTAATCTTCTATCTTGCCAGCAATGCAACGAAGCGCATCACCTATACATCACTTGGTAAGGTGGTTGGTATACGCCATGCAGAAACTATCAAGAATTACTTGGAATACATCGAGCAAACCTATATGATATTCCAACTCTTGAAGTATTCGCCATCCGTGAAGGTGCAGATGCTCAATCCCAAGAAAGTTTACTTCATAGACAATGCCATTGTGAGCCGTATCGGTTTTAATGCTACTGATAACATGGGAGTGAAGTTGGAGAATTTAGTCTTCATCGAGTTGAAACGCCGCGGCTACGACATCTTCTATCATGCCGATAAGAAGGAATGTGACTTTGTGGTGAGAGAGGGTATGAGAATCATGGCGGCTTATCAAGTAACGATAGCTATGACAGATGCCAAGACTCGCAAGCGAGAAATTGATGGCTTGTTGGAAGCCATGAATACATATGGCTTGTCCGAAAGCTATATCCTTACGATGGAGGAGAAAGAGAATGTGGAGGTAGAAGACAAGGTTATACATATCCTTCCGACTTGGGAATGGATGTTGAGAACTGTAAACTGATATAAGTAAGTGATCTAAATTATTTTTATATATCAACACTAAAATTTCTCATTTTTCGTTTTATAGAAAAACGAAGAATTATGACCTATAAGTTACTTATGTTTTTAATGTTTATATAGTAAGATATAACGCATTTGAATCCTATCAGGGCAGACGCATTAAATTGCGCTGCCCTCCAAAAGTTTTGACAAGTACTCTTCATCCCAGCCTGCCTTCAG
>CAKQXI010000176.1 GCA_934281565.1 uncultured Prevotella sp.
GCTTTATATAGGTGATATGAAGTACTTCATATCACCTATACACAGTACTTCATCAGACCTAAAGAAAATACTTCATTAGACCATATATAATATATATTGTCAGGACACTAAGATAACATAACTTTTTTTATCATGGTGTAGATTCCCGAAGCACCATTTCTCCCCTCAATGCAATGTCCTCTGGCTGTTTATCCTCATCAGCTATATGTTCTCTTAACAAGCGACAGGCTTCCATAGCCATTCGTTCCACGGGCTGCTCCACAGCAGTTATCGTAGGATGTACCAATGTACAGAGCGTTGTGCCCGACATACAGCATAGAGCTACATCGTCTGGGATACGAAGTCCCTGTTTCTGTAATGCACTTTTTGCTCCAAGCAAAGCAGTCTCGGTAAATCCAAACACTGCATCAAAAGGAATCTTTTTCTTTAGAAAATCCGTCATCACCTTACAACCTTCTTCAGCAGACAATGCCGAAGACAGTATATATTGAGGCTCGTATGGCAACCGATACTTCTCCAATGCCTCACGATACCCTTTCCTGCGGTCGTAACTATTACGAATATATGACGGACCAGGTATATGCACGATGTTACGGTAACCTTTCTTTATCAAGGATTCGACCATAAAGAAAGCCATCACGTTATCGTCCATCCTCACTTGTGAGGCTTTCAAGGAAGCAACATTCTTTCCCTCGTTTTTCTCCAGAGTGCGGTCGAAGAAGACAATGGGGATGCCTTGCGCTATCACCTTATTATATATATCCACATTCTCATCCTTGTTGCAAGCACTCATCAAGATACCATCCACACGAATCTGCTCCATCATCTGGATATTCTCTCGCTCCAGTTCTGGATTTTCATTAGATATTGCGATTATCACCTTGTAACCCTCTTTGCGAAGTATCGTCTGGGCATAATTGATGAAATTCATATAAAAGGATGTAACTATTTCAGAGATGATGATACCTACACTGTGCGTACTCCGCTGTCGAAGATTTACAGCCATCTCGTTACGATGATACCCCATACGCTCCGCAGTGTTCAGTATCTTCTGCAACGTCTCACCCTTCACATTGCCAGTATCGCCTGACAAGGCACGAGAAACAGTAGATTTGGAAATACCCAACTCTCTCGCTATATCCAATATAGTAACATATCTTGTCATAGTCAGCTTATAGTTAAAACGTTTCTTTTTATTGCTCAAGTATGGTTGCAAAGATACTGCATTTTTCCTATATCGCCAAATTTCAGATATGTAATTTAAATTTCGCATATAAGAAGTTAGAGAAGTTAATAGCATTCTTACTAAAGTCTTTTTCATTCATTTCATGGGAACGGTTGCGAAAAATGGGAACGGTTGCGGGAACGGTTGCGAAGAAATATCCTTTTCTTTTCCTTGATTATACATCTATTTTTCTCTACTTTTGTAACACGAAAAGCAAAAAGAACCAAACAATAAATAACTTTCAAAAACCTAAAGAAGATATGAAACAAGACGGAACACGACTACAGAATACACAAGAGTGTATGCAGAGTCATTCTCAAGAAAAGATTCACTTCATCAGCAAGTTAGCATACGGCATGGGTGATGTGGGATGCAATTTCAGTTGGATGTTCGTAGGTAATTTCCTCATGATATTTTATACCGATGTGTTCGGCATCAGTATGAGTGCAGTGGCAACTTTAATGCTTATATCTCGATTTTGGGATGCCATCAACGACCCTATCATCGGCACACTTACCGACAAGACACATACCAGATGGGGTCGTTTCCGTCCTTGGTTACTCTTTGGCGCACCTATCACAGCCCTTGTACTGATACTCACTTTCTGGGCTCATCCAGAATGGAACCAGACCGCCAAGATTATCTATATGGCTGTCACCTACTGTATCTTAGTGTTGGGTTACACCTGCGTAAACTTACCATACGGCACACTCTGCGGAGCCATGACACAGAACATAGATGAACGTGCCTCGCTCAATACCAGTCGTTCGGTAAGTGCCATGATGGCAATCGGTGTCATCAATATTGTTACCGTTCCCCTTATCACTTGGTTTGGTGCTGGTGACACGAAGTATGGTTACCTTGCCGTGGCAGTGCTTTACGGCATCATCTTTGCAGCTTGTCACCTGTTTTGCTTCTATAAGACAAAAGAAGTGGTAAAAATACCTGTCAAGCAGAAACTATCCTTAAAAGTGCAGTTGAGCGCAGCCTTGAAGAACAAGCCTTACTTGCTCGCCCTTATCGGTCAGTTGCTCTTTGGTTTCATCCACTATGGTCGCAATGCTGATATGCTCTACTACTTCACTTACGTAGAAGGCTCCGCCACTCTTTTCTCTTTCTATTCGATGGCTATCATTGTACCAAGCATCATCGGTGCAGCTTGCTTCCCTGTAGTATTCAGAAAAACAAATAACAAGGGTTACACTGCAGCCATCTTCGCCTTTCTTACAGGCATCACGATGATTGGACTCTATTTCTTTAGTCCTAATGGCAGCGCCATCATGTTCTATCTTTTCTCTGCCCTTTCATGGTTCTTCTTCTCAGGATTCAATACTGCCATCTATGCCATCATACCAGATTGTGTGGAGTACGGCGAGTGGAAGACTGGCATCAGAAACGATGGTTTCCAATATGCTTTCGTATCGCTGGGCAACAAAATAGGCATGGCTCTCGGAACATCACTTCTCGCCATTGCACTTGGCAATGCTGGATATGTGAGCAACGCAGCACAAAACCCAGAAGTGCTCAGTATCATGCACCATGCTTTCTCTACCATTCCTGGAGTATTATGGATTCTTACTGCTGGATGCCTATGCTTCTACAAGCTCAACAAGAATACATATAATCATATCGTGGAGGAACTGGAGAAAAGTAAAAAAGTAAAAAATAAATAGGTAAAAAATGAAGTGACAACTTCAGATGAATCAGAACATATAGTAACAATTTAAAATAATACAATTATGAGACAAGCAATATTGGTAGAACCAAAACACATTGAATTCAAAGAAGTAACTGAACCTAAGGCAACCGACTTGAAAGCACATCAGGTACTCGTAAACATCAAGCGCATAGGTATCTGCGGCAGTGAGATACATTCATACCACGGCTTGCATCCTGCCACTTTCTATCCTGTAGTACAGGGACATGAATATTCTGGCATCGTAGTGGCTTGCGGCAATGAAGTAACCGTATGTAAACCTGGCGACAACATCACCGCTCGCCCTCAGTTGGTTTGTGGCAAATGTAATCCTTGCAAGCGTGGTCAGTACAACGTATGCGAGCACCTTAGAGTGCAGGCTTTCCAAGCTGATGGATGCGCACAAGATTATTTCGTGGTAGATGACGACCGTGTGGTAAAGTTACCAGAGGGCATGAGCCTCGACTATGGCGCCATGATAGAGCCTTCGGCAGTGGGTGCACACGCAAGCAATCGCACCGATGTAAAGGACAAGAACGTTGTAGTTAGCGGTGCTGGAACCATCGGCAATCTCGTAGCTCAGTTCTGCATCGCACGTGGTGCGAAGAGTGTTCTCATCACTGATGTTAGTGACCTACGATTGGCTAAAGCTCGTGAGTGCGGCATCAAACATACGCTCAACATCACCAAGAAGTCGCTTAAAGAAGCTGCCCAAGAGTTATTCGGCGAGGAAGGTTACCAAGTAGGTTTTGAGGTGGCAGGTGTAGAGTCTTCCATTCGTTCTTTGATGGAGACCATCGAGAAAGGTAGTGACATCGTAGTGGTTGCTGTCTTTGCCAAGGACCCTGCCCTAAGTATGTTCCATCTCGGCGAGCATGAACTACGACTCATTGGTTCGATGATGTATCGC
>CAKQXI010000177.1 GCA_934281565.1 uncultured Prevotella sp.
CAAATCTACTCATTCCCAACTGTTTACGTTCCAACCTCTCTTATTCTCTTTTGGCTGCTTTAGAGCCTTATGTTAAAATAGATAACTCATAGTTTCCCACCCTAAAAGTCTATGAGTTCTTCTTATAATAGTCTTCAAAGAGTAGATATAAAAAAGGTCTCATATCCTTGCAATAGCATAGGGATGATGAGACCTTTCTTGATTTTATGTGAGTTATTATTTGATGATACGATAATAATCTTCCTTGCGGGCTTTTACGGTATGAGGATGAGAAGAAGCATAGCCGAGCGATAAGGCTCCTACGCCTATCAAGCCCTCTGGCAAGCCCCATTCTTTCATCATCAATTTGCCCTCGTCAGATGCAAACATGGTGTCCTCACGGTTAATCCAGCATGAGGATAGACCGATGGAATGAGCTGCCAGCATCATGTTGCCTAAGATGAGACTTCCATCTTTAATATTGTTAGGGTTATCCTCACGTGCCAAAACGATGACGATGGTAGGTGCTCCATAATATGGATCTGATTCCACACCCATAACCTCTGCATTCATTTTGCGGAGCTTGGCGCAGGTCTCTGGGTTCTGTACGGCAATGATGAATGGCTCTTGTGAACCATGACCTGTTGCAGCCCATGTGCCAGCTTCCAAGACTGTCTTCAACTCCTCATCGGTGATTTGTTCATTCTTATAGCGACGAATGCTTCGGCGCTCCTTAATAGCCTTTAATACTTCATTTTCCATCTTATTAATGTTTAGTGTTTAATGTTTAGTGTAGAATTCTTCACTCTTCGTTCTTCACTCTTCACTTACATAGGGCATCCCGTGTCCTCATCCTCCATGTATTGGCTCAAGACTCTTCCCATGCGAGCCAAACCTTGCATCAAGGTCTTTCGGGGACAAGCGATATTCACTCTGAGATAGCCTTGACCTGCTTTCTTGCCATATAGGGTTCCACTATTGACAAAAACTTTGCCATCATTCATAAGCTGTTCGTATGCCTCGTCAGATGAAAGTTCAAATGCCAAGATGTCAAGCCATACGAGATAGGTGCCTTCAAGTTGAGTGACACGTACCTGAGGCAATTCTGTCGTGAAGAATTCTTTCAATGCTAAATAATTCTCATAGAGATATTGATTAAGTTCGTCAAGCCATTCCTCACTCTCGTTATAAGCTGCTTGCAGGGCGATGACACCAAATGGGTTAACATCACATACCTCGTTGATGTTGATGGCACGGTCAATGCGACGGCGCAAGTCCTTGTCGGCACAGATGATGTTGGCAATCTGGAGACCAGCGATGTTGAAAGCCTTGGTAGGTGAGCTCAATGTCACACAGTTGTCTCGACAAGCCTCACTGATGCTTGCGAATGGGGTGTAATGATAGCCTGGCATGATAAGCTCGCAATGTATCTCGTCTGCGATGACTTTTACGCCATGCTTGAGGCAGATGTCGTTCATGCGCTCCAATTCCTCCTTTGTCCATACACGCCCAGCAGGATTGTGAGGATTACAAAGAATGAAAGTAGTGGTCTTTTCATCGGAACATTGACGCTCGAAGTCATCGAAATCTATTTCGTATGTGGAGTTGTCCACACGTTTCAGTTCGTTTTCCACTACCTCACATCCGTTATTCTTGATGCTTGAGAAGAAGCAATTATAGACAGGTGTTTGAACCAGAACTTTCTCACCTGGCATGGTGATGGCTTTAAGACAACAGGAGAGGGCTGGTACAACTCCCGATGTATAGAGTATCCAGTCTTTCTCTATCTGCCACTGATGGCGGCGTGAGAACCAGTTGATAATGGCTTCATAGTAGGAGTCGGGTACGAGCGTATAGCCAAAGATGCCGTGCTCTACACGCTTTTGCAATGCCTCTATGATGGCAGGTGCTGTGGCAAAATCCATGTCTGCCACCCACATAGGGATGACTCCGTCTTCTTTTACCAAGTCCCATTTGTAAGAGTTTGTGCCTCGGCGATCTATGATTTCATCAAAATTGTATTTCATTTTTTCTTGTTCCTTAAAATAAGCAGCTTTCTATGCTATTAATATACTTCCTCAAGTAATATAATATACTTTGGCAAGTAATATAATATACTTTGATAAGTAATATAATATACTTTTTGGAGTACTATTTATATTGTCGGGTGATGAGCGAGATGGCTCATCATTTTTTTGCCCTTTCTGTTATTTTGCAATTGCCTTGAGGGGCCTTGGCAAATTCGGTGTAGGTAACACTTCCCACTTCGTCTGCCTCAATGCTACCGGAAATAGGGTTCTTGATGTTGGTGATGGCACCTTTGATGTGTGCGTCGATGTTAGTGCAGTCCTCAAAGGCACGGTCGCACTCTTGGTCGAAAGTGCAGTCCTCTAATGTGACGTGATCCATGTAACAAAGAGGTTGTTCACCGCTGATGTGACAGCGCACAAACTTGATGTTCTTGCTGTGCCATGCGAGATATTCGCCATTTAGCTCAGAATCATATACTGTTACATTCTCACATTCCCAAAAGCTATCCTTGGTTGTAATCTTGGCATGATGAACCTCTACGTTCTGGCAGTACTGGAACACATACTTAGAGTCGCTCTCCAAACCATCTACATAGATATTCTTGGAGAACATGAAAGGATATGTGCCATCGTGAAGTTTTACGTCTTTCAGCTTCAGTCCGTCTACTTTCCAGAATGTTTCGTCGGCATCGGTAATGTTCACACGCTCTAATTCAAGGTTCTTCATCTCACGAAAGAACTTAGGACCATCGATAGTGCAATCATGCATCACCATGTTGTCGGAATACCATATCGCTGAACGACTCTCTGGAGCAAAGTAGCAGTTGGTGATAAGTGAACCATCTACATGCCACCAAGGATACTTGCCATAAAACTTAGAGTTGTGGCACTCTATATCTTTACAGCACTTGATGCCAGACTCACCATCGGTAATTGTGATATTCTCTAATCTGAGGTCGTGTGCACCAAATAAAGGACGCTCACCACCAAAAGTCTTATTCTTAATCAGTTCCATTCTTTTATACCTTAAAATTGTTTTATTTGCGTTTGCAAAGTTACAAAAATAATATCAAAGTCGAGTTATATTCTTTACAGAAAAAATGACCACAATTACTGGGTGAAATGAAAAGGGCTGACTCGTGAAAGTATTTCACGAAACAGCCCTATTTTATGTTAGTTTTAGATTAAAATCGAATTCTATGAAAGAATTACAAGTTTGGGTTCATCTTGGTCCACTCATCTACTGCAGGAACGATGCCAAGCTCAACGATCTCATCACGCATCTTGCAAAGGTGCTCATAAGACTTAGCGAGAGATGCCATCTCCTCCTCAGTGCCCTGAGGCTCTGTGAAGTGAACACCTGTCTTGTCGATAGTAGTAGGCATAGCCATCATAACATTCTTGAAGCCACACTTGTCACACTTAACGAAGCAACCTGCTGGCAATGTGAACTTCTCACCACCCATAGCAGCCTCAATCATCTTAACAGCGTTGTAAGCTGGGCTCTGGAATGAGCTACGACCACGGAGTTTGATGATGTTAGAGCCACCCTGTACTGTATGGTGCTTGATTTCTTCCCAACGCTCGTCAGAAAGACCCATCTCAGACAATGGCTTACCGTCAATCTTAACCTGAGAAGCAAATACAGCCATCTGCTCGCCGTGACCACCGTATGTGTGAGCGCCAGTAACCTTATCCTGCTGTACACCGAACTCGAGAGCCAAAGCCTGCTGCAAACGAGTAGAATCGAGAGCTGCGAGTGATGTCAACTGGTTTGGCTTCAAACC
>CAKQXI010000178.1 GCA_934281565.1 uncultured Prevotella sp.
TACCTTTTTACAACAAAGGTACGAAACTGTCTTTGACTATCATAGTTTTACCTTGATTATTTAACGTTCGTTTATGCGACTGAGTCGTAATCTTCTGCAAACTTAGAGCGTAATCTGCGGGAGAATAATTCTTCGTTCTTCGTTCTTTACTCTTCACTTAAAATGTCTTAAAAGTAGGCAAAAGTGTTCTTTTTGTCTATTACTTCTTTAATTGAAACATTTTTGAGAGTATTAGAACACTTGTTTTTTATTAAAATACTATACCTTTGTACAAAATTTGAAAAAATGAGCGGAAGTGCAAACAATAAGGTTACAATCGAAAAGGTAAAAAATAAACGTATGATGGATGACTTTGTGAGGTTGCCCCATCGCCTTTATGCCCATTGTCCTCAATATGTGCCAGACTTGGATTCTGACATCCGCGATACTTTCAATCCGCGAAAAAATGAGGGATTGGAATACTCGGATATTCAAGCTTTCGTGGCGTATGACGAGACTGGGCTATGCGTGGGGCGTATCGCAGGTATCATCAATCGGCGTGCTAATGAGAAGTGGAAAGCTAAGAATGTGCGCTTCGGACTTATTGAGTTCGTTGACGATATGGCTGTTTCTAAGGCTCTGATAGACGCTGTTGCGCAATGGGGCAAGGAGCATGGGATGACTCACATGCAGGGGCCTCTTGGCATCTTTGACTTCGATAAGGAGGGAATGTTGGTAGAGGATTTCGACCAGATGGGTTCGATGGTTACGATATACAATCCTCCTTATTATCCTCAACACATGGAAGCGTTAGGCTTTAAGAAAGAGGTGGACTGGGTGCAAATTCGCGTGGATATTCCTCAGGAGATACCGCAGAAATATGCCAGAGTTTCTAAACTTTGCAAGGAAATGTTCGGGCTGAAAGTGAGGAAGCTCACCGACAGGGAAATCTATAAGCAGGGATATGGCAAGAAAATCTTTGATTTGCTGAATGTTGCATATTCTCCGCTCTTTGGCTATACCGAGTTTACGGACAAGCAGATAGACTCTTTCGTGAAGCGATATGTGCCCTTGATAGACAAGCGGATGATGCCTGTCATCGAGGACGACAAGGGGCAACTCGTGGGAGCTGCTATAACAATGGGCAGTTTGTCGCACGCCTTGCAGAAAGCGCATGGGCGATTGTTCCCTTTCGGTTGGTTTCATTTGCTGAAAGCCCTGAAGTGGAAGCACGAAGACAAGGCTGAATTGCTGTTGATAGGTGTTCTTCCTGATTATCAAGGATTGGGAGTGAATGCGCTTTTCTTCAACGATTTAATACCTATTTATAAAGAATTAGGCTATACTTGGGCGGAAACAGGACCACAGTTGGAGGATAATGTGCGCGAGCTCTCGCAATGGAAGCCTCTCGCTCCTCGAATTGTGAAGCGCAGGAGATGTTATACGAAAGCTCTGGGCTAAGGCTTTTTTGGAGAATAGAAAGATTAAGATAAAAATATATAGAACAATATGAAAAGAGTAGTAATAACGGGCATGGGCATTTGGTCGTGCCTTGGAGTCACATTGGATGAGGTGCGTGACTCGCTTTATGCAGGTCGAAGTGGCATCATTTTCAGTCAAGAACGTAAGGATGCGGGATTCCGTTCTCCGCTTTGTGCTGACGTTCCTTGTCCTAATCTTAAGCCATTCGTTCCTCGCAATCAGCGCAATTTCATGCCAGAGGAAGCACAATATGCTTATATGGCTACTCGACAGGCTTTGGAGAATGCTAAGCTCGACATGGATTATATAGAGCAGCACGAAGTAGGTTTGGTTTATGGCAATGACTCTGTGGCTGAGGCTACGATGCGAGCACTCGATAAGTTTCGTGAGTTTGGCAGCACAGTAGCTTGTGGAAGTGGTTCCATATTCCAGTCGATGAACTCTACGGTGACCATGAATTTGGCTTGCTTGTTTAAGTTGCGAGGCATCAATCTCACGGCTTCGGCAGCTTGCGCTTCAGGTTCACAATCTATCGGTTTGGCAGCCTTGTTGATACGTAATGGTTTGCAAGATTGCGTCGTTTGTGGCGGTGCTCAGGAGAACAATATGTATAGCGTGGCAGCTTTTGATGGTATTCAATCTTTCTCTGTTCGCGAGGCAGAGCCAACAAAGGCAAGTCGTCCTTTCGACCGTGACCGTGATGGTCTTGTACCGGGAGGTGGTGCAGCAACTCTTATTCTGGAAGAGTATGAACACGCAGTAAAGCGCGGTGCTCCTATCTTGGCAGAAGTCGTAGGCTGGGGTTTTTCAGGCAATGGCGACCATATTTCTACGCCAAATGTAGATGGTCCTGCTCGCTCTTTGGAGCTTTGTTTGAAAGACGGAGGCATCACGCCAGATCAAATCGGCTACATCAATGCCCATGCTACTTCCACTCATATCGGTGATGCCCGTGAGGCACAGGCAATAGCTCGTATCTTTGGCGATAGAAACGTGCCTGTTACCTCTACCAAGAGCCAGACAGGACATGAGATGTGGATGGCTGGTGCCAGCGAGGTAATCTACTCAATCTTGATGATGAAGAACGATTTTATCGCTCCTAACATCAATTTCGAGAACCCAGATGAGGATACGGCTTGCATCCATGTGTTGCCAGAGCGTAAAGAGACGCATTTTGATATGTTCCTCTCCAATTCTTTCGGCTTCGGAGGTACTAACTCAACCCTTATCGTTAAGAATATTTAGTATTAAACATTATAAAAAAGTAAAGAAAATTATGACACGTGAAGAAATCGTAGAACAAGTTAATGGTCTGTTGGCAGATGAGTTTGATGTAGAGACAACTAATTTTGACCCAGAGGCAAACATCAAGGATACATTGAACCTTGACAGCTTGAGCTTGGTAGACCTCATCGCATTGGTACAGCAAACTTACAAGGTTGTAATCCCTGTGACAGAGCTGCATAAGATACAGACTTTCAATAATCTGTATGATTATATAGAGTCTCATCTTTCATAGAAAACGGGCGTAATGGTTAGTTTGACTATCAAGCAACTAATTCCGCAACGAGAACCCATCTTGATGGTGGATGAGTTATTAAGTGTGGATGGCGAGCAGGCTACTACCTGCTTCGCCATCCGCACGGATAATCTCTTCCTCGGTGAGGATGGTTCACTCGAAGAGAGCGGAGTGATAGAGCATATCGCTCAGTCGGCATCAGCCTTTGCAGGATACAACGCTATCATGGGGGGAGCTACGGAGCCACCTGTCGGATATATCGGCGAGGTGAAGAAATTCCGTTGTTATCATCGCCCACAAGTGGGTGAGCGATTGCTTACTACCATAGAGTTAGGACCAGAAGTGAATGGCGTAACTTTGTTGAAGGCTCAAACTCACGTAGGAGATTTGAAAGTGGCAGAAACCCAGATGAAGATATTTATCCAGCCCGATGTATAAAACACATTAATGTAAAGGCAGTAAATCATGAGACTTGAAGGAAATTATTATACGCTCTTGGAGATGGAGCACCAAGATGCTAATGCAGCAATATTTCATATCGCCTTGTGCCCGGAGAGCGACATATATCGTGGTCATTTCCCCGGCAATTCCGTATGCCCCGGTGTATGCAATATGCAGATGATCAAGGAATGTGTGGAGAGCTTAACAGGTAAGCGATTGCACGCCTGCTATGTTAAGCAATGTAGATTGACGGCAGTGGCAACACCTGCGATTTGCCCAAAGTTGGATGTGAAGATAGGCGTACAGTCTACTGATGATGCCAACTATACTGTCGTGGCAAGCATCTATGACTCGCAGCGTATCTATATG
>CAKQXI010000179.1 GCA_934281565.1 uncultured Prevotella sp.
CTTTCCTCCCTTTTGAGTTTGCGCAGACATCTCCCTCGTACCCATTCCGAGTAAGAGCATCATGGATGTGATCTGTACAATTAACCTTCTCATTGTTCTTTTATTTTATGGTTGTTGGAATTTATAGAAGTTAAGGGAAGTTATCACTCCCTTTAGTAGTGAAGAGTGAAGAACGAAGAGTGAAGAATGAGTTAGGACAGTCCTTAAAGACTATCGTCCCTTAACTTCTCTTAACTTCCCTCTAACTTCTTTAAATTCCCATTTGTTAATCTACATTCTGAAGCATAAATACTTGCAAGCGACTCTGACCGTATGCCACGTAGATGTAGCCATTGTATTCAACGACATAGTTGGCTGATTTAGGCGTGTTCCTGTGGGCGATGGCTTTGCCTTCGTTGTCAAGGACTACCAAGCCGTATGAGCCGTATGCGACATAAACCTTACCGTCGTCACCAACATAGCAACCATTGGCGTATGCTTTGTAAGCACCTGCGGCATTCTTAGGATTAGGCATCTGGTAATGCCATTGCTCGTTGCCATCCATGTCATAGCAATAGATGCCTGCTGCACCAAGGCAAACATATATCTTGTTGTTCTTGATTGCCAAGACATTCTTGCCGTCGTTTGGCTGGATAGCAGGAACGGAAAACGACTTGGTTGCTTGGTTGAGGTCGCCACCCTTGTCAAATATCTCTACCGTTGCATTGATGGCTTCGTCAGCGTTGGAGCTTTTCTTGTCAAGTACCAGTGTGGCTATCTTGTTGCCGTCAATGGCAATGTGTTTGGCCTTGCCTTGTTTCTCGATGGAGGCGATTTCCTCCAATGAAGTAGCATTGTATGTCGTGTAACCTTTGGTTGTCATTACAATGTAGCGATTGGCAGCATCGTCGTATGCAATGCAGTTCTCGTCGTTGCCACTGTTGTCAGAGGTTGCTTTGAGCAAAGGAAGAATGTTAAGAGGCTGTTCTTCCTGGGTCTCCAACAAGCCACCAGTTGCAAGTTTGATGTAGGCAAGCATCGCACCTTTCTTGTTTGAGCTACCTACTGTGTATAGGTTGCCATTGTTGATGATCAGGTGGTTGTAGTCCAAATCCTTGTCCTTGTCATACAGATATTGGCTTAAGGTGACTTTGTTGTCTTGTACTGGGTTGAAGACTTCAAGGCATCCGCCATGACCTGTGCCATGAGTATGGTATGACATATACATCTTGCCATTGTATGGTTGGATGCAAGTAGCTGATATGTCATGCTCGTGGTTATCATAGTCGATGCTTGTAATCAAGTCAAGGGTAGGCTTCTTGTCTGGTGTCGATGAGTCGTCGTTGTAACCGTTAGGGTTGCAAGTCGTTGCCTTTACGACAAACTTCTTCGATTCTTCATCTGAAGCGAGGTACACGTTTGCATTGTCACCGAATGTTACTTGAGATGTAATGTCTGTGGAATAGTATTGGCTACCTGTTTCTATTGTCTTGGTATCAATGACCAAGGCGGCAGCTTTTCCTGATGTCCTGAATAAGTCGCATAGGATTTTGTTGTCGCTGTCTGGACCGGGAGCGTTAAAGATGAGTTTAGGGGTCTTGATGACAGCGACACCGTTTTCATCGGCCAAATTGAGGAATGTAGTTCCTTGGTTTTGATTTTCGTAGAACTTGTCACACTCAATCATGCTCTGGTCATTGATATAAAGGTTGCTACCGTTGTCTTGCTCCAACTGACCTGCCTTGATGTATTTGGCATACAAGGATGCGCCACTTGTTAGATAGAGTCTATTGGCACAATGGATTGAGCATCCATTCCAAAGTGCTGTCCCGCTATTCAGTTCTATATTGTCGGCTTTCAATGCTCCTGCAACATAGAGTTGGGCGTTGGTGGTAATCTGGATGTCCTTGCCATTTAAATCCAATTCGTCTGTATAGTCATAGAAAGTTTTTTGGAATGTAATTTGATTTTTTGTCCCAAAGTCTATCTTTCCATAATTCATGATGTCGCTTGTTCCAAAAGGATTGGCATCTCCATTGATAACGAGTTTGCCAGTTCCAAGTATGGTGATGTTGCTTTTGTTGCCGTAAGAGCCACTGTAATAGAAAGTTCCTTTGACATAGATGTTTTTCCCCTCGAGGTTGAAGCTTGTGCCTTTGCCAACTTCTTCATTTTCTTCTATTACATAGTCACCTGCAGGGAAGTCCCATGCTGTATTGACATAATCTGATAGTTTCTTGGCATTTTCAGGAACAGATACTTCTTGGCTTGTTGTAGCTGCTCTTGAAGTTGTTGGTGCACTACCTGTTGTTTCTCCTTTGTAGTTATGAACTCGTGATGCCAAAGCCTGTGCATCGGTTTGTGAGACAACGGCGGTGCCCACGAGGTTTGTGTTCATTTGCAAGCCTGCGTTGCCTCCATTGTCGGAGCTGTCACTACAAGCAGTGATTAAGACGGTTGCAAGCCCTAATACTGCGAACTTAGAATTAATTGCTTTCATATCTTTATCTTTATAGCTTAAAAAATTGAACTTATGCGCTTTTTATTATCTTTTTGCGTGCAAAATTAGTAGATTTATCTAAAAAAAGGATGTTAGGTCTTGTTAATTAATCTTAATGGTTAATCAAGGTATAAGTAAGGGGTAAATGATGTAAATTGCTTGTTGCTCTGGTTTTTAGTATAGATTGTGAAATAAATTCGATATTTTTATGAATGTATTCCATGAGTGGAATATATTAACTCAATTTTAATATTTAAAGGCTTGATGATGCAACTTTCTTGTGCTTTGCTTCGTCCAATGTATACAATATAAAACATTAATAAATAGATAGCGTTATGAAACAAGTTAAGATTATTTTAAGTGCGTTTGTTTTGATGCTGGTTGCAGTGCTGACTACTTCATGTAATTGTTGTTCTGGAACAGTGTCGGGTTCTGATTTCTCTTATAGTAAGAGTGATTTGACTCCAAAGCCTTTTAAGGCAATAGAAGTGGATGTCGTGGCGGATGTCTATTATACGCAAAACGATGGCGACAAGTGTGACGTGCGTTTGGATTATTCTAATGTCGATGATCCTGATTTGGTAAGACAGATGAAAGAGAAAGTCCGTGTCGTTTATCGTGACGGAGGTGTGGAGATTGGCGTTCAAGGCAAGTTGACTGGTGTCAATAATCTGAAGCAGGGCAAGCGACTGAAGATTTATATTACCAGTCCAGACATTGTTGCTATAACGATGGAGGGCATTGGCACTTTCAATACCGAGAACATCAATACGGATACTTTGAAAATTGACAATGAAGGGGTAGGTAGTGTCAATATTGGAAAGTTGTTGGCAAACAAAGTTACCCTTGATAATGAGGGAGTGGGAAGCGTGCGTATCAAGGAGATGCAGGTCGATGCCTTGAAAGTGGATAATGAAGGTGTTGGCTCTGTCGGCATAGACAATCATAAGGGAAAGACTGTGAAGATAATCAATGAGGGTGTCGGAAATGTGACTGCCAAAGTTGATTGCGAGTCAGTGATTGCAAGATTGGAAGGTGTAGGAAGCATCAAGTTAAGTGGTGTAACCCGACAGTTCTCTCATAGTAAAGATGGAGTAGGCTCTATCAAGAGTTCTGATTTAAAAGTTATAAGAACCCACTAATCCGATGACACTCTTGCCACTCTACCACCTATTTTTATAAAACCCTATACGCGGGCAGGAACTTTTATTTTTAAAGTAATAATAATTATCATGTCTATATATAAGTTT
>CAKQXI010000180.1 GCA_934281565.1 uncultured Prevotella sp.
CGACGGCAAAGGAAACAGGTGTTTCAATGGTGGAATCATTCACCAAAATATAACTGATGAATAACTTTTTGATGGTAATAAGTGATGATTACGAGTAATTTAAGTACCTTTGTGTCATGAAATACCAGTGGTTATTGAAGCTATAAAACAAATTTGTCGTTTATGATACCGCAATTTGAAGAAATACGGATACAGGCATTGAAAGAATTAAGTGCCGGGATAGTTATGAGAGCTAAAGATTTACGCATTCCTTTGGCTAAGCATTTTGGATTGACCGATGAGGAAATGAATGCTTGGTATCCTTCTGGTAATGGCGAAATATTCTTAGACCGTATTTCGTGGGCTTTATCGTATCTTTTTATTGCAGGTCTTGTAGAAAAGCCCCAAAGAGGTGATTATAAAATCAGCGAAAAGGGACTGTCTATGCTTTCTTCATGCACGGAGAAACAAATAAATGAGTTCATCAAAGTAACAGTGAATGCGAAAACTCCGAAGAAAAGTTCTAAAAATAAGGATGCTAACAACACTTCTTCCCATTTGGGAAATGATGATGAACGTACACCGGAAGAAGAATTAGCTGATTCTTATGATAGGATAAAGCAGAATGTGCAATCTCAAATTCTGACAACTATATTAAGTAAAAAGCCACAAGAATTTGAACGGTTAGTTGTGAAATTACTTCAAGCAATGGGGTATGGTGGCGAGGTCAAAAACTCAGGTGTTGTAACGAAACTATCTAATGATGGTGGTATAGATGGTATCATTAAAGAAGATATTTTAGGATTTAATCATATATCCATACAGGCAAAGCGATATGCTTTAGATAATAATGTTCAGCGTCATGAGGTTCAGAGCTTTGTAGGAGCTGTTGCAGGAACACCATCCAAGAAAGGTGTATTCATCACCACCTCTGATTATTCTAAAGGTGCGATGGAATATGTGGAAAGCCTTAACGGTTCACCAACTATTATCCTGATAAATGGTCAGCAATTAACAGAATATATTTATGACTATGGCTTGGGATTGCAAACAGAGAAAGTCCTTAAAGTCATGAAAATGGATATGGACTACTGGGATGCAATGGACAATGCCTAATGGTATTGCGTTATGCAATTTTTCTATCTAATTTAATCTTGCATTCTGATTCTGTATGCGACATTTTACGTTCAATAGTAGATATTTCCGAATCACGGAGGGTATGGGTAAATACCCTCTTTATAAAAGTGGCGGTCTGTAAGCGTGGCTTACTGAATGCCTTGCCGATATTCCATCCAAAGTGCATGATGTCAATGGTCTTTAACTGAGAATCGACCTTTATTGGTTCAACTTTAGGCAGAGTATCTAACAAGTAATATTCTGCCACATATCCACACAAGCGATTAAGTGCCGTTTCATCAAGATAGGAAACCAAAGTTTGTTTTGTGTATGCGATAACCTTATTGAGTTTTTCTTGTGAGGCACGTTCTTTCTCTGCCATAGCGTTTGCACGAAGAGTCTCGTATTCTGATGGCTGGTCGGATTCTTCGATAGATGTGTTGTTGGTAGAAGGCGTGGTTTCCTCCTTTGGAAGTTCTGCCACATCTTCGTTGGGTTCGTAATATGATAGAGTAGAAACTTCTTCTGTTATGTCAGATGTAGTTTCGATTTCAATTTCGGGTTCAGGTTCAGAAATGATAGGTTTTGAATTTATAGAACTTCCGGCAAGTTCCGAGTTTGCTGCTGGAGCTTCTACGACTACAGCCTTGTTGCGATAGCATTCAAATCTCATAAAGCACTTCTCTATTGTAGGTGAAAGGAGTTGTCTGAATACCATTTGCAGATTGAGATAGATGGCTCCCATGATAATGGAGCTTACCACTAAAATGAGGTAGCTGCTGAACTCATCCCAACCATAGTGTAGCACGGTCTGGCGGGCTAAAACACCAATGATTGCGATTGTACCAAAAACAATCAGATGCAATGTTATATGTTCTATCTTTTTCTGCTCCATAGTGGTATGTATTAATCGTTTGTGTGCAAATATATAGGATTAATTTTTGAAAAAATCCATAGTTTTGCCTGTTAATGGGCTTTTGACGATATATTTCATCACTTTTCACCACGTTACACTCTTAATAATAAGCGCATTGCAAATTTCTTGTTTTTGGATGAAAATAGTTGGGTAAATAGGCTTGTGTATCTTAAAAACAAAAATTATCTGCATCATTTAATGTAAACAATGCAGATAATCAATAGGGTATAGAGATATTGCTTATTAGCAATACAATGTATGGTTTGTATCCTTGTTGAAATATAACAAGAGGTTGTAATCTTGTTTACGAGCGACTTTGTTTATTAGCTATTTCCTAAATGCTGCGGAATGCCCGGTGTCTATCTGATAGGATAGGGCTATAACCATATCGAGATTATACACATCGGCATTGTTCCCATTCTCCAATTTGATGTACTTACAAACTTCGTGGCTCCTCAAAACATTAGCTTTCAGGATTCTCTTAATTGCTGCATGGATAGTCCAAGCAGTTGTATAAAACAAGTCTGCAAGCTCCCAAGCGGTCATCCATATTTCACCATCGGAAATATGGATGCTTTGTTCGTTGTTTGTTATGATTCCTCGTTTCATAGTTATATCTATTTGAGTGATATTTTATTGGCTGTTTCTCGTTTCTTGGAATTGACCAAATCGGCATAAATCTGAGTTGTGGACACATTCTTATGCGTTAGCATCTTTGATACCGTGTAAATATCTGTACCTAAGGATATTTGTATGACGGCGTAGCTGTGCCTGAAGCAATGGAAGCTTATCGGTTTCGTTATTCCTGCTTTTTTGAGCCAGCTTTTCAGCGGATAATTAATCATGCTCCGTTTCAAATCCTTGAATACTTTGCCTGTTCCGGGTGTTCCGCATAGTTCGTAGGCTTCGTAACTGATGGGGAGTGTCGCTTCCGTTTGTGTTTTCTGTGTCCTGATGCGCAAGCAATAACCTTGGTCGGGAGCGATAGTGAAATCTTCCCATTGCAGATTGAGAATGTCACTGATACGTAAGCCTGTCAGACAAGCGAATAGAGAAGCAGCTTTCAGAACAGGAATGTCGCAAGGTGTGGCAGCGAGTTGCTTCACTTCGTCCAGCGTCAGATACTCTTTCTTCACATCTTGTGGCTCTATTTTATCAAGATAGTCATTGATGTTTTCTCGAAACCATTTGTCTCGATAGGCAATCTTTAACAATCCTCTGAATGTAGAGTAGTAGCCGGATGCCGAATTGAGGGAAATGTGGCGGTTGCTGTGTTTGAGTTGCTTGGCGTTCAGCAAGTACTCACGGAACTTCTTGCATAAATCCACATTCACATCGCCAAAGGTACATTGTCCCTTGACGAAGTTGTAGAAATGCTGATAGACAAACTGCCATTTCTGGTCTTTATTCCGGCACATTTTCTTGAAGTAGGCGAGGAAGTCGGCTTTCTGTTTGGTCTTATCCAAGAAGCCAAACTCTTCATTGATGAGCGATTGTACCCGGATGCAGCGGATAGCCTCTGCCTTGTTCAACATATCGTTGTTGAACTCCCGTTCCATTTCGTTCTTCGGATGGGCATAGATGTAGATGCCGAGGTATTCCCTGCGGCTCATCTGCATCGTTTCGGGGTTACGAACTGCCGGATAATAATCCAGATACAAGGAGATGCGATTATTCCGAATCGCTCTCTGACGAACTGTTACTTTTGTACATGTG
>CAKQXI010000181.1 GCA_934281565.1 uncultured Prevotella sp.
CAACGAGGGCAGCGAGAAGATTGATGAAAGCATTGACGAGAACATCGACTGGGTGTCTTTCAAGAACCAGTTCTTCTCTGCCATCATCGTTGCCAAAGGTAACTTTGAGAAAGGTTCGCTCATGACTTCTGTCCCACAGGAGAAAGGCACTGGCTACTTGAAACAGTTCCAGGCTAAGATGAAGACTGCCTTTGACCCAACGGGCAAGATACCATCTGAGTTTGAGTTCTACTATGGGCCTAACGACTTCCAGATATTGAAGAACACTGAGAAAGAGAGTACTTTCGGCAAGGACTTGGAATTCCAGAAGCTCGTTTACTTGGGATGGCCTATCGTGCGTTGGATCAACCGTTTCTTCACGCTCTACGTGTTCGATTGGCTCTCCAAGGTATTCCCTATGGGTATCGTGCTCATCCTCATTACGCTCCTTTTGAAAGTCATCACCTATCCTATGGTGAAGAAAAGCTACATGAGTTCTGCGAAGATGCGTGTACTGAAACCAAAGCTCGATGCGGCGACAGCTCAATATAACAAGCCAGAGGACCAGATGCAGAAGCAACAGGCTATGATGGCAGAGTATGCCAAGTATGGTGTCAGCCCATTGTCTGGCTGTATCCCAATGCTGATACAGATGCCTATCTGGATTGCCATGTTCAACTTCGTGCCAAACGCCATCCAACTTCGTGGTGAGCACTTCCTTTGGATGAACGACTTGAGCACCTATGACCCTATTATTGAGTGGAACACCAACATCTGGATGATTGGCGATCACTTGAGCTTGACTTGTATCCTGTTCTGTATAGCCAACTTGCTCTACTCATGGATGACCATGCGCCAGCAGAAAGACCAGATGGTAGGTCAGCAAGCCGAACAAATGAAGATGATGCAATGGATGATGCTTCTCATGCCACTGTTCTTCTTCTTCATGTTCAATGACTACTCATCTGGCTTGAACTTCTACTACTTCATTTCTTTGTTCTTCAGTGCCGCAATCATGTGGACGCTCCGCAAGACTACCAATGACGAGAAACTCCTTGCCATCTTGGAAAAACGTTACGAGGAAAACAAGAGCAATCCTAAGAAGATGAGTGGCATGATGGCTCGTATGCAGGCTCTCCAAGAGATGCAACGCCAGCAGCAGGAAGAAATGGCTCGCAAGAAAGCTGAACTTGAGGAAAAGAAAAAAACTCTGAAATAGTTTATATAATTTATAGTTAACAGTTAATAGTTTATAGGGTAATTTTTAGTTTATAGTTAATAGTTTATAGGAGGCTTCGCCTTTTAGCAAGATTGCCCCCACTTTCTGCAAGATTGCCCTATAAACTATTAACTATAAACTATAAACTAAATAAAGTTTTATTATGCTAAAAAGTATGATTTTAGCCGCTGCCGCCCTAACCATGAGCGGCAGTTTTGCTAATGCACAAACTATGATTGGAAAGAATGACATTAAGTTGACCAGCAACTTAATGACCCCAGAAGCTCTTTGGGCTATGGGACGTATCGGTGGCACTGAGGCTTCGCCAGACGGCAAGCAGATTGTCTACCAAGTAGGTTATTACAGCGTTAAGGAGAACAAGGGACACCAAATGCTCTTTGTCATGGATGCCAACGGCAAGAACAAGAAGCAGCTCACCAACGACGCCAAGAGCGAGAGTGATGCTACTTGGATTGATGGTGGCAAGAAGATTGCTTTCCTCCGTGACGGACAGGTTTGGAGCATGAACCCAGATGGTTCCGACCGCAAGCAGCTCACTCATGACAAGCTTGACATCGAGGGCTTCAAGTTTGCTCCCGACGGTAAGAAAGTAATCTTGATTAAGTCTTTGCCTTACCATGGCACCATCAAGCAGAACCCTGCCGACCTTCCTTTGGCTACGGGTCGTCTTGTCACTGACATGAACTATCGCCATTGGGATCACTATGTAGAGAGCATTCTCCATCCTTTTGTCGCCGAGGTCAGCAACGATGCCATCACCGAGGGCGAGGACATATTGAATGGAGAGCCTTTTGAATGTCCTATGGCTCCTTTTGGTGGAATCGAGCAGTTGGCTTGGAGCCCAGACTCTAAGTCTATCGCTTATACCTGTCGCAAGAAAGAGGGTGTCCAATACGCTATCTCCACCGACTCCGACATTTACTTATATAATATAGGTACACGAGAGACCAAGAACCTCTGCAAGGAAGCTGGTTATGTCGAGCCAAAGATTGATGCTACCAAGAGCATGAAGCACCAAGCTGTCAATGCTCCAGAGAACTTGAAGAACAACCCTGGCTATGATACCAATCCTCAGTTCTCGCCAGACGGTAAGTACGTGGCTTGGCAAAGCATGGCTCGTGACGGATATGAGAGCGACCGCAATCGTCTTTGTGTCTATGAGCTTGCCACTGGTAAGAAGAACTACGTAACCGAGAAGTTCGATTCCAATGTGGATGCCTTTATATGGAACAAGGACAGCAAATCTCTGTCATTCATCGGTGTATGGCATGCCACCATCAATATGTACCAAACCAACTTCAAGGGTGAGGTCAAGCAGCTTACCAATGACTGGGCTGACTTTGGCAGTATTGCCTTGGCTAACAACGGCAACAAGATCTTAGCCACTCGTGCCAGTATGTCGGCTCCTACCGACATCTACATAGTTACCCCTGGCAAAGACATCAAGAGCACCAAGGTTGAGCAACTCACTCATGAGAACGACCATATCTTAAAGCAGTTGTCATTAGGCAAGTGCGAACAGCGTTGGGTGAAAACCACTGATGGCAAGAAGATGTTGGTATGGATTATGTTGCCATCTCATTTCGATGCCAACAAGAAATACCCTACTCTCCTTTTCTGCGAGGGTGGTCCTCAAAGTCCAGTCAGCCAGTTCTGGAGCTATCGTTGGAACATCCAGATCATGGCAGCCAATGGCTATGTGGTAGTATTGCCTAACCGTCGTGGTCTCCCTGGGTTTGGAAGTGAATGGAACGAGGAAGTCAGCGGTGACTGGACAGGTCAGTGCATGAATGATTATCTCTCTG
Source organism: uncultured Prevotella sp. (assembly GCA_934281565.1). Lineage (GTDB taxonomy): Bacteria > Bacteroidota > Bacteroidia > Bacteroidales > Bacteroidaceae > Prevotella. The sequence continues at coordinate 3,025 of CAKQXI010000181.1, forward strand.
CCATCGACGATGCTGCCAATAACTTGCCATACGTTGACAAAGACCGCTTGGGTTGCGTAGGTGCCAGCTTCGGTGGTTTCTCCGTATATTATCTCGCTGGTCATCACAACAAACGCTTCAAGGCATTCCTCTCTCATGACGGTGCGTTCAACCTTGAGAGTATGTACACCGACACCGAGGAGGCTTGGTTCTCCAACTGGGAGTATGAGGATGCTTATTGGAACAAGGACCAGACTGCCAATGCCAAAAAGACATACGAGAACAGTCCGCATAAGTTCGTAGACAAGTGGGATACTCCTATCCTCTGCATCCACGGTGAAAAAGACTATCGTATCAATGCCAACCAAGGTATGGGTGCTTTCAATGCAGCCCGTATGCGTGGCATCCCTGCCGAACTCCTTATCTTCCCTGATGAAAACCACTGGGTACTGAAACCTCAGAATGGTATCCTCTGGCAGCGCACGTTCTTCTCTTGGATGGATAAGTGGCTAAAGAAATAAAAATCTGCGGAAGATTGTAGAAGAAAATCTGCGTAAATCTGCGCAATCTGCGAGACATAAAAATGCCCCAGCCGTTCTTCACAGAGCAGCTGGGGCTTGAAGTGTATAGCTTTATAGCAATAATTAGTTTTCACATT
>CAKQXI010000182.1 GCA_934281565.1 uncultured Prevotella sp.
CGGGCATCCTCGGGGTTCATATAGCCATCGGCATCTATTTTCTGGATAAGTCCTGGAAACCGACGTCTCAATGACTTGCATCCGAGGGCATCCCATTTGCCTACTGGTATGGTGACAATCCAAGCGTGGATTTCCATGCCACGCTTATGGCATTCGTCGGTGGCGAACTGCAAGGCATCATAGCCAGGGCTTTTGCCGGGGAACCCAGAAAGACAACCATCCCATGGCTCGTAGGAGGATGGGTAAATCATAGTGCCTCGGATACGAGTTTGTATGAGCACGGTGTTGATCTTGGCTTTTTTCAACTGGTCGAGGATAGAGCATAACTCCTTTTTCTGTTTCTCAGCCGACCTGCTGGACTGGGAGTAGGAGTGAGGCCAATCTATACCACCAATGGTAGTCAGCCACACGGCACGCACTTCATGTTTGGGTGCTTGGTTGTTGAACACGATGCTTTGGGCAGAGGATGCCAAAACAATTGAGAATAGTACCAGTAATATATATATCTTACGCATAATCTTTCCAATTTGGCAACAAAGATACGGATTTTTTCTCTTATTTCAAATAAAAATGTTATTTTTGCCGCGAAATTCAAAGTAAAATAAAAGAAATATGATTAGTTTCATGGCAAGTTTGGTTGCCCTTGTGCTGGGTTACCTGCTTTACGGCAAGTTTGTTGCGCATGTGTTTGGTCCTGACGACCGTCCTACGCCAGCAGTCACAAAAGCCGACGGTGTCGACTTCATCGTATTACCAAGTTGGAAGATATTTATGATTCAGTTCCTCAACATTGCAGGAACGGGTCCTATCTTTGGTGCCATCATGGGCGCATGGTATGGTCCTGTGGCATATCTATGGATTGTCTTCGGCTGTATTTTCGCAGGTGCTATGCACGATTACATGAGTGGTATGTTGAGTGTTCGCAATGGTGGTTCTGGTCTGCCGGGGTTGGTAGGCAAGTATCTGGGCGATGCCACCAAGAAAGTCATGTTGGTATTCTCCGTGCTGCTCTTGATGATGGTAGGAGTGGTTTTCGTATATAGTCCAGCCATTATCTTAGAGGATATTTGGGGGAGCAAGATGATGTGGATTATCATTATCTTCATTTATTATGTGATAGCGACCTTGTTGCCTATCGACAAGATTATCGGCAAGGTATATCCTATATTTGCATTCTCGTTGTTGTTTATGGCAGGAGCCTTGATGATAGGCTTGTTCGTCAAGATGCCGGACATCCCAGAACTTTGGAGCAACTTGGCTGCTTGCGACAAGAACGCCGACCCTGCGTGGCTGGGTACTTCTTCGTTCATGGGCAAGAACCCTTTGTTCCCATGCTTGTTCATCACCATAGCTTGCGGTGCCATCAGTGGTTTCCATGCGACACAGAGTCCATTGATGGCTCGTTGTATGAAAGATGAGCGAATGGGTCGCCCTATATTCTATGGTGCGATGATTACCGAGGGAATTGTGGCTTTGATTTGGGCTACGGTCTCCATGTATTTCTTCTATTATGGTGGCTGGAGAGAGTGCGTAAGTCCTGATGTCGTGGAGCAGTTCACGGCTCAGGCTCATGGTGGCAAGACCTTGGTTCAGTTCTTTGATGCACCGACAGTTGTCAAGATAGTATGCTCCAGTTGGCTGGGCATTGCAGGTGGCATTCTGGCTTTGTTGGGTGTCGTTGCCGCCCCAATCACGAGCGGTGATACGGCGTTCCGCAGTGCTCGACTTATCATAGCGGAGTTTATCGGCTTGGAGCAACATTCCATGCGCCGCCGTCTTTACATCTGTATCCCGATGTTCGTCGTAGCCATCTTGATATTGCTATGGCAGATGGAGAACCCAGATGGCTTCAATGTTATCTGGCAGTATTTCGGATGGGCTAACCAGACACTTTCTGTATTCACGCTCTGGACACTGACGGTATATTTGGTTCAGCAGCACAAACCGTTTGTCATTACCTTGGTGCCAGCTTTGTTTATGACTGTGATATGCTCTACCTTCTTGTTGGTTTCCAAGCAGGCGTTTGGCTTGCAGGATACTGTCGCCTATGTGGGCAGTGTCGTAGTCTTGGTAATTGCCTTGGTATGGTTCTTCTCATGGTATGCCAAGTATCAGAAGACAAGTAAAAATATATATTAAAGTATTAATTCTAAACACATTTCGCGTATGAAAAAGTTAGTTCTTATGCTGGTGGCGCTCTTTACGGTGATGGCTGCCAATGCACAGTTTGAAAAGGGAAAGGTATATTGTGGAGCCTCTTTGTCTGGGCTTAATATGAGTTATAATGATTCTCAGGATTTCAATCTTGGTATCAATGCGCAGGTGGGCTACCTCTTTGCCAATAACTTGATGGGAGTAGGGCAGATTTCTTACAATCACTCTGGTGCCAAGGGCGTGGACGATACTTTCTCCATTGGTGCACAGGGACGTTATTATATCATACAGAATGGACTTTATCTTGGCGCAGGCATAAAGATCCTTTCTTCCAGCGACTATAATGATGTGATGCCCGGCGTAGAGCTTGGCTACTCTTTCTTCGTGAGTCGCACGGTCACCATTGAGCCAGCGCTCTATTATGACCAGAGCTTCAAGAACAATTCTAAGTATTCTACCGTTGGGTTCCGTATTGGCGTAGGAGTATATCTATAATGATACAGCAATATCCTTCGGCATTGTTGGAAAAAGCAGTTGGCGAGTTCGCCAAGCTGCCAGGAATAGGGCGCAAGACTGCTTTGCGCCTTGTTCTCAATATGCTTCGTCGCAGTGATGACGAGGTGATGCAGTTTGCCAATGCCATCTCTCGCATGAAGAAAGAGGTGAAGTATTGCAAGATATGCCATAATGTGAGCGATACCGAGGTATGCCCGATATGTGGCGACCCACGGCGTGATGCTTCCACGGTTTGTGTGGTGGAGAACGTGCAGGATGTGATGGCTGTGGAGAACACGCAGCAGTTTCATGGACTTTATCATGTCTTGGGTGGTATAATCTCACCGATGGATGGCATAGGACCTGCCGATATTGAGATAGAGTCGTTGGTGGCTCGTGTCGCCGAAGGTGGTGTCTCGGAAGTGATATTGGCGTTGAGCAGTACGATGGAGGGTGATACGACCAACTTCTATATTGCTCGCAAGTTGGCATCATATCCTGTCAAGGTGTCTGTCATCGCCAGAGGCATTTCCGTAGGTGATGAGCTGGAGTATGCCGATGAGGTAACCTTGGGTAGGTCTATCCTCAACCGAACACCGTTTGGTAATTAAGAATTTTTTATAGTTAATAGTTTACAGTTGATAGTTTATAGTTAATAGGGCGCAAGCCTAATTATTAATTCTTAATTAAAAACAATTCAACATTCAACACTCAACATTCAACATTAATTTAACATTTAACACTTAACATTTAACATTACATAAAATTGTTATGAACTTAAGATTTACGCAACGAATATTGATGACCAACTTCCTCTTTATGGTAGTGCTTGCACTCTTGTTGGTAGCCTTATATGAGTGCGAGATATTGGAGCCAACCGATATGGCGAGTGACGTATCACTGATGTTTGTCTTGCAAATCGTGATGGAGTTGCTGACTATTGTGGTTATCCCAGTGGCGTTGAAGATGTTCAGCATCAAGGTTATC
>CAKQXI010000183.1 GCA_934281565.1 uncultured Prevotella sp.
TTATTGTACAGACGGCTGCCGTGCTCCGGGATATTTTCGGAGCGGAGAATGTGGTGGAGCATCATAGTAATTTGCAGCCGGATAGTAATGACGAACGGTCTCCTTCCCAGTTGGCAACGGAAAACTGGGATGCTCCGATTATTGTGACGACAAATGTACAGTTCTTCGAGTCGCTGTATGCTTGCCGGACTTCGCGGTGCCGGAAGTTACATAATATCTGTAATTCGGTTGTTATTCTGGATGAGGCGCAAATGTTGCCGGTTGAATTTTTACAGCCGATATTGGATATCTTGCAGAGCCTGCAATCGTCTTTTAAAACCAGTATTTTGTTTACCACAGCGACATTACCTGTTTTTGCCGGTCGTATCGGAACGGGGCAGAAGGCTTTTAGCGGATTGAAGAGTCCCGTGACAGAAATTACTTCCGTGCATGATCATTTGTTTGAGGCTTTTAAGCGGGTAGAATTGCATTGGCCGGAATCGACCACGACTTTCGATGACCTTGCCGACGAACTGTCCGGATATGATTGTGTATTATGTATTGTAAATACCCGAAAAGAGGCGCGGGAGCTTTATCAGCGGATGCCTGAAGGAACTTTGCATCTATCGCGTATGATGTGTTCCGTACATATCATGGAAGTGATAAAATTGATCAAGCAGAAATTGAAGGACAATGAACCGGTTCGTGTGATAAGCACGCAGTTGGTTGAAGCCGGGGTAGATATTGATTTCCCGGTAGTGTACCGTGCATTTGCCGGTCTGGATTCAATCATACAGGCTGCCGGAAGATGTAACCGGGAAGGCAAGTTAAATAAGAAGGGTGAGTTGGGACAGGTCTTTGTCTTCAAACTGGAGAATAGTACTTTACGTGGTTTGATGGGAAAGGGGGCGGCTGCTTTGAGAGAACTGCTTCGGGTGTCTGATCGTACGGATTTGTTTGATCCGGCTGTTATGGCTCGTTATTTTATACTCTTTTATGGTAATTGTAATACCTTTGATAAAGCAGATGTAAAAGGTCTGTTATATAAAGGTTTTGCAGAAATGAACTTTATGTTTGCAACTGCTGCCGAGAAGTTCTGCCTGATTGATGATAAGAATTCTGTTTCCATCCTGGTCAATTATGTAGATGGAGCAGATCTTATTAGAGAGTTGAAAGAAAAAGGTCTGGAGTTTTGGTTATTACGCAAGTTGCAACAATATAGTGTATCTGTGAGAAAGTGGGATTTTGAAGAACTGGTGCGGTGTGGTAAAGTCATCGAATATTCAGGCGTATTCATTTTGGAGGACCCGAGTTGCTATGATCTGCAGGCAGGACTGGTATTGGATGGGGCTTGGGTGGAAGAACTGTTGCTGATAGAATAAAAGTAGGGTGATTGTGTAAATAGGATTGGATTGTTACCTTTGCAAGGTATTTTGTCATACCTTGCGGGGTGTGTGGGTTGAAACAGCTAATTTATTTTATTAGTGTAAGTCAATTGAAAGGGGCTGTCTTCAGATGTGAGACAGTCCCTTTATCATATGTAATTTTTCAGCTAATGTATTTTATATGTGTGTAATTCAGCTAATTTATTTGATTTGTGTTACATGTGTGAATATGTGCTAAAATAATTGTGGTTTTGATTTCTGTGGTTTATATTTGTGCATTAATATTAAATCTGGAGCACATGAAAACATTGGATGGCTTACTCTGTAATATTCTTTTTTTAATTGAAAAATCACAGAAGAAAGGTAGTCAAAGATTGAATGCTGACAAAAGCTTATTGTATTGGGAAATCGGTAGACTAATTAAACAAGATGTTTATAGTAAAGAGGCAACACTTCATCGGATAGATACTTTTAAAGATCTTTCTCGTGAATTAGTGAAACGCTATGGTAAAGAATTTGAAATTAGACACTTGCTTCAAATGGAGTTATTCTTTGTATATTTTCCAGAAGTTGAAGTAGTGTCTGATTTATCGAAAAAGCTTACTTGGACTCATTTTTTGAAATTGTTTCTGATAGATAATAAGTTACATCGTGACGATTATGCAAAAGCGTGTAAAGAAGAAGGGTGGAGTAGTTCTGTTTTGCATGGTAAAATAAAGAAATTGATAATTTAATAAGTTGTGAGTTGAGAGGTGAATATACATGGCTTGAAATAATAAAATGAAGAATAATGATTATGATGCAATCATCCCTGTAAAACATTAGAACTGTTGCTAGTCCCAAATATTGCCGTGTCGCACCCCTAAAGGATGCGACCGGATAATGGAACGAACGCTGGTGCGTTTTACTCGTTTCAATTCATGTACCTCTGTAAGGTACGACCAGCTTACCAAAATGGACTGGCTGTCGGTTCCTGGTTTCAACCCACGTACCTCTATAAGGTACGACCAAACTTCCAATACTTTTCATAGTCGCGTGGATTGTTTCAACCCACGCACCCGTAAAGGATGCGACTCTAAAAAACAGGCCATCACTTTCTGTTCCTCCAGGTTTCAATCCACGTACCTCTATAAGATATGACCGCGCGCGATTACACTGGTGAAACAATTGATTTGTTTCAATCCACGTACCCGTAAAGGATGCGACCATTAGCCAAGGACGAGAATAGTGCTTCATTGGTTGTTTCAATCCACGTACCTTTATAAGATACGACAAAGTTATGTATTTAAAGCAAATATTCCCATAGGTTTCAATCCACGTATCTCTATAAGATACGACATACCTTCGGCGCGACAAACCATTTTGTCATTCCAGTTTCAATCCACGTACCTCTATAAGATACGACTTGGTTGCCCTTTGTATTCTTGACTGACAAAAATGTTTCAACCCACGTACCTCTATAAGATACGACCAAGAATTGTATAATTCTTAAACTTAGCTATTTTGTTTCAACCCACGTACCTCTATAAGATACGACGCAGTCCCTTTGGCTGTTTTTCCAATTTGTTCCAGTTTCAACCCACATACCTCTATAAGATACGACAAGGTTTCTGCACAGTGTGATAGCATTCAGCAGAGTTTCAACCCACATACCTCTATAAGATACGACATAAAGATTATTCTGGTAGTTATCAAGTCATCGGTTTCAACCCACATACCTCTATAAGATACGACTTGGGCAGGTTCATCAATCTGACTTCCGACGTTAGTTTCAACCCACATACCTCTATAAGATACGACTTATCATTATTCCTCAATGTATACTCCAACAAAAGTTTCAACCCACATACCTCTATAAGATACGACCGCATTACAAATAACACAAACATTTACAGTTTGTTACCAATATCTTTATGCGATAATAAACTTTTTGGATTCTTTATTGATGAAATAGAGCCAATAGATATGTGCAATAGACTAACAATCAATGAATGCGAAAACCCCAGCTTTTTGCTAATGCTTAATGTTCGCAAACAGTTATATTATAAGTTCGTCTTCTACATTATAGGATGTGATGACACCTATGTATTCAACCCTTTTAGAATAATTATTTCCCAAGAAATAGAAACGGATACTATCTTTTTTATGATCTATGATATCCGATAGCTTTAATCTTAACTCGGTAAATTGAGCAGGCGAGACAGAGCATTCAAAAACGGAATTTTGGACGCGTTGGCCATAATT
>CAKQXI010000184.1 GCA_934281565.1 uncultured Prevotella sp.
ATCATACTTGTTTCCTCCTATATTTTATTTAGTTTGGTGCAAAGATACATAATTTACATGAACTTTTGAGCTAATTACTGCTTTTTTCTTGCTTTTTATTGATAAAAACATTATTTTTGCAGCATTAAAAAACAACAATATGAGTTTCAATATTGAGAAATTAAAGCAAATTGCCAAACCCTGTGACAAGAGGGCAAAGGAAATAGCTAACCAGAGAAGACAAAATCGTGAATGGTTAAGAAAGAAACATAATAAGGCGGAATAGTCAGAGAACTATTCCGCCTTATTATATTATGAAATACGTTCTATTACAACCTCTTGATGACAGCCTCCATTTGCTCACCAAGCCCGATCGTATATCCTTGGGAGATATAGACAACACGGTTGAATGTATCGGAGATGGAGAAGATTGGTAGGAGAGTAGCATTGGCTAACTTCATATCTGCCACCATCTGCTTACGAAGAACACCACCCTTGTCAATACCAAAGATGATGTTCTTAGGAAGACCGGGGAACTGCTCTGCCTTGAACTTCTTCGCAGCAGCCTCATCCTCAAACAAGAGAAGCATTGGACGGTTCCAGTCCTCAAATGTCTTGGCAACCTTGGCTATGTCACGAAGTGCATGATTGGTAGGCTCCTGCCCAACACCAATAAGTCCCATGATAAAGTAACCACGACCTGTCTGAGAAAGAATGCTTACCTCGGAGCCATCCATTTTCTGGAACTTAGACTCAGAGTCGAAGTTACCAATGACCGTAACATCGCCTTGGCTGGTACGCAACTCCATATCAAGGGTAGTAGTCTTGTTTGCCTCGACACGGAACGACTGTACGGAAGACAGCACACCACCGTTGGCAAGACGAGTACCAGTAACAAGCACATACTTGCCAGCATCGAGCGAGACACCATCCTTAAAGGTACTTGCCCAGCTTACTCCGCCACCCATGTCTACTTCACCCTCGTTGAACTCCAAGAGGCTTGTAGTGCCATCCTCGTTGAGACGGCTGATGGTAAAGTGACTGTAATACTTAGGATTGTCCACCGTCTTATTGTCATGGTAAGCAATCTTCAAGATACCAGTTTCTGGTGTATTCTGAGTAGCAGCCTCGAAATCAACATCCACCCACTGACCATTCTCCTTATATTGCGGTTTCTTGGTCACAGGATCCACTTGCGCCTCAATACCTAAGCTACGAGCCACATCAACAAAGAATATCTTGCGAGAACGATTGTCCGTAAGCCTTGATTCCCATACGCCAACAGGAGTCTGGGCAAATGCCTTTACTTTCTTATCTGGGTTGATACGGATGTTCGCTTTCACCCAAGCCACCAATTCAGCAGGATTCTGGCGGAACTTATCAGCCTCTTTCTTAGGAAACGCTTTCTCAAAGAACTGCTTGAATGGACGGATTATCATCTCGTTCTCCACACGAGGACAAAGCTGATTGCTCTTGGCATTGAAGTTATCGTCCAAGATGGCAAGAGGCATATCCTTCAAGTCCTTGCCACTTAACGAAGACAATAATGCTACTGCACGGTCAAGATTTTCTTTGTGCTCTACCAAGAACTGGAGAATGACATCATGATTGCCAGTGGAAGTAACCAACAAGTCTGCGACTTTATCGGCTGGTAAACCATTTTCCTCGGCAACCTTACGTGCTGTTTCCTTATTCAAGAAAGTAGCTAAATAAGCATGACGAACCGAATCCTCATAAGCCAAGCGTTCCAAGTTCTTAGCACGCTGCTTGTCAGTCATTGTAGGCAATGTCACTTTCTCTGGAGGCGGAACAATGTCGAAAGAGTCCTTATAAACGGTAAACTGATGAGTATCATGGTTCAGATAGATAGTGACAACTTGGTCTTTGCCAAAAGAAGCCTTGGCAAAGCCATACTTGCCATTCTTGGAAGCCCATACCAACATATCACCCTTGCCTGCCGTCAAGGAAGTTTTGCCGTCAGCATCAGTATATTTGGTAACCGCAGGATAGAACTCTCCATAGTTATATATCTTGAAATCAACACGAGCACCATCTACTTTATTCCCCTGCTGATCTAAGACGATGAAATCAGTATGAGCGGAAGAACCATAGTTATCTATCAAGTTGATGGTAGTAGAATAAGCTGTACGTTGCATCACTTCCTCAGGACCGTTATAGTCGCCAAACACATCCGTGTGCATCAACAAAGCCCTGGAAGCTGGTGCATTGAACCAACCAAGATTTAATACTGCCTCTGGCTCACAAGCACCAAGGAAATACCACTTGCCATCAGCCCAAGCCTCTACCCAAGCATGATTATCATCAGTATGTGCCCAACGAGGAGTATATACTTGACGAGCAGGGATGCCTACGGCACGGAGAGCAGCGACGGTAAAGGTACTCTGCTCGCCACAGCGACCGTAAGCACACTGAACCGTTGCCAATGGTGAGAGCGTACGAGCATCTGTTGGTAGATACACCACTTTCTCATGACACCAGTGGTTTACCTCCAAGATAGCATCATACATACTCATACCGTTCACACGGTCTTTCAGTTCTTTATAGAACACCTCACGAGAATCATCAAGGTTCTCATTGTTCACACGGAGAGGCAACACGAAGTGACGAAACAATAGTTCTGGTACTTTATTACCCCAACTCATTTCCTTGCGAGCCTTGAAAGTAGACTTCACATTCTGGAGATAGAAAGATGTTGGGTAGTCAGTGACATCAGCCACAGGCATATAAGCATAGAGAAATTCTAATGCTTCGTTTTCAGCCATAGTAGGCTTTAGTCTCTTGGTATCGAAGAATTTCTTTCCCACCAAGTCCATTTTCTGCTTGAAAGCAGTCTCTACCCTACTGCGGTAGGCACCGTCCGTCATGAAGTGCCCATCCGCAGCGAAAGTCAGTTGCCATGATACCATGAGCAACAAGGTTATTGCTAATATTTTCTTCATGCTACAATTTCTTAATGACCGTTTCCATCTGCTCACCCAGTCCGATAGTATAACCCTGAGAGATGTAAACTACACGGTTGAAAGTATCGGAGATAAAGAAGATAGGAAGCAGAGTCTTGTTCGTGAGCTTCATGTTGGCAGCAATCTGCTTGCGAAGCGCACCATCCTTGTCAATACCAAACATCACAGTCTTAGGAAGACCAGGGAACTCCTCTGGCTTGAACTTCTTGGCTGCCACCTCATCCTCGAACAAAAGGAGGATAGGACGGTTCCAGTTCTCAAATGACTTCGCTACCTTGGCGATGTCCTTGAGCGCATGATTGGTAGGTTCCTGACCAACACCGATAAGACCTGTGATGAAGTAACCACGACCTGTCTGGGACAGTATGTTCACGATAGAGCCATCCATCTTCTGGAACTTAGACTCAGAATCGAAGTTACCAATGACCGTTACCTCTGTGGAAGAAGTACGC
>CAKQXI010000185.1 GCA_934281565.1 uncultured Prevotella sp.
TACGGCGATGCACTGGCTTGAAACCATCGCGAACATCAGGGAGGGCACGAGCCACGATTACCGACATGGAATAGTCGATATACGAAGACTTCATTTCTTCCTCGATGTTGATTTTCATGATCCTGTCATGATCAAAAGTCTGATTTTCGTCCATTTAAATTATGAATGTTATTATTTACTATTCTCAATCCTTGCCTTTCAAGGGGAAAATTGCGAAAAAAGCCATTTAAATGCCCTCTAAGCGATTTTACCCTTTTCAAATGCTCGACAAAGATACAAACATTTTTCCATTCCCGAAAGCTTTAGAGCGGAAAAATAGCCTTTATTTAGGATTATTTGTTTTTTGGGGATATTATTTGACCTGATACGGAGTTGGTACGGAGATGGTACGGAGTTGGTACGGACTTGATACGGAGAATGCCAAGGGTTCCCTCTGTGAGATAAAGTAGGACAAATTAGGAATGTGGCTTCATCGCAAAAAAAATGGCATAAGTTTTGTTATTAACCAGATATTGTGTAACTTTGCACATGAAATACGAAAATAACAATTAGAGTATGACAAGTCCTTTTTCAGATAAAGTAATAGAAATTTTGGAACGTAGCCGCCAAGAAGCCCAACGCTTGGCATGTCGCGAGATTACTCCAGAGCATATCTTGCTGGGCATATTGAACGTGGATTCACAGACGGTTGCCAACATTTTTGAGGAATACATGATAAATCCTGGTGGATTGAAAGATGAGCTGGAAAGCCGTATCCAAGTCAACCACTTCGCTGTCTATGACTCAGACGAGGAAATCCCTTATACCGAGGCAAGCAATATGCTGCTTCGCCGTGCCATCACCGAAGCACGCAACAACCATCAAGAGTCTGTAGGAGCAGAGCATCTGTTGCTGGCAATCCTCAACTCCGATGGCACAAGCGAGGCAAGAAAGGTGCTGGAAGGGTTTGACATTCATTATGACACGTTGAAGACATACCTCTCTGGCATGGACAATGCCCCTGCCGTTGATGGATATTCCATACCCGACGAGGATGATTTCGATGACCTCGATCATGATGATGACCTATTCGGGGCCAACAAGCCATCTTCCTCTGACGGCAACAAGAAAAAGCAGGCTACATCCACAGCCAACAAGCATCCTAAGCGCAAGACTCCTTTTCTTGACAAGTTTAGCCACGACCTGACCAAGGCTGCCTCTGATGGCAAGTTAGACCCAGTCGTTGGCAGAGACCGTGAGATTATGCGTGTCATTGAAATCCTTGGCAGACGCAAGAAAAACAACCCTATATTAATCGGTGAGCCTGGAGTTGGAAAAAGTGCGATTGTCGAGGGACTGGCACAACTCATTAACAAGCAACAGGTTTCCCCGACCTTATATAATAAGCGTGTCGTCGACCTTGATATGACAGCCATCGTCGCTGGTACCAAATATCGTGGTCAGTTTGAGGAACGCATTAAGGGATTGATCAATGAGCTGGAGGAAAATCCTGACATCATCATCTTCATTGACGAGATACATACAATCATTGGTGCTGGTAGCGCACAGGGGACAATGGATGCTGCAAACATCCTGAAACCTGCCTTGGCGAGGGGTACCATACAGTGCATTGGTGCCACCACCCTTGACGAATATCGCAACAGCATCGAGAAAGACGGTGCCTTGGAGAGACGTTTTCAAAAAGTGATAATCAATCCTACGACACCAGAGGAAACGCTTCAAATTCTCCACAACATCAAAGACAGGTATGAGCAACACCATACCGTGAGTTACAGCGATGAGGCATTGGAGGCTTGTGTCAAATTGACAGACCGCTATGTGACAGATCGCTTTTTCCCAGACAAGGCTATTGATGTTCTTGACGAAGTAGGTTCAAGAACACATATCAGCCATGCTTCTGTACCACAACCTATTCTCGAACTTCAAGAGAATATTGAAAAGGTGAAGGCTAAGAAGCAACTTGCCGTTAGCAGCCAGAACTTTGAATTGGCAGCAAGCTACCGTGACCAGCAAACGCAAATGGAAGACGAGCTGGAGACCATGCGTGACAGTTGGGAGAACTCAGGCGATGAGAGGCGCATCCCTGTTGATGCCACATACGTTGCTGAAGTTGTCAGCTCGATGACAGGCATCCCTGTTCAGCGTATGGCTGAAGCCGAGGGTATTCGCTTGAAGAATATGGCTAACGTACTGAAAAGCAATGTCATTGCTCAAGACAATGCCATCGAGAAGATAGTGAAAGCTATCCAACGCAACCGTATCGGACTGAAAGACCCTAACCACCCTATCGGTGCTTTTATGTTCCTTGGACCAACGGGTGTTGGTAAAACATATCTCGCTAAAAAATTGGCAGAAGAAATGTTTGGTTCTTCCGATGCCTTGATACGTGTTGATATGAGTGAATACTCCGAGGGATTCAACACCTCTCGATTGGTAGGCGCACCTCCAGGATATGTGGGTTATGAGGAAGGTGGTCAACTAACGGAAAAGGTACGTCGCAAGCCTTATTCCATCGTATTGCTCGATGAGATAGAGAAAGCAAGTGGCAAGATATTCAATCTCTTGTTGCAGGTTCTTGACGAAGGCAGATTGACTGACGGCAATGGGCGTTTTATCGACTTCCGCAACACGATCATCATCATGACCTCAAATGCTGGAACCCGTCAACTGAAAGAGTTCAGCCGTGGTGTAGGCTTCAATGCCAGTGGCTTGGGCAAGAAATTCATGGACGAGAAAGACAAGGAGTATGCTCGCAGCATCATCCAAAAGAGTTTGAGCAAGCAGTTTGCCCCTGAGTTCTTAAATCGTCTTGATGAAATCATCACTTTCGACCAGCTCGACTTGGAGGCAATCAAGAAGATTATCGACTTGGAGCTAAAAAATCTCTTTAAGAGAGTGAATGACTTAGGCTATGACATCCAGATTTCCGACAAGGCGAAGGAGTTTGTGGCAAGCAAGGGCTATGACATTCAGTTTGGAGCTCGTCCTCTGAAACGTGCTATCCAGACTTATATTGAGGATGGCGTCTGCGAACTTCTTATCAGTGGAAAACTTGAGAAAGGTGCCACTATCAGCATCGGGAAAAGTCCAAACAAAGACGAATTGACATTCAAATAAATGAAAAGGCTGCTGGCTCTCTTTAGAGTTAGCAGTCTTTTTCTGTTAATGTAGGTTAATGGATGATATTTATTTTCAGAATTAAAAATATTTCATTACCTTTGCATCTGCTTATGTAAAAGCATGCCATGATGGCTCAGTTGGTAGAGCAACGCATTCGTAATGCGTGGGTCGCGGGTTCGAGTCCCGCTCGTGGCTCTT
>CAKQXI010000186.1 GCA_934281565.1 uncultured Prevotella sp.
TTGTTGCGGAGTTGGTACGGACTTGGTACGGAGATGGTACGGAGTTGATACGGAGCAGGTTTAAAGGTAAAAAGAGGGTATGAATATTAAAAAAATATAATTTTAGTCAAGAAATGATACATTTGTCGGAATTGTTATTCTTAGGAGGATTTATAGTCTTTATTGCTGCAATCTTGGTATTGGATATGTTGGTCATCGACCGCAAGGCGCATGTTGTTTCCATCAAGGAAGCTGGTACGTGGACGGCTGTGTGGATAGGATTGGCATTGTTGTTTTCTGTATTCTTGTGGTTCCATGGCGACATGGTGCATGGCATAGAAAACTTTCATGACTTGCAGGCTGTAGCTTCTCGTTATGCTTCCCATCTGAAACTCAATCCAGATGATTTTGAGGATGGTTTGCAGCAATACCGTCATTATATGACAATCTCCTATATCTCTGGTTATTTGATAGAGAAGACCCTTTCGGTCGACAATCTCTTTGTGATGATGATGATATTCACTTCTTTCGGAGTAGGGAAGAACGAGTACCAGCATGTGCTCAACTGGGGTATCTTGGGAGCCATTGTACTTCGCTTTGTCTTTATCTTCGTGGGTGCAGCCATCATTAGCCGTTTTGACTGGGTGTTGCTCGTCTTTGGCGTCGTGTTGATATATAGTGGTGTCAAGATGTATGTAAATCGCAATAAGCCAGAGGATATGGATGTAGAAAAACATCCTTTGGTACGCTTCTTGTCAAAGACAGGTCGTATTCATCCTCAATTTGAGGGCGATAGATTTTTCTTGCGCAAAGGTGGCAAGCTATTGTTTACTCCTCTGTTCGTAACAGTCTTGGTGATAGAGTTCAGTGACTTGATATTTGCTTTCGACAGCATTCCTGCCGTGTTCTCGGTATCGCTTGACCCCTATGTGGTGTTCTTCTCGAATATCTTTGCCATACTGGGCTTGCGAGCCATGTTTTTCTTGCTGTCCGCCATAGCAGACAAGTTCCGTTACTTGAAGACAGGTGTATGTGTGTTGTTGCTTTTCATTGGTGTTAAGATGCTTGTCCATGAATGGGTGAACATAGATGCCGTGCTGTCACTTTGCATTATTCTTGGGGTCTTGGTATTGAGCATAGGCTTGAGTTTGCTCAGGAAAGCCCCTGTGCAGGAGTAAGTGTTTACCAAAATACTAATAAATGGTGATTTTATGGAAAGAGAAAAGGAATTAACAGTTTTTCCTTTTCTTTTTCCATATAAATATGTTATCTTTGCAACCGAAACAAGTAATTGGACATTCTATATATATTGTCATATAATTATTAACTAAAATAAGTATTGGATTATGAGAACAGAATGGAGAGGTTTCAAAGGAAACAAGTGGCAAACGGAAGTCAATCTTCGTGACTTTGTTCAGAACAACTACACGAGCTATGACGGCGACGAGTCGTTCCTTGC
This sequence comes from uncultured Prevotella sp., assembly GCA_934281565.1. Taxonomy (GTDB): domain Bacteria; phylum Bacteroidota; class Bacteroidia; order Bacteroidales; family Bacteroidaceae; genus Prevotella. Next base: position 1,439 of record CAKQXI010000186.1, read on the forward strand.
AGAACCTACTCAGGCAACAAATACCCTTTGGGGTATGTTGAAAGAACTCCAGAAAGAGGAACGTGCCAAAGGTGGCGTCCTTGATATGGAGACGGAGGTTGTTTCAGGATTGACAGCTTATAAGGCTGCCTATATCGGCGAGAACACCAAGGATTTGGAAAAGGTGGTCGGACTCCAGACCGATAAACCTTTGAAGCGTGCCTTTATGCCATACGGTGGCATCAAGATGGCTGAGCAGGCTTGTACTACATACGGTTACGAGCCATCGGCAAAGCTGCATGAGATATTCCATGAGTATTGCAAAACTCACAATGACGGTGTTTTCGATGCTTACACGCCAGAGATGAAGCACGTGCGCCATAATCATATTCTTACTGGGCTGCCTGATACGTATGGTCGTGGTCGTATCGTAGGCGACTATCGCCGTGTGGCTCTTTATGGCATTGACTATTTGATCCAAGAGAAACAGAACGACCTGATGAACATGGGCGACCGTGAGATGATAGATGAGGTAATCCGCCTCCGTGAGGAAGTTTCCATGCAAATCAAGGCTCTCAACGGCTTGAAGCAAATGGCTTTGATGTATGGGTTCGACATATCTCAGCCTGCCAAGAATGCTCGCGAGGCAATACAATGGTTGTATTTCGGTTATCTCGGTGCTGTAAAGACCCAGAATGGCGCAGCCATGTCGGTAGGACGAATTTCAACATTCCTTGACATTTATATCCAGCGTGATTTGAACGAGGGCGTGCTTACGGAAGATGAGGCGCAGGAATTGATAGACCATTTGGTCATGAAGTTCCGCATGGTGAAGTTCGCTCGTATCCCTTCATATAACCAACTCTTTTCTGGTGACCCTGTTTGGGCAACACTGGAAGTAGGCGGTATGGGACAGGATGGTCGCTCGATGGTTACCAAGAACGACTTCCGTTTCCTTCATACATTGGAGAACATGGGACCCTCGCCAGAGCCAAACTTGACTGTGTTGTATAGCTCTCGCTTGCCAAAGACATTCAAGCGTTATGCAGCTATGATTTCTGTGAAGACAAGTTCTATCCAGTATGAGAACGATGATGTGATGCGCCCGATATGGGGTGATGATTATAGCATCTGCTGCTGTGTGTCCGCTACCCAGACTGGTAAGGAGATGCAATTCTTCGGTGCTCGTGCCAACTTGGCTAAGTGCTTGACATACGCTATCTCTGGTGGCGTAGACTCCAAGACTCGTGAGCAGTGTGGTCCTAAGTATCGTGCCATCGAGGGTGATGTCGTGACATACGATGAGTTTATGCCTCGTTTCATGGATATGATGGATTGGTTGGCAAGTGTCTATGTGAAGACATTGAACCTCATTCATTATATGCACGACAAGTACTTCTATGAGGCTGCGGAAATGGCACTCATAGATACGGATGTTCGCCGTACGTTCGCCACTGGCATCGCTGGCTTTAGTCATGTCGTTGATTCTATCTCTGCCATCAAGTATGCCAAGGTAAACATTGTTCGTGACGAGACTGGTTTCCCATTGAGCTTCAAGACCGAGGGTGACTTCCCACGTTATGGCAACGATGACGAACGTGCTGACGAGATTGCCGTATGGTTGTTGAAGACATTCATGAACATGATTAAGAAGCATCATACTTATCGTAATTCTGAGCCTACAACCTCAATCTTGACCATTACGTCAAATGTGGTTTATGGTAAGTATACAAGCAATATGCCTGATGGTCGTCCTGCTGGTGCTCCTTTGGCTCCGGGTGCTAATCCATCATACGGTGCAGAGAAGAATGGTCTCTTGGCTTCGTTGAACTCCGTGGCTAAGTTGCCATACGAGTATGCTC
>CAKQXI010000187.1 GCA_934281565.1 uncultured Prevotella sp.
TGTCTGGATAGGATGAAATCCTAAGTCACCGGGAGTGAAATAGAACTTCTCGTAGTAGGCAGGGTCGTCGGGAATGTGCATCTTACGATATTTGCCAGCGATGGTTCCGTCTTTCTCTATGACTACGGCAGTGTTGTGGTAAAGTCCAGGAGCACGGCGTTCAAAGAGAGAAGTAACGATGACCACACCGAGGTCTTTGGCTAACTTACCGTAGAAATCAGTAGATGGACCAGGGATGGGTTCCGCAAGGTCGAAGTTGTCTACGTTTTCCACTTGACAGAAGTAGAGGGAGTTGTGCAGTTCTTGCAAAACGATGAGTTCGGCTCCACGATGGGCGAGGTCAATGATGCCCTGTGCAAGTCGAGTCTTGTTGTCGGCGATGTTCGCCGTATTGTGTTGTTGTAATATTCCGAGTTTCATTCTTGTTTTAGTTTATAGTTTATAATTTATAGTTTATAGGGCATTATAGTTAATAGTTTATAGTTAATAGTTTATAGCGGCTTCGCCGTTTAGAGTATTGTCATATAGTCGTATAGCCTATTAACTATCAACTAAAAGCAGCTTTGCCCCTATTAACTATTATTTATCAACTATAAATTAGGGCTGCTTTGCTATACGGCGAAGCCGCTATAAACTATTAACTATAAACTATTAACTATCTAAGCGCTTTTTCTGGCAGTTGCATGGTAAGACAATGGATGCTGCCGTGTTGGCGAATGATAGTGAGAGAGTTTATGCCTATGATTTCCCTGTCGGGGAAAGCCAGTTGGATTTGTCGCTTAGCCTCCTCGTCTTTCTCTGGTTGGTTGTATGTAGGATAAATGACTGCACCATTGATAATTAAGAAGTTGGCATAGGTGGCGGGTAATCTGTCGTTGCCATCATAGATGGCATCAGGCATTGGGAGTTTGAGCAACCGATAAGGGTATCCCTCGTAGGTGATGAGCTTTTGCAGTTGCTTTTCCAGTGCTTGGAAGTCCTCGTACTGTTCATCTTCTGGGTCATCGCATCCCATATATAATAAGGTGTCGTGGGGAGCCACACGTACGATGGTGTCGATATGTCCATCGGTATCGTCACCAATCAGGTTGCCATGGTCAAGCCATTCGATGTGGCGTGCATGGAAGAAGTTCTTGAGTTGTTGCTCAATATTCTCTTTGGTGAGAGGTTGGTTACGATGGGGAGCCAAGAGACATTGGCTGGTAGTGAAGATCGTTCCCTTTCCGTCGCTCTCGATGCTTCCCCCCTCAAGTACGAAACCTGTGTGGTTTTCCATTGCCGCATTGAAAGCACCTTGGTAGTAGAGCTGCATATTGATGGCATTGTCTTTCTGCCACTCAAATTTCTCGCCCCAGCCATTGAACTTAAAGTCAAGGAGATGAATAGGGACGATGAAGCTGTTACGCTTGTTTCTGGAAACCAAGGTGATAGGACCATGATCACGAGCCCATGTGTCATTGCTTTCTATCTCATAAAGGTGAACACGGTTCATCTGTTGGGCAGAAAGTTGCTCGACAAGCATTTTTCGGGTGCTTTCCACAATAGGGGTGACCACAAGCAAGTGCTCGAAACGAGTTATCGTCTCGGCAAGTTCGAGATAAGTGTTGGTTATCTGTCTTAAGTATGGCTTCCAGTCGGTGTCGGCATGAGGCCATGTAAGCATGATGCAACTCTGCGGCTCCCATTCTGCAGGAAGCACGAAGTCACAAGGTGATGCGGTGTTGTGATACATAGGCTATGTTAATTAATTGTGTGCAAAAATAATAAAAAATTTACAAGTATGTGCATTGATTAACGAAATATTTAGCAATATCCTCCAGATTTTCTTGATATGTTTATTAAAAAACATTAAACAATAGACTTGCTCGTGACAAAATCGCAAGGAAATGCTTAACTTTGCAGCCTAAAACGATTTATTTGAAACAAAGAGCGTGGAAATAAAACAGGTAGTAGATGCCCTTGAACAGTACGCGCCTCTGCCCTTGCAGGAAGGATATGACAATGCCGGCTTGCAAGTAGGATTGACAGAGGCGGTGGAAGTATCAGGGGCATTATTGTGTCTTGACGTCACTGAGGCTGTGGTTGACGAGGCAATCCAGAAAGGATGCAATCTTATCGTTAGCCATCATCCGCTGATATTCCGCAAACTGACGAGAATATCTGGGGAGAACTATGTGCAACGTACCGTCATGAAAGCCATCAAGAACGACATCACCATCGTAAGTATGCATACCAATATGGATGCTGCAATGGGTGGTGGGAACTTCAAGATTGCCGAGAAATTAGGATTGAAGAATATAAGTTTCTTTGGAAGTGAGAAAGAAGTGGATGGCGTGAGAGGAGGCGAGGGAGTCATAGGAGAAATCGGTGAGACTGCCGAAGGTATCGCTGCGGACGACTTGGTCTTGATGCTCAGGGAGAACTTCAACGTGGAATGCGTACAATGCAACCAACTTTTGAGAAGACCTATCAGAAAGGTAGCTCTCTGTGGTGGAGCTGGCGCATTCTTGTTAGAGGATGCCATTGCCAAAGGTGCTGATGCCTTTATCACTGGCGAAATGAGCTATCATGAGTATTTCGGGCATGACCAGGAAATACAGATATGTGTCATCGGGCATTACCAGAGTGAGCAGTTTACAAATGAGATTTTCAAGGATATTATCGAAAGGAAATGTCCTGGAGTAAGATGTTATCTCTCGGAGATTAATACTAATCCGATATGCTACTTGGGATAATATTAATGTTGAATGTTGAGTGTTGAATGTTGAATTGGGCTAACGCCCTTAAGACATCCAATAAAGTCAACACTCAACATTATAAAAATTCAACATTCAACATTCAACATTTAACACTTAACATTTAACATTACAACAATAAAGATAATTATGGCAAAGAAAGATCCTACAGATTTGACAGTGGAAGAGAAGTTGAAGACTCTCTTTCAGCTTCAGACCACCTTGTCGGGTATCGACGAGAAACGTGCGTTGAGAGGTGAGCTTCCTCTCGAAGTTCAGGATTTGGAAGACGAGATAGCTGGTCTTGCTACTCGTATTGAGAAAATCCAGCATGAGATAGACCAGTTTGAGCGTGCGGTATCCCAGAAGAAAGGTGAGATCTTGGAGGCACAAGCAAGTTTGGAACGCTACCAGTCTCAGCTTGACACTGTTTCTAACAACCGAGAGTATGATACCTTGAGCAAGGAAATCGAGTTCCAGCAGTTGGAAATCGAACTTTGTAACAAGAAGATACGTGAAGG
>CAKQXI010000188.1 GCA_934281565.1 uncultured Prevotella sp.
CCGCCATTCTCCTTAAAGCGTTCACTGATGGCTGCACCCACGCCATTCTCGAATGAAGAGATAACCAATAGTACCTCTGCATATAAAGTGTGCCGGACATTGTCTTTTAAATCGAGCTTCAATATCTCCCTGTATTCCTTTGCATTTTCTTTAAAAACAGCTTTGTAGATAAAATCTGTAATCTGAGAATACTTGTATGTGGGGTGTCCATCCACATATTGATTGATGGCGGAAGTGAGGTTTTTACGATAATTCTCTTCTGTTATTGCAGCAGGAAGATAGTTTATATCCCTACGGTTAATGTATTTTGTTCCACCACCCGTTTTTTCATTGATAGTGACAATTACAAAATCCAAAATAAGGCTGCGGACTTTCTTGGCTTGCTCACTTTCTGTAAGCAGCATACCCATATTTAAGAATGAGCGGAAATTAAATAATCCGAGCTGAGTCGTTTTGCTCCCGACATTTATGACGGGAGCAAATTGTAATTTCAACTCTTTCAAATGTTTACCCTTACATAAAACATAACCATTAGCCGATAATTCATCTGAATATTTTTCTAAATAACGTTCTATTGTCCGCTCTTCTACTTCATAAAAATCTGCAACCATTTTTTTTGTAAAGCGGTATTCCCCCTCAAAGAGTATTCCTTCAATATCAAGATGCTTCTGCACTTTACTAACCGCAAAACGGTTGTTAAGCACATTCTGTCTTTCAATATTCGAAATTGTTAAATCTTTCATATCACTCTACAATTATCAGTTACACGATTTTATATCTATGCCGAGAATCTTTTGAATCTCAGAAAGTGTTTTGTCTATTTCATAGTCAAGTGCGGCACGTTTCTCAAAATATTGTTTGAGCAATTCTGCCGGAGGCAATATCTCTTCTTCTTCCTTCGGAAATTTGCATTGGTCAAAATTGCAATTCAAATCAAGCAACTGTTGAGCAGTAAACACACGGCTCTTTTCTCCTGTTTCACTACTGACAATCTCTTTCCTGTCATTCCACCATTCCTGAATGGGCAGAGTGTGCTCAACCTTCATCGGCTTGTTTTTTGAGAAGTGCTTGTACCCCTCCGGCATATCAAGACGATAGAACCATGTTTCTTTGGTCTTGAATCCTTCTTCACAACCCTCTGCTTCTTCATTGTTAAAGAAGAGGATATTGGTAGCAATAGATGTATATGGAGAGAATATAGAACCCGGCAAACGAATGATGGTATGCAAATTGAACTTGCGTAGAAGATTCTCTTTAAGCGCAAGTTTTGCTCCGTCCGTACCAAACAAAAAACCGTCAGGAATAATCACACCACATCTGCCACCTGCTTTAAGACGGTACATGATAAGTGCGATAAACAAATCAGCAGTTTCACTTGAACGGTAGCGCAATGGAAAGTTGTTCTTTACGCTATCTTCCGTACTGCCTCCGTATGGAGGATTCATACCGATAACATCAACCTTATCGGTTTCCTTGAAATCCGTTACGTTTGTTCCAAGCGAATCACAGTTAGCTATGTTTGGTGCCTCAATATCGTGAAGCAGCAAGTTTGTGATGCTCAAAAGATAGGGTAACGGCTTCCATTCTTGACCAACAACTGCATTTTGCAGTTTTTCTCCATCTTCGGCTGAACGTACACTCTTTCCCATATAATTGAGGGCAGAGGTAAGGAAGCCCCCTGTACCACTGGTAAAGTCACCAAAGGTCTCACCCAACTTCGGGTCAAGCATCATTACAATAAAATCAGTCAAAGCACGTGGAGTATAGAACTCACCTGCGTTCCCTGCCGATTGCAGGTCTTTCAATATCCCTTCGTAAATATCTCCGAATGTGTGACGGTCGTCAGCATCATCAAATTCAATCTCATTTACAATATTGACTACTTGACGCAAAAGCGTTCCATTCTTCATATACTGGTTCAAATCGGCAAATGTTTCCTGGACAATACTCTTAGCTCGTGGTGTATTGGCATCTACGGGAAGATTTTTCAATGCAGGAAATAGCTTTTCATTGACGAAGGAAAGTAGAGCTTCACCTGTTAATGCTTCGCCGTCTTTCTCATCTACCGCCCAATTACGCCAACGCAAATCTTTGGGAATAATAGATTGATATGTTTTACTCTCTCTGGATGCTTTGTATTCCCATGTTTCTTCTTGAGTGTCGTAAACTTTCAAGAAGATCATCCAAGTCATTTGCTCAATTCTCTGTGCGTCACCATTGATACCTGCATCCTGACGCATGATATTCCGGATTCGCTTTATAATGTTATTTACTGCCATTTTTATGCCAATTTATATATCTGATACTCTAATTCTCTGATAGCTTGCTCATAACCGGCAATGCCACCAAATAGTTTTATAATTTTAGTTGGTTTTCCTATGCTATTGAATGGAGGTATCTCCAAGATGTTTGCTTTTTCAAAGTCGAGAATACCATTCTCTGCATATTTTTCAAGAAGAGCCTCCAACACTTCACGTGCTTTACCTTCATATTTTCCGAAGTAGTTACACTTCTTCACATTATTTGCTCTCTCTTTCCTTGTTAATGGAGGCTGGTCAAACGCAACGTGACATATCACATCGAATATGTCGGCATCCTTTAATGCCGGATTTGCTTCACGGACAGCGTCTATCAGGATGGCATACTCCTTTAATTCATCCATTATAGCTTGCTTGCGTTCAGCTTCTGTCCACGTCTGTATGAAATCATTCAGACTTTGGTAATGACGCAATAATTGCGTTCTTGCGAATGATTGAATACTTTCTGTTCTCATCGTCTTGCCATCTTCGCCTAACACAGATACTATCTCATGGGCAATTCGGATATCCTTTCCATTGATAATATATTTTTCATGAGGCTCGGAAACTACGGTTGATGGACCATCAATTATTTTATATGGTTTGGGCTTTTTACCACCTCCCTTAGGAGGTTCAGGATCACCATCGAATGTAGGGTCTTTGAATTTTGCAGTAGCATTGCGGAAATCAAGGATTTCCAAATGCCACTTTCCCTTATCTTTTCTGAGTCGTGTACCACGCCCTATAATTTGCTTAAATTCAGTCATAGACCCAATTTCTTTGTCTATGAC
>CAKQXI010000189.1 GCA_934281565.1 uncultured Prevotella sp.
ATATAATATAGGCAAACGCCCAACTTCTTGATTTTCAATCAAAGTCCAAATTAGAGCGAGTTAGATTTTTTAACACTTCTTCCATTTCCCTTTAACGGTTTTTTACAGAACTCTGTTTGCTGTTTTTTGGCGATTAATGAGGAAAGCAGTACCTTTGCAGCCGTGTAAGTTCTCTCGTTTATTCGCAAACTCTAATTAAAACTATCACAGCATGAAAAAGAACTGCAAGACACATTTTAAGTGAAGAGTGAAGAACTCTTCACTTAAGTTTACCTGATAATCGTCACCTCACCATTCTCCGAGAGCTTGATGATGGAAGACGGAGTGTGAGGCTTGTGCTCCTGACGGCGAGACCAGCATACGTAATCCACTGCTTCCAACAACTCGGGAGCGATGTCGCAATAGTTCTGAGCCGCAGGCCGACCGCTGATGTTGGCACTGGTACTCACAATCGGCTTCTGGAAACGATAGCACAACTCTTGGCTGAAAGGCTCCTTGGTGACACGCATCGCCAGACTGCCATCCTCAGCCACCAAGTTCTCCGCCACTCCTGTGGCATTGTCGAGAATTACCGTAGTCGGCTTCACTGCCACCTCAATCAACTGCCACGCCACATTAGGCACATTGCGGAAATAACGCTGCATACGGTTATCAGAGTCCACCAGGCAGATGAGAGCCTTGGAGTCATCACGCTGCTTGATCTCATACACCTTTGCCACAGCCTCCGCATTGGTGGCATCACAGCCGATGCCCCAGACGGTATCCGTAGGATAGAGTATCACGCCACCTTTGCGCATACACTCCACTGCATTCTTAATATCTTCTTGTTGAGTCATATTATTATTTTTTTAATCGTTACAATGATAATAAGCAATATCTCTCATGCCATTAAGGAAGTCGTTTGCAAACATACGCTTCTTGCCACTCATCTGCAGCATCTGCACGTTCAGCCACTCATCGGCACAAGCTATCTCCAATGTCTTATCCTCTATGCGAATGCTGCCCACAGGGATTGGCCCTACACGCTCGCCTGTAAGATGCGCCTTGAAAATCTTCATCACCTGAGGAGCATCACCATCACGCTGTATCTCAGTCCATGCCCCGGGATAAGGCGAGAGACCACGGATGAAATCATGCACTCTCTGGGCAGGCTGATTGAACTTGATGCGACAAGTCTCCTTGAAAATCTTCGGGGCAGTGTGCAATACAGCACCCTCGCCTATCAAGTCGGCTTGCTCATGGCTCTCTATCTTGCCATCAGACTCCAGCAACAGGTCGATGGTCTCGGTGGCAATGTCAGCACCCAAGTGCATCAACCCATCGTAGACATACTCAACATCGGCTTCCTGTGGGATGGCAAACTTCTTCTGCATGATGATGCGCCCTGTGTCGATGTCATGGTCAAGGAAGAAAGTAGTGACACCCGTTTCTTTCTCACCATTGATGACCGCCCAGTTGATAGGTGCCGCTCCACGATATTGTGGCAGCAATGCCGCATGGACATTGAACGTACCGAAGCGAGGCATATCCCATACTACTTCTGGGAGCATTCGGAAAGCGACGACCACCTGCAAGTCGGCATGATAACTACGAAGTTCCTCCACGAACTCAGGGTCTTTCATCTTCACTGGTTGCAACACTGGCAACCCTACGGACTCTGCATACTGCTTTACTTGTGAAGGCTGCAAAGTGTCATGGTGCCTGCCAACAGGTTTGTCTGGCTGGGTTACAACAGCCACAACATTATATCCGCCCTCTACGAGGCGCTTGAGGGATTCCACCGCAAACTCTGGTGTTCCCATGAATATTATTCTTAAATCTTCTTTTCTCATAATTAAGAATTAATAATTTATAACTAAAAATTAAGAATTTATAATTAAGAATTCCCTCCCATTCTTCACTCTTAACTCTTAATTCTTCACTTACTTCTACTCCGCCGACAAGTCTGACACAATCTGCCGATACATCGAATAAATCTTGGTACGGCTGATGTATCCCACCAGCACACCATTGACATCCACCACTGGCAACTGGGCTGCATCCGTCTTGTCGAACTTCTTCATCACCTCGTCCATCGACTCATTGACACTGAGCACGGCAGAGGGCTGAAGCATCAATTGCTTGACTCGGAAACGGTTATACAGTTCTGAACGGAAGATGATATGTCGGATACGTGTAATGTCAATCAATCCCAGCAGCACACCGCCATCATTAATCACAGGCAGGAAGTTGTTGTTGCTTCGACTTATCTCAGACACCAACTTGCCCATAGGCAGGTCGGGATGCACAGGGTGATAATCTTTCTCCACCACATCCTGCATACTCATCAGTGTCAAAGCGGCACGGTCGATATGATGGGTAAGCAACTTTCCCTCTCTCGCCAATCGGAGCGCATAGATGCTGTGGCTCTCGAAGATGCTGATGGTAAGCAACGAAGATATGCAGACTATCATCAGCGGCATGAAAAGCTGGTAACCTCCCGTAAGCTCGGCTATCAAGAAGATGCCCGTAAGCGGGGCGTGCATCACACCAGTCATCACGCCAGCCATTCCCATCAAGGTAAAGTTCTGCTCTGGCACATATACACCCACCTCATAGATATTCCATATACGGGCAAAGAAGAAGCCTGCGAAACCGCCGATAAAGAGGGAGGGCGCAAAGGTTCCTCCACATCCTCCGCTACCATTGGTGGCAGAAGTGGCAAAGACCTTGGTAAAGGTTACCAAACCTATATACAGCACCAAGAGATGGCTATGCCCATAGAACAAGGAATTGCTCATCACCAAGTCCCAGTCGGCTTGTGTCTTACCTTTCAAGAGGATGTTCACCGCCGAATATCCCTCACCATAGAGCGACGGGAAAAGGAATATCAAGCTACTCAGGATGATGCCTCCAAAAAGGAGCTTGACGTATGGATACTGGCTCAACTTGGCAAAGAAGCCCTCGCAAGCCGACATGGTACGCATGAAATAGAGACTGACAAAGCCACAGAACACGCCCAACAAGATACAAGCTGGCGTGCGGTCGAGCACCCAAGGATTGGTAAGGGTGAAGTCAAAGAG
>CAKQXI010000190.1 GCA_934281565.1 uncultured Prevotella sp.
TAATTGGTGATTACCAACGATTAGCATATATTACCATTGATTGATAAGGCGTTCATTATGAGCGCCTTTCTTTTTGCTCGTATTAGTGATGGTTATCGTTAATACTTGTTTTTCAGCTCATTTTTGTACCGTATTTGGGTCTCGGAGGTTTGCAACTGAAAACTGGTTGGAAAGGTCGTAGAGAAAGTTGACAATGGTTGACAATGGTTTACGATAGTTGACAGAAATCGGGAGAAATAAAGCGAAGTATAACATTAAAAATGAGCAAAAATGGCAAGTAGTAGCATTAGAATTAAGAAGGTATGCGAATGGTGTGGAGAAGTTTTTTACGCACAGAAAACTACAACGAGATATTGTTCTCACCGCTGTAATAGCAAAGCTTATAAAGAAATTACTCGCAACAAGCGAATTCAGGATGCTGAAACAAAAACAAATATTCTTATCAGTCAGCAACCCATACAGATGATAAAGGACAAAGAGTTCTTATCTTTTGCGGAAGCAGGAACTTTATTAGGTATATCAAGGCAAGCTGTTTATAAAATGGTTGCAGCAGGACATTTGAAAGCATCTAAAATCAGCAGCAGACTTTCATTTATCAAACGAAGTGATATTGAGAATATGCTTGAGAATAAACCCTACGAAAAAAGAAATAAAAAAGATATTGCCCCTATCACCGAGTTCTACACCACCGCCGAAGTCAAAGAGAAATATAATGTAGTTGATTCGTGGATATTTGTGGTTGCAAAGAAGCATAACATTCCACGAACTTTTAATCGTGGTAAAACTTACTGGAGTAAAAAGCATATTGATAATTATTTCGGCAAGAAAGCTGCTGACCCGGAAATCACTGAGTGGTACAGCGTACAGGAGATTCAGGATAAATTCGGTATGAGTTTAGCAGCCATCTATACGCTTGCTTCAAAGAATGCGATTCCTAAAAAGAAAGAGGGGATTATGGTAAGTTACTCTAAAAAGCACTTTGATATTGCCAAAGGAATAGCTCAGCCCGATGAACCGCAATATTATACGGTGGCTGAAGCAATGGCGAAGTTTAACCTTACACGTGATCAACTTTATCATTATGCCAAGTATCACAATATTCCACGGGTAAAAGTGGGCAAATACGTCAAGATCTCACGGTCTGAACTCGATAAGATTTTTGAAGCACCCAAAATAGAGTAAATTATTCGACGGTGATGGTGGTCACCGTTGCATCACTGATTTCCTTTGCCACCAAATTTATATGTATAACTTTTTAAATAACAATTGTATGACACACACATGTACCAAAGTTACCGTACGTCAAAGAGTGATCCGTAACGACAAAATTTCACTTTATCTGGATTATTATCCGGCAGTTCGTAACCCCGAAACGATGCAAATGAGCCGTCGGGAATATCTCGGTATCTATATCTACGCTCACCCAAAGAATGAAATGGAGCGTGAGTTCAACAACGATATGCTGAACAAGGCAGAAGCGATTCGCTGTATCCGGGTGCAGTCGTTAATCAATGAAGAGTTTGGCTTCTTAGACAAGCACAAGATGAAAGCTGATTTCCTAGCCTACTTTGCCAAAATGACGCGTAGCAAAGATCAGAAATGGAAAGTGGTCTACGCCCATTTCTCTAACTTCGTGCAGGGCAAATGCTCGTTTGGAGAAGTGAACGTTGATCTATGCAAGCGGTTCAGAACTTATCTGCTGAATGCCAAACAGCTAAAGCATACGCGGCACAAAGTATCTCTGAACTCCGCAGCAGGGTACTACTCCACATTCAGAGGTTTGCTAAAAATAGCGTACCGTGATAAATTGCTACGTGAGAATATCAACGACTTTCTGGATAAGATAGAATGTCAGGACGTAAAGAAAGAGTATCTAACATTGGACGAGGTGAAACAGTTAGCTGCAACACCGTGCGACATCCCTGTTCTCAAAGCGGCCTCTCTGTTCTCTTGTCTGACAGGACTTCGTATCAGTGATATCATGAACCTGCAATGGTCGGACTTCGGTATTGCCCCCGACCACGGCTATTGTATTCGTATCCGCACTCAAAAGACCAAAACCGAAGCCACGCTCCCCATCAGCCACGAGGCTTTCGAACTCTGCGGAGAAGTCGGAACGGGGAAAGTGTTTAAAGGACTCAGTCGAAACATGATTAATTATCCTCTAAAAAATTGGCTTAAGAAAGCTAAGATACAGAAACACATTACGTTCCATTGCTTTAGACATAGCTATGCCACCCTCCAAATTGCCGCAGGGACAGATATATATACGGTTAGCAAGATGCTCACTCACCGCAACGTGTCGACCACGCAAATATATGCGGAACTGGTCAATGAAAAGAAACGAGAATCGGCAAATAAGATCTCGCTAAAATAAAATATAATTCATCAACCCATCATATAATAAATAAATAGCATTATATTTGCATATTATATGATAGGTTATAGCTATGGCAAAAAATACTATGGGAACTAAGCTTCCCCGAAAATTAGAACAACGGATGGAGATTGTAGGCGAACAGATAAAATTGGCTCGTCTACGTCGGAATTTAAGTGTGGCACAGATAGCAGAACGAGCTACCTGCTCGCCCCTCACGGTATCACGCATCGAAAAGGGTGTGCCTACTGTTGCCATAGGTATCTATCTTCGTGTGCTTTATGCCCTACAACTGGATGAAGATATTCTCTGGCTTGCCAAAGAAGATAAACTAGGGAAATCGTTGCAAGATTTGACCTTAAAGAACCGTGAGCGTGCATCTAAAAAGGAATAAACAATGAACAAGATACTGGTATATGCCAACTTTGATTGGCTAAAAGATATTGAACTTATCGGAGAACTAAGCTATGAATCGCTTCGTGGCTCAGATAGTTACGGCTTTAAGTACGATGATAATTGGCTGAAAAAATATGCCAACCTGTTTCTGAGTGATGATTTGAATAATTATCCGGGACAGCAATACACACAGCCCGAAAAAGATATTTTCGGATGTTTCTCCGATGCTTTGCCCGACCGTTGGGGACGCACTCTGCTCAATCGTAGAG
>CAKQXI010000191.1 GCA_934281565.1 uncultured Prevotella sp.
CGATTATCATGCTCTTGAACTTTGTGTTCGATGGCATCGTTGAGTTCGGCCCAAAGGCTTATTGGCTCCAGTTCCTTATCATTACCGTTATCCTGACTTTCTTGCTCTTGCTCTTTGGCGAGATTATGCCTAAGGTATATAGTCGCCAAGACCCCCTGAAGTTTTGTCGCCGTTGTGTGGGTGGTGTGCTTTTCGCACGCCGATTGTTCTGGCCTTTGGAGACTATCTTGCTTAAGAGCGGTGTGATGGCAGAGAAGATAGTGAAGAAAGAGAAGCACGTGCTGAGCGTGGACGACTTGGAACAGGCTCTTGAGCTGACAGACAAGGATGACATCAAGGACGAGCAGAGTATGCTGAAGGGTATTATTCGTTTTGGCGATGAGACGGCAAAGGAGGTGATGACGAGCCGACAGAACATCGTTGACTTGGACATCAAGAGCAATTATTCCGAAGTGCTGAAATGTATTGTGGACAACAATTATAGTCGCATTCCTGTTTACCAAGATAATACGGACAATATCCGTGGCATCCTCTATATCAAGGACTTGCTTCCGCATCTCACCAAGTCGCCCAACTTCCGTTGGCAGAGCTTGATACGGCCTCCTTATTTTGTTCCCGAAACCAAGAAGATAGACGATTTGCTACGTGAGTTCCAAGAGAACAAGGTACATATAGCCATTGTCGTTGATGAATTTGGCGGTACCAGTGGAATAGTTACGCTTGAGGACATCTTGGAAGAAATTGTCGGCGAGATCAATGATGAGTATGATGAGGAAGAAAAGTTCTATTCCAAGTTGAATTACAATACCTTTGTCTTTGAGGGCAAGACGTTGCTCACTGATTTCTGCCGTATCTTGGGCATAGATGACGAGGAGTTTGCGGAGGTGGAGGGAGATGCCGATACATTGGCAGGCTTGTTGCTTGAGATTAAGGGCGACTTCCCCAGTATGCACGAGAAGATAGATTATAAGAACTATACCTTTGAGGTGATGAATGTGGAGGAACGCCGCATCAGCAAGATCAAGGTTACCGTTCATCCATTAAGAAATCAAGAGGACAAGGCGTGATGTTTGTCCTCTTTTTTATTTATTATAGAAACAAGAGATATGGCATTGATAAACATAAGGGAAGTTTATCCCGGGGTAAGTTTAGGATTGTGGCAGATAGATGAGTCGTTGGATGAGTTCTATGCCCTTGATCCTCTGTTGGAGAAATATCAGGTGATGTTGGCGGAGCGTTATAAGAACGATGGCAGAAAGAAAGAGTTCTTGGCTGTCAGGGCTTTGCAGCATCAAATGTTGGGTGACAAAGTTGGGGAGATTACACACAATGATGTTGGCAAACCGTTGTTAAAGGGTTATCATATCAGTATTTCCCATACGCAGGGCTTTGCTGCGCTTATCGTCTCAAGGACAAGGGAGGTAGCTGTCGATATAGAGTATTTCTGTGATAGGGTGAAACGTATAGCTTCCAAGTTTATGCGCAAGGATGAGAAAGCTCCCGATGTAGATGCTTTGTTAGTTCATTGGTGCAGTAAGGAAACCATTTATAAGCTCTTTTCCGAGGAAAACTTACAGTATAATGAAATGCGTGTGAAGCCATTCGATACTATGTCCGATTGGATGTGTGAGGTGGAGAACTTGAAATCGAGAAAGGAAGTAGCCGTGGATTTCGAGTTGACGATGGAATTTGTGCTGACTTATGCAGCATTATGATTGTATTTGAGTGAGGCTTATAACTCCTTAACAAGCTGCTTGTTGAAGTACTTTCTTTAGGTATGACACAGTGCTTTGTTATACCCTAACACAGTGCTTTATTGTACCCTAAGAAAGTGCTTTGTTATACCCTAATAAAGTACTGTATGGCACTGCCATAATATATATAATTAGCGTGAAAGAATACACTTCTTTGGGTGCTAATATTATAAAATCATACGATTTTTTTGTTGAATTCAAATATTTTCATTACTTTTGCATTGTCATTTCATAGATTGCTAACAATGAGTTGTTGGCGTTAATCTATGTTTGGCTCTATTTATAAGAAATGGCGTTTGCTGCGTTTGCTTCTGAGAGATTGAAACTTAGGAACTTTCAAAGACATATCAGAGGGAGATGATGGTGGATGCCTACAATATCGTGTATATATACACGGCACAAGTATGCCCTTTCGTAAGGAGGGGTATGCTTTGTGCTAATATACATATATACCTCGTTGGCGTAGGTGTGTTCCTAAACTTCTGTCCTTGATGTCACGGTTTCCTAAGACCTCAATCTCCAAGGACAATCAAAAAGTAAGGGACTCCTACGCCAATATCTTTTGAATAGATTAAGCCTGTATTAATAATCATCTGCTTTGGGGAGTTCGGCGGAACATAATAGCTATCAAGCAATGATATACATTAAAAGGCAAAGTACAAGTTTATTGTTGGCACTGGCATCTTTATCAGTAGTATCATCATCCCTAATGTCGTGTTCAGAAAGTGTAGGAATGTCTGGTGTCACCCTCTCCGACAAGAAGATTTCCTTTACTGCAACAGAAGTAAATGGATGGACACCTAATTCAGGAAACCGTAGTAATGACGAAACCACTCGTACAATGAGCATCGTTGGTTCTTATCGTCCATTAATCGTAAAGAGCGACTTAGGAAAACCATTGTATCTTCACCCAGTGGAACAAGTAGGTACTTATTTCTATAATGACAAGGACGAGTTGGTTACTCGCTCTGGTATTCCTTTGTCTGAGATTAATAATCAGAATAGTGTATCCACCAGAGGAACTAAAGTAACAGATATTGGCGATGAAATCTTTGTTAGTGCAGTATCCAAGAAAGACAACGTTGAAGCAGGGTACTTTTCGTTTGAAAAGGCAACAAGGAGTGGCAGCATTTGGCATATTTTAAATGACAAGTATTGGGCTACCGATGCTATCTTATCATTCTATGCTTATGCCCCAACTAACGCCAGTATGCTGTCTGAAAGTGGCAGTGGACTGTCGAAAGACAGGACAGTTCA
>CAKQXI010000192.1 GCA_934281565.1 uncultured Prevotella sp.
GTTCAAAGGGGGCTTGGGGGGCACTGCCCTCAACAAGCAGACGGCAGGAAATGTGAGTGTGTATTAACACTCGCATTGCTTGCTGGATTTGTGTGTGGATAGCCACACGCATTGCTTGCCAGATTCTAAAATTAGCGAAACGAACCTTGTGTCGCTGCGGAAAATCAACCGAAATTTAAGTATTAGGAGGTAACGACTATGAGAAAGATTTTGTCCTGTGAGTTAAACCTGGACACCGCCTGCGTGGAACTTTGCCTAGAAGACGGGACGCTGCTCTCCATCGACTGCACCGCCGTGGCGAACGAGGTGGCAAACAGTATGCACCAGCGGGTCAGAACTGGACTGGTTGATCTATAACGCTCCGTTGGAGTATGTCAATCTAATTTTAAATGGTGAGCCGGACAGGTATTTGAAAGTAATTACTAACCATAAATACTTTAACACTTAATTGTGTCGCGCACTATTTAAAAACTTTAACTGTTAGCCTTTCATCTTTCACAATCCCTTATTGAAGCACTAAGGCAAATATGATATAATAACCCAAAAGTTTGCGAACACTGAATAGCGCTCAGCGTTTTCAGAATATATAACTTGTTGCTGAGGTGTGGAAGATGGCTGTTAGTTATAAAAAGCTTTGGAAATTACTAATTGACAGAGATATGAAGAAAAAAGATCTATGTGCGGCGGCAGGAATCAGCCATGCTTCGATGGCGAAATTAGGAAAAAATGAAAATGTTACTACAGATGTGCTGGTAAAAATCTGCACGGCTTTACAGTGTGACATTGGAGATATAATGGAATTAACGCAGGAAACGACCAAGTAAAACAAGTTCAACGGTTTCGATTGAAGCCTGCTGTAAGAGAAATAATTGTGTCATGAGGGAAAAATAATGTATACCGAACAATACAATCAGCTCAATCGCCAGCGCGTAGATTGGCAAACAGAAGAGGAAGTTAGACTAGGTTGGCTTACCATTTTACAGAATACGCTCGCGATCACATTTCATGCAGAGAGAGGGCGATCTGATGCTGACTACAATCAAGTTATTATTGAGTTTAAGAATGTAGGCCTATTTCATGGCAATCAAAATAGTGCTAAATTTCAGGAAGCATTAGAGGAACTCTCAAGATATATCCCTGCAAAGGCTGGTATTGAAGGTTTAGATGTGCGTCATTATCAAGGAATTGCCATCGATGGTGAATCGATTGCTTTTGTTCACATTTCATCTGAAAATGGACAGCCCATTCCTGGCCCCATTATGCCACTCTCTCCAGATAGTGTGCAAATGGTGTTCGAAGCATGCCGCCAGTCTTGCCGTAGAGCAGTAACAGCAACGAATTTAATTGAAGATTTTGGTCATGGTTCAGTTGCTGGTGGTAATCTCATGCAGGCTCTTGCTACTGCGTTAATGCTATATCTTGATGATCCTAATAACAACAAAGTCAAGATGCTTTACCAAGAATGGAAAGCTTTATATGGGCAAGTAGCTGATCTTAGTTCTTTTCAAGTGGAAGCAATTATAAACTCTATTGGTTTTACTTGTACTAGCACATCAACTGATAAGTTGTCTCGTATCCTTTTCGTGATTCACACATTTGATTCAATTATTATTAAACTCTTATCTGCTGAGATTGTTTCTCATCTTACCGAGTTAACATCATATTCTGATTTTGCCCAAAATGCTGTGTCTGTAAGTGATTACGAGCTTATCTCGATGCTAGATTTGGATATCGAACGCTCACAACTTTATACAAGGGCAAATATACACGGTTTCGTGGAAGAGCCGTTGTTTAGTTGGTATATTGATGCATGTACAAGCAATGTATATCCTGAAGTTGTAAATGATATTGTTACATCATTAAAAGAGGTTCTGATAAAACTTTCTTTGTATCAAATGGAAGACCTGTCCCATGCTCAGACAAATGATGTGCTTAAACGATTCTATCAGAATATCGTGCCGCAAGTGTTGAGAAAGAGCTTGGGAGAATTCTATACGCCAGATTGGCTTGTAGACGTGACTTTAGATAAAGTTGAAGGCCAATTTGATGAGCTAAAATTCCTTGACCCTACTTGTGGCTCTGCTTCGTTTCTATTAGCAATTATAAAAAGGATTCGAGAATGCTCAAATTTGTCTGCTGTAGATCTGTTACAAAGAATAACTCAAAATGTGTGGGGATTTGATTTAAACCCACTGGCGGTGCAAACAGCTCGTGTAAATTATCTGATTGCGCTTTCTGACCTGATTGCTGAAGCTCCAGGGATACATATTGAGATTCCTATATTACTGGCAGATGCAATCTATGCTCCGGCTCCCGATGAGGGAGATACTAGCGTAGTGAACTATGTCATAGGAAGCAACGTAGCTGATTTGACAATTACCTTGCCAACAGTATTGTCACAAAGTAGAGATCGGCTTGATACGGTGTTTTCTATCATGGGTGAATGTGTGGAAAATGATATGGAGCCTGTTCGTATGATAGATGGACTCCTTGTGCACAATGCGATAACTGTAGAAGAAAGAGAATCTTGGGAGTCTATACTTTCATCAACTTATGCACGTGTCTTAGATCTTCATAGAAGAAATTGGAACGGGATTTGGTTCCGAATTGTCCGCAATTACTTCTGGTCATCAACCGCGGGTGAGTTTGATGTAATAGTTGGCAATCCCCCGTGGGTCCGCTGGTCAAAGTTACCAGAACTGTATCGGAACAGAGTGGCTCCTACATGCCGTAAATATGATATTTTCTCACGTACACCTTATTACGGCGGGAATGAGTTGGACATTTCTGGACTTATCACCTACACAGTCTCTGACAAATGGCTCAGAAGTGGTGGGCAACTGATCTTCTTGCTTACACAAACACACTTCCAGTCAGCATCCTCGGAGGGATTTAGACGTTTTCGCATTGATG
>CAKQXI010000193.1 GCA_934281565.1 uncultured Prevotella sp.
GGATAGTTTGAATATTGACCAATAATAAGAAAGAAAATCACTACTTTTCATGGTTATTTTAACTGTTATCCAAAAATATTAGCTAACTTTGTGCTCGAAACTCAAAAGTCTTGAGTTTGAAATCATAAGATATAGTTTTGGAAAAAAGAATATGTTGACATACAAGAAATGAAGAAGATATTTAAGATAGATGCCGCCCTTTATCCATATACTCCGCAAAGCTATCAGAAGATGAATCCTATTGCTATCCGATTACTATCACAGCAACTGATAAGTCCTCAGTTCGCAACGCCAAAAGAGATTGTGGAGCACATGGGTGCCCTGCAAGCCCAAGACTATCGTATGGTAAGATGGGCTGTGGCAATGCGTATGCGCAAGCCATCAGCCAAGGCTTTCCAAAAGGCATTCGACAAGGGCGAAATCATTCGCCTGCATCTGCTCCGTGGCACTTGGCAGCTTGTGTCGAGTGATGATTATTGGTGGATGCTCAACCTCTATGCCAAGAAAGCGGAAAGGATAATCAGAGGATGGATGAAAGCCAACAAGGTTGCGATTGATAACGATGAGCTGTATGCCATTCGTGAGATACTCGCCAAGACTTGTGAGGCAAAAGGCAGTGCGACAAAGGAAGATTTTGTCGAGGCTTTGGCAAAGCAAGATATGACGATGGATAGCCACCGTCTTAGTTATCACATCCGATTGGCGGAACTTGGCGGTACATTGTGCAGTGGCAATCTCACACCGATACAGGCTACTTATGCTTTGGCAGAGAAGAAAGTACAACGGACGGTGGTAATGGAGCGTGATGAAATGCTGATGCTCCTTGCTCGCAAGTATTTCCAGAGCCATTCGCCTGCTACATTCGAGGATTATGTGTGGTGGTCGGGATTAAGTGCTTCAGATTGTCGAAAGGGAATGGAACTGCTCGGCTCTGAGCTCCGCAAGGAGACATGGAAGGGGTATGAGTTCTATCTACATGAGTCGTGCCGTACAAGAGGTTTCCGAAAGGGAACATCTCTCTTGTTGCCACCTTTCGATGAGTACTTGATAGGCTATAAGAGCCGCGAGTTAGCCCTATGTCCAGAGCACGTCCATCATGCCCATACCAACAATGGCATCTTCTTCCCAATCATAGCCCTTGATGGCATCATCTGTGGCAATTGGACTCCTTGGGAAAAGGAACTGAAGACCACATTCTTTACTCCCATGGAAAATGATTTGTCATTCGATAAGCAATGGAATGAATTCTGCAAGATGAAGAATGAGTGTTAGTTTTCATGAAATCTTCTGAGAGCAAGGCATGCTCAAGAGAATTACCACAAAAGTGAGAAACTCCGACACAGGAACAGCAAGCCACAGACCTTTCTCGCCAAGTATCTCAGGCAGTATGATGAAACAAGGGATGACGAATATCACTCCACGAAGCAACATCCACAGGGTGGCACGCTTGGTTTGCTCTACACTTTGGTAGAAACCAATGAATACAACATTGATGGTAAAGAACAAGAAGCCAAGCGTAAAGTATGGAAATCCCTCACATCCAATATAGTAGGCTACTGTTCCTCGATCGAGGAACAACGAAATAAGTGCATCGGACTCAAGTATGCAAAACACTGTGATGAGCATTCCGAGGACAACCGCTAAACTTACTGTGAGGCGAAATGCCTTGTTGATGCGCTCTATGTTTTTCTGACCATAGTTAAAGCTCACGATTGGCAAAGAGGACTGGGCAATGCTGTTGCCGAACATGAACACAAGTGGAAAGAGATAGCACGCCACGCTATATGCCGCCACGCCATCCTCATGCAAATACTTGACAAAGGTGAAGTTGCCAACGATAAGCATACAAACGATGGCTGTCTCGCCAATAAAGGTAGAAAGTCCTAGTTTCACCATATAGCCTATGTTACGGAGCGTAAGGCGGATGCTCGTAGCTGTGAACTTGGGGGTATACCAATGCACATTGTGCGACAGGAATACCATATAAAACAATATGCCCACTACGGCTATCAACTCTGACATGCTGGTAGCTATGGCTGCTCCAAAGATGCCCATGTGCATGGGATAGACAAAGAGCCAGTCGAGGAAGATGTTCAGCAGTGACGAGATGACATTGCACATCATGGCATATTTGGGCGAACCATCGAGCCTGATGACAAACATACCAACAAACATCAAGGCTGTCAGCACGGGAACTGGGCTGACTCCCCTGAGATAGGTTACCACAAGTGGCTCCAACCGTTCCGTTCCACCAAAGAGATAACAGAGTTGCGATGGAAAAGTAAATATAGCTAATGAGAATAAGAACAAGATAAGAGCCGAGACTGTAAATGCCTGGGTTACATTGATGCTCGCAGCTTTCTTTTTGCCTTGCGAAAGGTGTACTGCCGCCACAATGCTGACACCTGTGGCAAAGAGGAGGGCAATGCCTGTGGAAACAAGGAAGATGGGAGCAGCCACGTTTACTGCTGCCAATGCGTTGCTACCAACTCCTTTGCCTACGAAGATTCCATCCGCCAAATTGAGTATGGCGGAGAAAATGAGTCCCATCAATGTGGGCACAAATAACTTGATAAACAAACGAGGCACATTCATCGTGCCAAAATCCAAAGCATCTCTATTGTCTTTCATCTGTTCTGTTTTTATATGATTAAGCTGTCACAAAAAACGCCAGACAAAGAGTAGAACCGAGTTCCGAATCTTTGTCTGGCGCCTTTCCGTAGGACACCCTGTCCGATTAGTAGTGCAAAGTTACGACTTATTCTTTAATTAAAAGAATACTGCAACATTTATTAACGAAGAAGTCTTTCTTGGCGGATTCCAGAAGCAAGTGCAAAGTTAATAAGAATATTTTGAAATCACTTCTGTAGGTGTCAAGAAACCTATC
>CAKQXI010000194.1 GCA_934281565.1 uncultured Prevotella sp.
GGCAAGGATGATGCGAGCGTCAGGAAATGGCAAGACTATCTGCTCCAGATGTTGCAAATGGGGTTCTTCGAGATAGCTTACAATGAGCGCAATGCCATGAAAGTTACGGCTTTAGGATGGGATGTGCTGCGCGGAAAGCACAAGGTGCAACTGGTTGTGGCACAAGAAAAGGAAAAGACGCCTATTGTCCATGCCAGACGCTTGCAAGTTACGCCTACGATGTCGGAAGACGCCTCCCTCTTCGAGCGTCTTCGCCAGCTTCGCAAACGCCTCGCCGAGGAACAAGGTTTCCCGCCATATATTATTTTATCAGACAAGGTTTTGCACGAATTGGCAGCCATACGCCCCAAGACCATAGAGCAGTTTGGTATGGTTCATGGCATCGGAGAATTCAAGAAACAGAAGTATGGTGAGGTGTTCTTGAAGGAGATAAATTGTTAAAATAAACAACTCATAGTTTCTTTGAGCGAGAAGCTATGAGTTGTTGTTCTCAAACCTATTTTTTTCGTACAAGAAACGCTTACACTTACAATTACAGTTGAAAAATCCGCTTGTCATATCTTGGGAATTATAGAGCTCTGACAATTACAGTTCTGACAGTTTCTTAGAGAAAAATGGGTATTTTTGATAGTTTCAATTTGTAAGTAAATATTTTATCTTATAATATATATAAATATATATATATATATTATAAGATACTTTCTATAAAGAGGAAGCCTGACCCCCTCAAAAAACTGTCAGAACTGTAATTGTCAGAGGTAGGATGTTTTTCTCAAGCGGATTTTCTAACTGTAATTGTAAGTGTAAGCGGTTATCTCAAAAGCACGAGCGGTGAAAGTACAATAAATGCTAAATTATTTTGTACTTTGACAAAAAAATAGTATCTTTGCACTACATTTAAACTAAAGACATTGAAATGATGAAATTCATAGGAATTATCCCCGCACGTTACGCTTCTACCCGCTTCCCCGGCAAGCCTTTGGCTCTGTTGGGTGGCAAGCCAGTGATACAGCACGTCTATGAGAAAGTAAAGGCTTCGCTCGAAGCTGCTTACGTGGCAACCGACGATGAGCGGATTTTTGATGCTGTGAAAGGCTTCGGTGGCAACGTAGTGATGACACGCAAAGACCACAAGAGCGGAACCGACCGCATCGAGGAAGCCATTGAGAAGATTGGGGGCGACTGGGATGTAGTGGTCAATATCCAAGGTGACGAGCCTTTTGTCGCAAAGAGCCAGATTGACACGATTTGCCATTGTTTCGATGACAAAGACACACAGATAGCTACCCTTGGCAAGGCGTTTACCTCCATGGATGCTGTAGCCAATCCCAATAGTCCTAAGATTGTAGTCGACAACAACGGCTTTGCCATGTATTTCTCTCGTAGCATCATCCCCTTTGTACGTGGCAAAGAGCAGGGAGAATGGCTCGCCCACTACCCTTTCCTCAAGCATTTAGGCATCTACGCCTATCGCAAGGAAGTGCTCGGTGAAATCACTCAGCTTCCACAAAGCTCACTCGAATTGGCTGAGAGCTTGGAGCAACTGCGCTGGCTACAGAATGGATACAAGATAAAAGTGGGCACTACCGATGTCGAGACAGTAGGCATCGATACTCCTGAAGACTTGCAGAGGGCAGAGGATTTTCTAAAAGAGCAAACGGCAAAGTGACGATGGATTTCAAAGACACAGTTGGCGATTACATTCGCCGTCATCACCTCCTAAGGAGAAACGGCAAGTATCTCGTGGCATTGTCGGGAGGTGCCGATAGCGTTGCCCTGCTGTTGTCGCTCCACCAAATGGGATACCACATAGAGGCTTGCCACTGCAATTTCCACTTGCGAGGCGAAGAGTCTGATAGAGATGAAAACTTCTGCATCAATCTCTGCCAACAGTATTCCGTCCCCCTCCATCGCATCCACTTCGATACCAAGGAATACGCCTCCCTCCACAAGGAAAGCATAGAATTAGCGGCAAGAAACCTACGTTATCGCTATTTCGAGCAGTTGAGGCACGACTTGAATGCCGATGGCATCTGCGTAGCTCATCATCGAGACGACAGCGTGGAAACGGTCTTCATCAACTTGATAAGGGGTGCTGGCGTGAATGGCTTGAAAGGCATACTTCCTGTCAATGGCAATATCATCCGTCCATTGCTCTGCGTAGGGCGAAACGACATCCTCGCTTATTTAGGCAAACAAAGGCAAGCATACGTTACCGATAGCTCAAATCTCGTGGACGATGTGGTACGCAACAAGATAAGGCTTCATGTCATTCCCATGCTCAAGGAGATTAATCCTGCCGTGGTAGAGAATATCGCCAACATGACTACTTATCTACAAGAAGCGAGCAAGATACTCGATGCCTCCATACAAGGGCATATCCACGAAAGGCAAGACGATGACAATATTTTCATCCCTAAGAAAGATGTCTTGGAGAGTGCAAGCCCCGAATATGCCTTGTTTCACAGCCTTTCTAAATATGGCTTCAGCGGGAACATCATACAGGAGATATTGACGAGCATCGATGCTTCAGGCAAGTTATGGCAATCGCCTACGCATCAACTGGTTATTGATAGAGATTATATCATCGTTCGTCCTATTCGTGCCGTGGACAAAAAGGTGCTGAAAGTGCCAGAGACAGGCATCTATCACTGGACGGAAGATATAAAACTAAGGGTCTCCATCCGAGAAAAGGAAGAGGGATTTAAGCCCAGTCGCTCACCGATGTTAGCTACATTGGATGCCGACAAGATTGCTTTTCCACTACGACTTAGATATGTGCAACAAGGTGACCGTTTTCAGCCTTTCGGAATGAGAGGAAGCAAACTGATAAGTGACTATCTCACAGATAGAAAGTTCAACTTGTTCAAGAA
>CAKQXI010000195.1 GCA_934281565.1 uncultured Prevotella sp.
GATATTAAGCCACAACAAGACCTTGGCAGCACAGCTTTACCAAGAAATGAAAGGCTTTTTCCCAGACAACGCAGTGGAATATTATGTATCTTATTATGACTATTACCAACCCGAGGCCTATCTTCCGACAACAGACACTTATATAGAGAAAGACCTTGCCATCAACGAGGAAATAGACAAGCTCCGATTAGGTGCCGTATCCGCCTTGCTATCAGGAAGAAAAGACGTCGTGGTCGTTTCTTCGGTATCCTGTATCTACGGTATGGGCGGACCTGTGGCAATGCAGGAGAACATCATCAAGATCAAACGTGGGCAGACCCTTGACAGGAATGAGTTCTTGCGTAAACTTGTGGATGCACTCTATGTAAGAAATGACATAGAACTAAAACGTGGCGATTTCCGTGTCAAAGGTGAGACGGTCGACATCTTCATGGCATATAGTGACAATGTTCTGCGAGTAACTTGGTGGGACGACGAGATAGACTCCATCGAGGAAGTGGACTCTCTTACCTATCATCGCTTAGCTTCTTTCGATGCCTATGAGATTTATCCTGCCAATCTCTTTGTGACCACTAAAGAGCAACAAGAACACGCTATCCGCATGATACAGGACGACTTGATGAAGCAAAAGCAGTTCTTCACCGACTTAGGCGACCCTATCAAGGCACAGCGTATCACTGAGCGTGTAGAATACGACATAGAGATGATCAAGGAACTGGGACATTGCTCTGGCATAGAGAACTATTCTCGCTACTTTGACGGTCGTAAGGAAGGAGAACGCCCATATTGCTTGCTCGACTTCTTCCCGAAAGACTTCCTATTGGTCGTGGACGAGAGTCATGTCAGCATCCCACAAATAGGCGCCATGTATGGAGGCGACCGTGCGAGAAAGAAAAACCTTGTGGAATATGGGTTCCGTCTGCCAGCAGCTTTTGATAACCGTCCCTTGACTTTCGAGGAATTCCATAGTCTGCTTCATCAAACCATCTATGTTAGCGCAACTCCTGCCGACTATGAACTAAAGGAAGCGGAAGGTATCGTCGTAGAGCAACTCATACGACCAACAGGTTTGCTTGACCCAGAAATAGAAGTGCGCCCCAGTGAGAACCAGATTGACGACTTACTTGATGAAATATTGACACGAACCCATCGTAACGAACGTGTACTCATCACAACGCTCACCAAACGTATGGCAGAGGAGCTGACGGAATACCTACTCAACCACAACGTAAGAGCAGCTTACATCCACAGTGATGTAGCCACGCTCGACCGTGTAAAGATCATGAACGACTTACGTGCAGGAGTCTACGATGTCTTGGTCGGTGTCAATCTCTTGCGTGAAGGACTTGACTTGCCAGAAGTATCACTTGTGGCTATCCTTGATGCCAACAAAGAAGGTTTCTTGCGCAGCCATCGCTCGCTTACCCAAACGGCAGGTCGTGCAGCACGCAATGTAAACGGCAAGGTCATCATGTATGCCGACACCATCACGGAAAGTATGCAACGAACCATTGACGAGACGACACGAAGAAGAATCATCCAATTGAAATACAACGAGGAGCATCACATCACTCCTCAACAAATCACAAAGGCTATTACTTCCGCACTGCCAACCAACAAAGACCATGAGCCAACAACCAGCATGGGAAAGGCTACGGCAAAACGAGTCTACGTAGAGCCAGAGGGTATCGCCTTTGCCGCAGACCCTATTGTTCGTTCCATGTCAAAAGAGGAATTGGAAAAGAGCATCGCCAATACGACAGCTCTCATGAAACAGGCTGCCAAAGAGCTCGACTTCATGCAAGCTGCGCAATATCGTGATGAAATCATTCGGTTGCAAAAGGAATTGGAGAACAAGGAATAGAACCCATTTACTCAAATGAAAGTTTCTTCAGTCGATTACGGAGAGCCTCCGCCTCACTTTTCCGAATAGAAAGTTTGATGCTACAAGTATTGTCAAACACTTGGTCTACGATACGTGGATTCATCTCCTTGACAATACGCATCACATCGTTCATCATCGGATAAGTGAAGTCGTAACTCACAACTTCCTCCACTTGCTGAGTAATCACATCACAATGTGCCAAGGCATCAATGGCAGCTTCACGATATGCGACAATCAAGCCACTTGTGCCCAACTTTACACCACCGAAATACCGAATGACGACTATCAATATATCTGTCAATTCCGTTTTGTTGATTTGACCCAAGATAGGCTTTCCTGCCGTGGAAGATGGTTCACCATCATCATTGGCACGAAATTCCTCACGCTCTGGACCCAACATATAAGCATAACAACAATGGCGAGCATCGTAATATTTCTTACGATAGCCAGCAACTATTTCCTTTACTTCATCCACACTTGTCACGTGGTGTGCAAAAGCGAGGAACTTACTCCGTTTCTCGGTGTAATATCCCTCGCCTACTTTATCCGATATTGTCTTAAATTCGTCTATCATTATTTTTTGAAAGTTGAAAGTTGAAAATTGAAAGTTATGATCACCAAAGAAACACATCATAAATTTCAACTTTCAACATTTACACCAACTTGTGAATAATCAATCCGCTTCTTAGCTTTGGCTCAAACCAAGTTGCCTTTGGAGGCATTATCTTTCCATTATCAGCAATGTCCATGATCTGCTGCATACTTACAGGATAAAGTGCCAACGCCATCTTCATCTCACCGCTATCCACACGATGCTTCAACTCGCCCAAGCCTCGCAAGCCACCAACGAAGTCAATACGTTTGTCGGAACGC
>CAKQXI010000196.1 GCA_934281565.1 uncultured Prevotella sp.
AAACAAGTAAATCGTCATATTTTTCTTTCATCACCATCGATAAAATACAACTTGCCACATTTGTTGTAAAATTAGCTTTAGCTAAATCATAAAAAAACTTTCCTAAAGTTTCTCTACTTGTTTTTTCTTTTTCCTTGTCTTCTCTTGCAGTCATATATTCAACATTTTCTGGCAAAGTTACGAAACATTTTCTTCATTTCCAAGTTATTTTATAATTTTTTATTCTTATCGTATCATTTTTATTAATACTATCCGTTAAAAACGAATTAAGAGGAAAGCTCTCTACGTAAAAGAACTTTCCCCTTAACCATCTAATAATCAACACTTAGCATTATTCTTCAACCGCACTCTGCGCCGCCGCAAGTCGTGCTATTGGCACACGGAACGGAGAGCAGCTCACGTAATCCAAACCTACTTTGTGACAGAACTTGACGGACGATGGCTCACCACCATGCTCACCACAGATACCACACTTAAGATCTGGGCGAGTGGTACGACCTTTCTTCACAGCCATCTCTATCAACTGACCGACACCCGTCTGGTCAAGCACTTGGAATGGGTCTACGCTCAATATCTTCTTCTCCAAGTAAACAGGCAAGAAACTTGCTATGTCATCACGGCTATAACCAAATGTCATCTGGGTCAAGTCGTTGGTACCAAAGCTGAAATATTCCGCTTTCTTGGCAATATAATCAGCAGTAAGAGCCGCACGAGGGATCTCTATCATAGTACCTACCTTGAATGGAATCTCTACTCCCTCTTTCTCAAAGAGTTCCTTTGCAGTCTGGCGGATAACCGCTTCCTGGGCATCAAACTCATTGACGATGCCAATCAATGGAACCATAATCTCCGGATGAGGATCATGCCCCTCTTTCTTCAACTGGATGGCAGCACCCAGAATGGCACGAGTCTGCATGGCTGTAATCTCAGGATAGGTATTGCCAAGACGGCAACCACGATGTCCTAACATTGGATTATGCTCGCTCAAAGAGTTCACACGTTTCTGGATTTCCTCTACCGACACACCCATTTCGTCCGCCATAGTCTTCTGACCTGCCAAGTCGTGAGGAACGAACTCATGCAAAGGTGGGTCAAGCAAGCGAACATTCACAGGGCAACCGTCCATTGCCTTCAAGATACCATAAAAGTCTTGCTGTTGATAAGGCAACAGTTTCTCCAATGCTTTCTCACGACCCTCCTTGGTATCGGAAAGTATCATCTCACGCATTGCCTTTATCTTCTCATTCTCAAAGAACATATGTTCTGTACGGCAAAGACCGATACCTACGGCACCGAAGCTACGAGCTACCTCTGCATCATGTGGCGTATCCGCATTGGTACGAACCACCAAACGAGAATACTTGTCACAGAGGTTCATCAAGTCGGCGAAATCACCAGTCACCTCCGCTGGCTTTGTCTTCACTTCACCTTGATATACCTCACCTGTCGAACCATTCAATGATATATAATCGCCCTCATGGAGAACGATGCCCTCAATCTCAACCGTGCGAGCCTTGTAGTCTACGTTGATGGCGCCAGCACCAGAAACACAGCACTTGCCCATGCCACGAGCAACGACCGCCGCATGAGAAGTCATGCCACCACGAGCCGTCAAGATACCTTCGGCTGCATTCATACCAGCCAAGTCTTCTGGACTGGTCTCTATACGAACCATCACGACACGCTTACCCTCGTCATGCCATTTCTCGGCATCATCGGCAAAGAACACAATCTGACCACTCGCTGCACCCGGAGAAGCTGGCAATCCACGTGTCAAGACCTTAGCTTGCATCTGTGCCGTCTTATCGAATACTGGATGCAATAGTTCATCCAACTTATTAGGCTCACAACGCTCAAGAGCAGTCTTCTCGTCGATTTCTCCCTCATGGAGCAAGTCCATCGCTATCTTCACCATGGCAGTACCTGTACGCTTACCGTTACGAGTCTGTAGGAACCAAAGGTGACCTTCCTGAACGGTGAACTCCATATCCTGCATATCATGATAATGCTTCTCCAGCTTGTCCTGGATATCATTGAGCTGTGCGAAAATATCAGGCATAGCTTCTTCCATGGAAGGATACTTGGTAGCACGAGTTTCCTCATCAATACCTTGCAACTTAGCCCAGCGCAAAGAACCTTCCTTAGTAATCTGCTGTGGTGTACGAATACCTGCCACAACATCCTCGCCCTGTGCATTCACCAGATACTCTCCATTAAAGATATTCTCACCAGTGGCAGCATCACGGCTAAAGCAAACACCTGTAGCTGAAGTCTCGCCCATGTTACCGAATA
This sequence comes from uncultured Prevotella sp., assembly GCA_934281565.1. Lineage (GTDB taxonomy): Bacteria > Bacteroidota > Bacteroidia > Bacteroidales > Bacteroidaceae > Prevotella. Next base: position 2,293 of record CAKQXI010000196.1, read on the forward strand.
CCATCGCCATAACAGACACGGCAGTACCCCACTCCGCAGGAATTCCCTCCATCTTACGGTAAAGGATGGCACGCTCGTTCATCCAACTGTCGAACACTGCACAGATAGCTCCCCAAAGCTGGTCCATTGGGTCATGAGGGAAGTCCTTTCCAGTCTGTTGCTTGATAGCAGCCTTGAAAGCCTTCACCAACTGCTTCAGCTCATCGACATTCATCTCGTTGTCGAGCACAATGCCACGTTGCTTCTTCACATCCATGATGATAGCCTCGAAAGGATCAATGTCTTCCTTGTTCACTGGCTTCATGCCGAGCACAACGTCACCATACATCTGTACGAAACGTCGATAACTATCGTATGCGAAACGCTCATTGCCAGTCTTACGAGCCAATCCCTCCACTACCTCGTCATTTAAGCCAAGGTTCAATATCGTATCCATCATACCAGGCATGGAAGCACGGGC
>CAKQXI010000197.1 GCA_934281565.1 uncultured Prevotella sp.
GGCAGGTATAGAGTGTCTGGTAAGCACTGAGCTTGTCCTCGCTCATTTCCTTGCCCCAGAAACGCTTACGGTTCAAGCGAACATACCAGTTGGAAAGGTCATCATTGACGAAAGCATCTATCAACCGACCTGCACGTGTTGGGTCGTAGCCTGTCAACTCTTTGTCTACACCTTTGACGAGAGAGTTGAGTGACGATAGTATCCAGCGGTCAATCTCTGGTCGCTTCCCAAGCGGAACTTGCGCTGCCTGTGCATCGAAGCCATCCACGTTGGCATAGAGTGCGAAGAAGCTGTATGTATTATATAATGTACCGAAGAACTTGCGACGAGTCTCGTCCACACCGTTAGGGTCGAACTTGAGGTTGTCCCAAGGCTCACTATTGGTCATCATGTAGAAACGTACAGGGTCGGCACCATATTTGTCAATCATCTCGAATGGGTTGGTCACGTTGCCCACGTGCTTACTCATCTTGTTGCCCTTGGCATCGAGCACAAGACCAGAAGAAATCACGTTCTTGAAAGCTACGCTGTCAAATACCATGGTAGCGATGGCATGGAGCGTGAAGAACCAACCACGTGTCTGGTCCACACCCTCATTGATGAAGTCGGCAGGATAGAACTTCGGAGGAATGGCATATCCCTCGTATGTGCTGTGAATGAGTGCTTCACGGTCTGCCTCCGTGCCACGTGCCATCTCACCCTCGAATGGGTAGTGGAGCTGTGCGTATGGCATAGAACCTGAGTCGAACCAAACATCTATCAAGTCGCTCTCACGGTACATAGGCTTGCCCTCGTCGTTCACCAACACGATGTTGTCAACGTATGGACGGTGGAGGTCTATCTTGTCATAGTTCTCCTGTGAGTAGTCACCTACCACGAAACCCTTGTCTTTCATTGGGTTGCTTTTCATGATGCCAGCAGCCACAGACTTCTCTATCTCTGCATAAAGTTCCTCCAAGCTACCGATGCACTTCTCACCACGGTTCTCGTCACGCCAGATAGGCAATGGAGTACCCCAGAAACGAGAACGCGAGAGGTTCCAGTCGTTCAAGTTCTCCAACCAGTTGCCAAAGCGACCTGTACCGGTTGACTCTGGTTGCCAGTTGATGGTCTTGTTGAGTTCTACCATGCGCTCTTTTCGGGCGGTATCCTTGATAAACCAACTATCCAATGGGTAATAAAGGATAGGTTTGTCGGTACGCCAGCAGTGAGGATAGTTGTGCACGTGCTTCTCGCTCTTGAATGCCTTGCCCTCTTGCTTCAACTCATAGCAAAGTACGATGTTGAGGTCTTCGGCTTTCTCTGATGCTTTCTTGTCCCAGACACCGTCTACATTGAACTTAGGGTCGTAAGCGTTCTTCACGTAGTCGCCTGCGTGGTGAGCGTATTTATCCTTGTTCACACAAGCGTTGATGAAGTTATTGTCGAGGTCTTCCAATACATAGAACTTACCTTGGAGGTCGACCATTGGACGAGTCTCTCCTTTCTTATTGATAAGGTATAGGGCTGGGATGTTGGCATCCTTGGCTACCTTGGCATCGTCGGCACCGAATGTAGGGGCGATATGTACGATACCCGTACCATCGTCGGTTGTAACATAGTCACCGAGGATGACACGGAAAGCCTCGCTCTCCATTTCCACGAACTTGTCACGGCCATCTTCAGAAGCAAATACTTTCTCTGGATGAGCCTCAGCATAGTCATTGACGAACTTTGGAGCCAAGTCACCCATTTTCTCACATGGTTTTACCCAAGGCATCAGTTGCTCATAGTGATAGCCCTCCAAATCGGTACCTTTCATGTGGTCGATGATGCGCCAAGGACATTGCTTCTTCTCCTTGTCGAATGGAAGCAAGTCACCCTCCTTGCACTCTTGGTCTGCTTTCAAGTAAGAATGTATCAAACTCTCTGCCATGATGAGTGTCATGGGCTCGCCATTGTAGAGGTTGTAGGTCTCGATGGCTACATAGTCTATCTTTGGACCCACACAGAGAGCCACGTTGGATGGCAATGTCCAAGGAGTGGTTGTCCATGCCACGAAATAAGGTTTGCCCCACTTCGTCCATTCCGCCTTAGGGTTCTTGATCAAGAACTGTACGGTAGTGGTGAGGTCCTTTACATCACGGTAGCAACCGGGCTGGTTCAACTCGTGAGAGCTCAGGCCAGTGCCTGCACCCGGAGAATATGGCTGGATGGTATAGCCCTTGTAAAGCAAACCCTTGTTGTAAAGTTGCTTCAAGAGCCACCAAAGTGTCTCGATGTACTTGTTGTCGTAAGTGATATAGGGATGGTCGAGGTCAACGAAGTAACCCATCTTCTCCGTCAGCTCACGCCACTCGGCGGTGAACTTCATCACGTTCTCACGACACTTATGGTTGTAATCCTCCGTAGATATATATTTCTCAGAAGACTTGTTGTCAATATCCTTTTTGGTAATGCCAAGTTCTTTCTCGACACCAAGCTCAACAGGTAGTCCATGGGTGTCCCATCCTGCCTTGCGGTGAACTTGGAACCCTTTCATCGTCTTATATCTGTTGAATGTATCCTTGATACTACGTGCCAACACATGGTGAATACCAGGGTGACCGTTTGCTGATGGAGGCCCCTCGAAGAAGATAAACTGAGGGCAGCCTTCACGCTCGTCAATAGACTTGTGGAAGATGTCTTTTCTCTCCCACTCTGCTAAAACGTCATTGTTGGTCTTTGTCAAATCCAGACCGCTG
>CAKQXI010000198.1 GCA_934281565.1 uncultured Prevotella sp.
GTATGCAATGTATTACAGCTTCTATCTTCAAAGCTGTGCTTCGACAGCTTTCTCTACCTCCTTGAGGTCCACGGTGGGTTCAAAGCGAGCAACCACCTCGCCCTTGCGATTGATGAGGAACTTGGTGAAATTCCACTGTATGTCGTCTTGCTTGCGTGGCTCCGGGTTGGCTTTGTTATAAAGGTCTTCCATGACTGCTGCCAACTTCTCATCGTAGGCACCGCCGGAATAGCCCTTTTGCTTTTTCAGCCAAGCAAAGAGTGGCAGCTCATGGGCACCGTTCACTTCGCTTTTCTTGAACTGGGGAAAATCTGCACCGAATTTCATGGTACAGAACTCATGGATCTCCTCGTCGGAGCCGGGGGCTTGATGCCCAAACTGGTCACAAGGCACATCAAGGATTTCCAGACCCTTGTCTTTCAATCGGTGGTACATCGCCTCCAAGTCCTCATACTGCGGTGTGAAACCACAGCCCGTAGCGGTATTGACGATAAGGAGTACCTTACCCTCATAGGCTTTGAGGCTCACCTCATTGCCTTTCTTGTCTTTCAGACTGAAATCATATACTTTTTCCATTGTTTTTTGATGTTGAGTTAGATATGTTTTTTAATTAATAAATAAACGTCCTTGAGAAACTTACTGTTCACTTGATGACGTTGCAAAGATAGGATAATCTTTTTATACCTAAAGCGATACATACCCAACATTAACACTAATTACACAATTTCCCTCACAATATCATTCGGTTAAACATCCGTTAACAGATAACAGTTGCGCCCACGGTCATACAAGGATGAGCCGTGGGCGCCGTGCTTAATTGACATCAAATATATGAAACGAGTTTATCCTAAAAAGCTAAGAAAGGACGGACATAGTATTCTGCAGCGCCTTTTTGACGATCGGCAAGTGCTGTATTAGCCCATAGCACAGAAAATGCCAAGCCTGAAGTATTCCAAGCTGCCAATATACTTGACGCACTATATTCCGAAGTAGTTGCAAATCCATAATTTGTGGATAATAAGCTAGCTGTTTCTCCTGCCTTTTGCATAAAACCATCTATTGTTTTAACTATTTTATCAGACCCTTGCAGATACTTTCCTAACACCACATCATTGGGGCTTACACCACCATTTATTTGACTAAAAATCGCATAAACTTGCCCTACTGTTGGCACGAACCATCCTGTAGACTTATCTAAAGGACATTGTTGAGTATAAGTATTTAATGCAAGGACAGTCCCTACAGATAACTTACGCTCTTGTTGTGTCAAAAGATACCCCGAACCATAATTTTCGTTGTAGGACTTCGTAATTAAATCTCCAGATGTTATCTTAAACGTACCATAATCTCCATATGCTGTCTTAACAACTGAACCTAACTTCAAAGCTATCACCAAGGCATGACCACCATGTCCGCTACCAGTTTGATATTCCGTCCATTTGTTTTGACCAATATAGCCAACAATACCAATAGGTGTCTTGCCTGCCTCCAAGTCATCATCTTGATGAGAGCAAGCACCATCAGAATAATAAACATCACCAGGCTCTAAAGTATAAGGATATATCGTCGGATCATTATCTATCGGATCTGCAGTTTTCTTCTGTACTTCTGCTATGGTAGGCTGAAAAGTAAGAGAACTTTGCTTCCAAGGGAGGCAAACTGCATTTTTAGGCTTAAACTCCGTTTGCTTATTCGGACTAACAATTGCGACATAATGATTTTTCGCTAATTTATACAGCTTTCTACCCACTATATCATCACAAGCAAAATGAGTTCCATCAAATCGATAGTCTTCACCTTTGGAAAGTTTAAAGTGTGCAGGACCTTTCCCCAACGTAAGGTCAGCCAAGCCCATAGCGTGTGACATCGTCAAGTCAATGCCACTACCTGTATTATTGACTGAAGAAACTTTGGATACCTGTAAGTCACTCGCATTCATGTTATCTATCGTACTTTGGTCTGCATTGGGAGACCAAGCTGCTTCCAAACTCTTAAAGAAAGCATTGGCATCTGCTAAAGTTGTTGCATCATTTACCACTTGATCTTTTGATGGCAAATTACCTTGCGGATTTTGCTGATAAGGATAATAAGCGAAAACTTTGTCACCAACTTTAATATGTGGTTGACCACCAGTAGGGAAAGACCAATTACCACCTTGGCGAGTTACTTTCACATTGGCAGCTTTCACTCTCCCATCTGCAGCGACAACATACAATCCAAGTTGGTCATTATCTACATAATTTGCTTTTAATGCACCAGTTGCGTATTTGCTGCTCCAATCAGTAGGAAACGTTATATTGTTCAAAGTAAGGGTTGGCAATAAGGAAGAAGTAGATACCTTGTAAATGATAGTTGAACCCTCTGTCCAACTTGTATTTGCCAAACTGGCACTAAGGGTTTGTTCTTGTCCACCTGTCTTTGCAAAAACTATTTCTACTTTAGCTTTAGAACTAGCATCAAATGTTTGCGGTATCATCATCAAGGTCTGGGCACCAGAAGTCAAAGCAACATCTTGTTTGCCTGTAACCTTTGTACCGTTTCCACCTCCTAAGTTAATGGTAAAGTTGGCATCAGCACCAGATGTTTTCCATTGTCCTGTGGACAAATCATAATCACCAGTATTCTTTACTCCCTTGATAGCGATGCTTTTCACTGTACCGGGAACCATGTCAGAACCT
>CAKQXI010000199.1 GCA_934281565.1 uncultured Prevotella sp.
AAAGGTGCTCATTTTGAGCACCTTAACTATCATTTGTTGTCGATATTAATCGTTGTTTATCACGACTTACTTCCCAATACAGAAATGTTTAAAGATATTATTCAATGTCTCCTGGCTATTAATCTGACCACCAGTGATTTCACCCAAGTCATTAAGAACCAATTTTAGATCCTCGGCGATGAGGTCGCCACTGAGGTTCGAGTCAATGGATTCCAACACACGAGCGAGGTCTTCGTTGGCATGAAGGAGAGCCTCGTAATGACGTGCAGAAGTGACGATGACATCGTTCTCGGTAATCTCAGGGATGTTGGCAATCTTGACGAGCTGATCTTCCAGGCGATTGATGCCCAGCTGTAATCTGGCACTTATCATAACCAAACCAAGACCTCCTAAAGTCTTCTCACCAATTTTCTCTAATGTTTCCGATACTTTGGCGAAGTGAGGGTCAAGCAACTCATCAACCTTGTTAATGACAACAATAGCTTTCTTGTCTTTCGTCTTGTCCAACATATCCTTAAGTTCAGATTCCGTAGGAGTTTGGTCGAATACCCAGAGGATGATGGTAGCCTCGTTTATCTTTTGGAAAGTACGTTCAATGCCAATCTTCTCAACCTTGTTTTTAGTCTTTCGGATGCCAGCGGTATCAATGAAGCGGAAAGTGATATTGTTGATGACGGTCGTGTCCTCAATGACATCACGTGTCGTTCCATGGATGTCACTCACGATGGCTTTCTCCTCATTCAATAAGAGATTGAGGATTGTACTTTTTCCTACGTTTGTCTTTCCAACGATAGCCACAGGGATGCCTTGCTTTAGAGCGTTGCCAGTCTCGAAAGAATGGGCGAGGGTAGTGATGCGATATTCTATTTGCTTTGCCAAGGCATAAAGTTCAGAGCGGTCGGCAAATTCCAAGTCCTCATGGTCGCTGAAGTCAAGTTCAAGTTCAAGGAGCGAAGTCATCTTCAGGAGTTTCTCACGAAGAATAGCCAGCTCATTGGAGAAGTGTCCTTTCAGTTGACTTAGTGCCATCTTGTGAGTGGCACGGTTGGTAGCCCCGATCAAGTCGGCGACAGCTTCAGCTTGCGAAAGGTCCATCTTGCCATTCATGTAAGCACGGCGAGTATATTCGCCAGGCTTTGCTTGTCGGCATCCGTTGGCTATCAGCACTTGCAATACTTGTTGCAGCACATATTGGCTACCATGGCATGATATTTCGGTGCTATCTTCGCCAGTGTAACTATGTGGTGCCCGAAACACCGTCACCAGTACATCGTCTATCGTGTTGTTTTCTGCATCCACGATTTCCCCATAGTGTACCGTGTTAGCCTTGGCTTCCGACAGAGGATTGCCATTTGCAGCATGGAATATCTTGTCGGTGATGCTGATGGCGTTCTTGCCACTGACACGGATGATGCCTATCGCACCACCAGCAGGGGTTGCCAAGGCACAGATATTGTCCTCGTTGGTTATTTCAGATAAATTGCTTTCTGGGTTTTCTTTGTCCATTTTATTTATTTCTTCAAAGTAGGGTTTTAGATTCTTTCAAGCACTAACTTGATGAGGCCATCGATGCTATTCTTATAAGCCGTGTTTGCTTTCTTGGCACGGCGGTTGGCGATGACCATGCAACAGGTCAGCGACTTGTGTCCGAGCAATTTCGATAGTCCAGCCAGTGCCGAGCTTTCCATCTCAAAGTTGCAGACTCTCAAACCTTTATACTCAAATGCTTCAATCTTTTGATTTAGCTCTGGGTCGGCAAGAGGAATACGTAGTTCTCTACCTTGTGGACCATAGAAACCTCCACAAGCGATGGTAGCTCCATGCATCATGTCGTTGCCAGCAATGCGTTCCAGAAGCTCAGCATCATTGTCAACGCAATAAGGATTTCCTATCTGGTCGTTCCATTTCACTTGTCGTTTAAATTCATGCTCAAAGTCAAGGTCGCATACCTCATTGCGACGAGCATAGAAGTTGAGCAATCCATCAAACCCGATGCTCTTTTTAGTAGCAACAAAAGTACCAGCAGGAGTATTGAGTTGCAATCCTCCGCAAGTACCGATGCGCACGATGGTAAGACTTTTCTTCTCTGCTTTCTCTGTGCGAGTTTTGAAGTCGATGTTGGCAAGTGCGTCAAGTTCATTCATCACGATGTCGATATTGTCGCATCCGATGCCAGTACTTTGTACGGTGATACGTTTGCCCTTGTATGTGCCAGTGATGGCGTGGAACTCTCGGCTTTCCACTTCACATTCCTGTTGCTCAAAGTGTGAGGCTACGAGAGCCACGCGACCCGGGTCGCCTACAAGAATAACTTTGTCTGCCAGTTGTTCAGGTTTAAGATGGAGGTGGAAGCAACTTCCGTCTTCGTTGATAATCAGTTCCGATTCTGCGAAATATTTAGCCATAATCTTGTTTGTTTTAAGTTATACAAAAAGTAGGCACGCCTCTTTTCTTTGGCGAATGCCTTTTAGAATGTACAAAGATATAAAATAGTTTTTAATAAAACGAACTTATGGAGGAAAGAAATGTTTGCTTTATACTTTTTTATTATAATAGGGGGTAAACTTGGTGCGGAGATGGTACGGAGATGGTACGGAGTTGATACGGACTTGGTA
>CAKQXI010000200.1 GCA_934281565.1 uncultured Prevotella sp.
AGCATTATGCGTGCGATACCACCCGGGTGTATGTACTCGGCATGAGCTTGGGAGGCTATGGCACGATGGATGTTTGTGGAACTTATCCAGAGCGTATCGCCGCTGGCATGGCACTCTGTGGAGGAACATCACTCAAGGATGTGAGTGGACTGGGCAAGTTGCCGTTCTGGATTATCCATGGTACGGCAGACAGGGCTGTGCCTATCAAACAATCGAAAATAGTAGTGGAGAAGTTGCAGCGTGAGGGCAATGATACTCGGTTGCTTTACGACTGGTGGAATGGTGCCGACCACGGTGCTCCTGCTCGTGTGTTCTATCTAAAGAAGACATACGACTGGCTATTCTCGCATAGTCTTACGGACCAGAAGCGACCTGTGAACAAGAGATTTGACATCGGCATAGGCGATATGCACAAAGCCTACCAAGGAGTCAATCGCAATGTGCCTGCGCCAGAACTCATTGACGGACCAAGCGTTGTCAAGGTGCAGGGCAACGAATATTAGAGTTTCGTCATGTGATAGCCCAAGGCTTTTAGTTCTATTGCCGAACCCATCAGGTACATCTGGTGGAGGGCTGCGATGAAATCACGGAATGCTTCTTCAGTGCCAGGCTCCAGATCTTGGTGGCAAAGAAGATTATAGGTACGTGAGGCACATTCGGCAACGACGGCAGACAGAGCCTTGTGGGCGGTATCATCTAAGAGTAGGACTTTCTCACAGATATAGTCGTCCATGTGATCGAAGTCAATGCGGTCACGGAGATATTGGTACAAGTCTTCTACTTTGCTGTATAACTCCCAGTCCTCATCCCAATATTTGGCGATAGCCATACCTACGAACATGATCCATCCCAAGGAGACAGTAGGGTAGCTGGAGAACTCTCGCATGGCATCAGGCAAGTAGCTCTCTCCGATTTTAGCCCAGAGTTCCTCTATGTCGGGAGCTTCAGGCAGATGGTCGTCTACACGCTTGATGGATGTTAAGTACTGGTGTAAGTCGTTCTTGAAAACCTGTTCTATGTTGTTTGCTTCCATTGTTCTTATATTCAGTCTTGTTGTTTGTGCCTGCAAAGGTATATGATTATTTTGGAAATCACGACATCTTTTGGGAGTTTTATTGCACTTAACTAATATTAACCCAAGATGTTTGCCTGTCTTCGGAAACATGGTTACTTTTGCAATCCATTAAATGACAGCATTTGGAATCATGAACTTAGCAACCATCAAATCAAAGGTAAAAGGCAATCCCCAAGTCACGGAGGGTACGGTGTTCTCGATATTGGTCATCATCAGCATCTCCCATTTCTTGAACGACATGATACAGTCGGTCGTGCCATCCATCTATCCTATCATCAAGGATAAGTTTGGACTGACCTTTGCACAAATCGGTCTGATAACCTTGGTGTTCCAGATGACATCGTCTATCCTCCAACCATTCACAGGACTTTATGCCGACAAGCATCCCCGTCCTTATTCCTTGTCGATAGGTATGTGCTTCACTTTGGTAGGACTGCTGTGCCTGGCTTTCGCCAGCAATTTCTGGCTTATCCTCCTGTCCGTCAGCATCATAGGATTAGGTTCTTCCATCTTTCATCCAGAGGCTTCACGAGTGGCACAGATGGCATCGGGAGGGAAAAAGAGCTTGGCACAATCTATCTTTCAAGTAGGAGGCAATGGAGGTTCGGCGGTGGGACCATTGTTGGCAGCGTTGATAGTGTTGCCATTCGGACAGTCGTCCATATCATGCTTTGCGATAGCTGCAATCTTGGCTTCCATCATCATGCTAAGGGTAGGTAGTTGGTATAGTGCCAAGCTCGCTTACTCAGTTCGCCATCCCAAGAAGAAAGCCCCAGCTTTTGCCCATCTCTCCAAGCGTCGTGTTTATTGGGCGTTGTTCATCTTGGTGTTGCTTGTTTTCTCCAAATATTTCTATACGGCTTGCATCACGAGCTATTTCACGTTCTTCTTGATAGACAAGTTCGGCATCTCCGTCCAAGCATCGCAGTTATGCCTTTTCGCCTACCTTGCAGCCTTTGCCATCGGAACGGTAGCAGGAGGAATGTTTGGCGATAAGTTTGGCAGGAAGTATGTCATCTGGGTGAGCATCCTCGGTTCGGCACCTTTTGCCTTGGCAGTGCCCTATGTGAGCCTTACTTGGGCAGTAATCTTTGTGTTCCTGTCTGGTTTGGTCATAGCTTCCGCATTCTCGTCCATCGTGGTGTATGCCACCGACTTGATGCCAGACAAAGTAGGACTTATTGCAGGCATCTTCTTTGGCTTGATGTTTGGACTTGGAGGATTAGGCTCGGCGTTCTTTGGTTGGCTTGCCGACAAGACGAGCATAGAGTTTATCTTCAAGGTCAGTTCCCTCTTGCCCCTGTTGGGCATCATCGCTGGCTTTTTGCCAAATACACAAAAGAAATAGTCCTTTGTTGGGTTATGTCCAACGGACACGGTTTGTTCGTATGACCGTGGGCGCAACTGTTGCTTATATTTTGAAATAATGTTAAATGTTTGTGCCTGTTGGTACGAGTTTAGCTTGAAAGTTGTAACTTTGCGCCCACAATTTAGGTAAATTATTTATAAACAGTTTAATTGG
>CAKQXI010000201.1 GCA_934281565.1 uncultured Prevotella sp.
ATATATACTTTTGGGGTGAGTTCCCGTGCTTCGATTCCGTCGGGAGAATCATCTAAGAGCAAAAGATATTGCTCGAGAGATTTCTTTGTTAAGATTTTATTTTTCCCGCAAGTATAAATGTGATATCCATGCAGTAGAAAGTATAAGCACACTTGCATATTTCCGGTTTGAACAATAGCAATTCCCAAAACAACAAGTATCACAAGGCTTACAATGATTCCGTAAGCATCGAGATTAATTGTAAATGCTATGGCAAGGTATGCTACAATTGTTAGTGCTGCTTCAAGAGTGCTATCTTCTTCGGGTCGAAATTTTATCCTTGTATTGTGTTTGTCTCTTTCCCATCGCATATCCCATATTATTGAGAATACTATCAATCCAAACAAGATCAAATATAGCCATTTGTCTTGTGCCCAACAAGCGAGAATTCTAGTTTGGATTTTAGGAAATGCAACTGAATCGAGGGCCGTGTAGCCATACCAAAATTTGCTAATGATTTGAAGGATAAATACGCTTCTGCAAGACGCAATATAAGTCAGCCACATTCCTATTTTAGTCATCATGATATGGTCTCCTCAATAATTGCAATGCCAGTTCTGTCTAAGAGCAATGACTTGAAATATGCGTCCGACATTAAATTGATAATATGGAAAAGCTGAGATTTTTCTCTGTATACCAGTTTTCCTTCATCCTAGTCATATTCAATATCCAATCCCAGTTCTTGGACAATTCCTGGAACTTTATCGAAATTCTGAAAAAACAGTGGCAGCCTCCCCTGAGTCATGATGTTCGTGAACCGTTTCATGATTTGAACATCACTGGTACAGTCTTCACTGAACTGTTCCATGTTTTTGATGCAGCCAGTGTTTAAGATTTCTCCCAAAGCTTCATTGGTCTTTTTCAAATACTCATCGCGGTAATTAAAGATTCGTTCCAGCGATATGTGGTTCAACACAAATAGAGTATTTTCATAGAGAATAATGTCGATATTTTCATCAATCCCCAAAAAATCACCATCCATAGCCACCAATTCGTCATTGACGATTCTTGCAATATATCCGCTACGAAATTTCTTCATTTTCGAGAACTGCCTCAGTAGATAAATAGTTTTCCCATTGCACGAATAGCATAGACAGTAATACTTTATGTGTCCAACTGAAAGCAACTTCATGTCTTTAAATATTTCATCATCAGAAATTGCTTTCAAGAAAAGCTGTACTTGAGGAACAATGTCATCAGATATGTGTTCCATCTGTCCATCAGGAACACCCACAGGGTTATAGTCGGATAATACAGCATTTCTCAAGCTGGAGCTTGCATTTGGGAGTACCAGTTTTGATATCTCGTTTTGGATATCAGTTGATACTTGAGGCTGAAATGCCTGCATCTTTTCAGCTGACGGCTTTTTTACAAAAAACATACGGAGATTATTTGATGCAGACTCAGAGTTGGCTCTTTCGAGTAATTGAATCAATTCACTCTTCTTATCGTCATAGTTTATTACAACATCATCCATATTTGACCTCCTCATTAGAACATTTTAGCAACATATAGTTGATTAAGAAATTGCGGTTTGTTTTCGATCATTTTTGAGCAAAAGTAAACCATTATACTTTTTCAAAGAAAGTTTTATCAACTTCATAAATGGTCTTTTCTTTGACACCAAGACCATATTCAATCAGCTTATTGATAAACTCTTCACCATCGATAAGGTCAATCTGTTGTTTTCCCGCATTGGATGCCTCTTCGCGGGCGGCCTTAGTAAAAGTACCTGTTGTGATGAGGACACCCTTTTCAATATCAGTAGTGAGAGAACCACGGAAATCCCTAATGTCCCCAGCAGATACACTGCCAATAAAGCGTTTGCACTGGAATGCGACATTGAAACTGAAAATACCGTTAATGCGTAATTTCCCTGTCCCATCTACGCCTCCGTCACCGGTCTTTTTGGTTACACTTACCTGTGAAAATCCACATTCACGAAGCAAGAGCATTGAGAGACGTTCAAAAGCAAACGGATCCATGTTATGTAGCGTTTCAGCAAGTTCAACTCTCCATGGCTCTAATTCTTCGGGGATGCCGATATTGTCATTTGTCGGGTCATCATCATTTACAATTTCGGTTACTTCGGATTCAGTTTTGCCAGTCAGTTTTGTTTTCTTGATAAATTCTGTAATTTCCTCTCGAGTGACAATTTCTCTATCAGCAAATGCTGGAGTAATCATCCACACACCACGCTTGCTATTTATTATTGCACCGTATGTCTTTAAGCGAGTACGTGCCCATGCAAGCTGGTATTCAAGTTCTGTCTGCTGAGAAGCATTACCATAATGCTGTTCATCGACAACCTCATCAGAAAGATGAAGCATTTCGATAACCTTATCTCGAATTTCATTAATATTTGCAGAGCCTCCCAATTCATGCAGAGCCTTAAAGGTAGGTTCAATTAATTCCAACTGTGTTGGACTCTTAATTTTTTTCTTTTTCGCCATTATACAGTTCTCCCAGTTACAAGCTTTGGAAATACAGCATACTACTCTGAACTTGAGGCCAGTCTATTTCTAATCCAACTCCAACTCTGTATGCTGC
>CAKQXI010000202.1 GCA_934281565.1 uncultured Prevotella sp.
TTCAAAATACCGCTTAACAGACTATATTTCAATTATTTCAAAGAACGATTTACCAACTTTTATTGGACAGTAGTGACATAAATTAAAGGAAAAACCTAAGAAATGAAACAAGGAAATGTTAAGCCAGCTGAAGGTAAGCTGGGTATTATGGTCGTGGGATGTGGTGCTGTCGCCACAACTTTCATGACAGGTGTATTTATGGCTCGTAAGGGACTTGCGAAGCCTATTGGCTCAATGACTCAATATGACAAAATTCGTGTGGGGCGTGGGGCAGACAAGAAATACTTACACTACAAGGACATCGTACCTTTGGCTAATCTCAATGATATAGTTTTCGGTACATGGGATGTTTATCCACAAAATGCTTACCAAGCTGCTATGTATGCAGAGGTGTTGAAGGAGAAAGACATCAATCCAGTAAAAGATGAGTTGGAAAAAGTGGTTCCTATGAAAGCTGCTTTCGACAAGAACTATGCGAAGCGTCTGGACGGTGACAATGTGAAGGACTGTAAGACTCGTTGGGAGATGGTTGAGGCACTTCGCCAAGACATCCGCGACTTCAAGGAGAAGAACGGTTGCGCTCGTATCGTTGTCATCTGGGCTGCTTCTACCGAAATCTATGTTCCTGTGGATATGGAAATCCATGGCACATTAGCTGCTCTTGAGGCTGCCATGAAAGCCGATGACCGTCAGCACGTTGCCCCATCTATGTGCTATGCGTACGCTGCATTGACAGAGGGTGCGCCTTTCATCATGGGTGCTCCTAACACTACGGTAGATATTCCTGCCATGTGGGAACTCGCTGAGAAAACCAAGATGCCTATCGCTGGCAAGGACTTCAAGACTGGTCAGACCCTCGTAAAGAGTGGTTTTGCTCCTATCATCGGCACTCGTTGCCTTGGCTTGAATGGATGGTTCTCTACCAATATCCTCGGTAATCGTGACGGTCTTGTTCTTGACGAGCCTGCCAACTTCCATACCAAGGAGGTAAGTAAGCTCTCTACCTTGGAGACTATCTTGAAGCCTGATGTTCAGCCAGACCTTTATGGCCATGGAAACGACGAGGATACACAGTATTACCATAAGGTACGCATCAACTATTATCCACCTCGCAATGATAATAAAGAGGGATGGGACAACATCGACATCTTCGGATGGATGGGCTATCCAATGCAGATTAAGATTAACTTCCTCTGCCGTGACTCAATCCTTGCTGCTCCATTGCTGCTCGACCTTACATTGTTGAGCGATCTTGCAGCTCGTGCCGGTCGTTATGGCATCCAGCGCTTCTTGAGCTTCTTCCTCAAGGCTCCTATGCACGACTATACCAAGGGTGAGGAAGCTGTCAATCATCTTTATCAGCAATATACGATGTTGAAGAACGCTATCCGTGAGATGGGTGGTTATGAGGCTGATGAGGAAATCGATTAATTCCTGATTTGGATATATGGAAAAACGGGATAGAAATCTCTTTGGAGACTCTATCCCGTTTTTATTTACCAAGATAGGAGTGTATTGAATATTAATCTCTATTGTTACCGAAGATACGAAGCAAGTAGAGGAAAAGGTTGATGAAATCAAGATACAAGGTGAGAGCACCAAGTAATGCTAATTTCTGCGCACCTTCGCTCATATCGTATTGTGTCATCAGCATCTGTTTGATTTTCTGTGAGTCCCAGGCTGTTAAACCAATGAAGATAGCAACTCCAATATAACTCAAAATATAATCAAACCCGGGGCTTTTTAAGAACATATTCACGACGGTGGCAATGATTAAGCCGATGAGTGCCATGAACAAGATCTTGCCGATGGAAGTCAAATCTTTCTTTGTAGTATAACCATAGAATGCCATGGCCCCAAATGTTCCTGCTGTGATAAAGAAAACCTTTGCGATTACCATTGGCTCGTAAATGACGAAGATGGAAGATAACATCGTGCCATTTAGTACCGAATAGATGATAAATAGCAAGGTTGCCGTACTGAGTGACAAGCGATTAATAGCGCCACTGATGGCAAAAACCAATACCAATTCAGCGATAATTAGTCCCCACATCAAGCCACGTGTAGTCATGATAGTCATCAATAGGGTAGGACTGTTCGCTACACCAAAGGCTGTGACACCAGTAATAAGGAGTGCCAAAGTCATCCAAACATATACTTTGCGCATTAATGCAGGGAAAGCCCCCGATACTTCACGTTCTTTGTTGTTGATACTGAAGTCAGAAGCCTGTTGGTTCTGCTCGTTTATCAATTTATACATTTCTTTTTCTGTCATAATTCCTAAGTCTAATATTGTTTTATATTTTTTTTGCTTGGCAAAGATACAGAATTTTTCTCATATATGCAAGGCTTTTTTGTATTTTTAATATTGTGTAAAATTCCCTCTCTTTTCAGGGAGCTCTGACAATTACAGTTCTGACAGTTTTTTTCAGAGGAGGTACTTTTGAAGTGTAAGTATGTATCTCTCAAGCGACTTTCATCTCCCAAGGTACCCTTATACCGCGTTTCACGGTATCATGTGGCTTAACTTGTTGATTTATAATAAGTTAATG
>CAKQXI010000203.1 GCA_934281565.1 uncultured Prevotella sp.
ATAGATATAGGTCAATGCGATTTCGCCACGCTTATTCTGGGGCAAATCTACTCCAACAATTCTTATTGCCATTGTTAATAATAAAATTAATAAATTAATACTTTTCGTTAAAGCGGCTGCAAAATTACGAAGTTTTTTTTAGAAAACAGCAGTTTTACAATACTTTAACATTAACCCTGACGCATTTTGAACTTAGGGTTCTTCTTGTTGATAACGAACAGACGACCTTTACGACGAACAATCTTACAGTCAGCTGTGCGCTTCTTTAATGATGCTCTTGTCTTCATAACCTTATATATGAAATATTTATTTGTATCTAAATACAATTCTACCCTTTGTCAAGTCGTATGGACTCATCTCCACCTTCACCTTGTCACCAGGCAGAATCTTGATGTAATGCATTCTCATCTTACCAGAGATATGGGCAGTAATATCCACACCATTCTCCAACTCAACCCGGAACATTGCATTAGACAATGCTTCTACAATCGTTCCATCCTGTTCTATAGCGGCTTGTTTTGCCATAATTAAATAGTTTGTCTTTCTAAATGTTCAACTTCTACGAATGAAGATAAAATTTCAGCTTTACCTTTTCTAACTACAATTGTATGCTCAAAATGAGCTGCTGGCTTGTGATCTTGTGTCACGATACTCCATTTGTCTGGGAGTAATCCAACCTTACGATCACCCAAAGTAATCATAGGTTCTATGGCTATGCACATACCAGCTTTCAACATCACTCCATTTCCTCGCTTACCAAAGTTAGGAACAGGAGGATCTTCATGCATCGCTTTTCCTATACCATGTCCTGTCAATTCACGAACAACCCCATAACCATGACTCTGGCAATGATCCTGTATCGCAAAACCGATGTCTCCAACATGATTGCCAGCAACAGCTTGCTCTATTCCTAAATACAATGCTTCTTTGGTTGCCTTTAACAAATTGCGTGTCTCTGGGGTTACCTCACCCACACAAAAAGTATAGCAGCTATCACCATTGAAGCCATCCAAAAGAGTTCCACAGTCTATTGATATGATATCACCCTCATGAAGAACATCCTTGTCGCTCGGAATACCATGAACAACCACATCATTAATCGATGTGCATATACTAGCGGGAAAAGGCTCTCCAAATGGATTGGGAAAATCTTTAAACGTTGGAATAGCACCATGATCACGGATAAATTCCTCTGCTACCCTATCCAATTGAAGAGTCGTTACACCTGGTTTAATATGTTTACCTAATTCAGCAAGGGTCAAGCCAACAAGTTGGTTCGCCTTGCGCATTAGGTTAATTTCATCCTCTGTCTTCAGAAATATCTTCATTTCAAAAGATAAAGATTAATAAGCAGCAACACCACCTTGGCGTGTATGACCTGAGTTTAGCAAACCATCATAGTGGCGCATAAGCAAATGGCTCTCTATTTGTTGCAATGTATCAATAACCACACCCACCAAAATCAACAGAGAGGTACCTCCAAAGAATTGTGAGAATGCTTGCTGTACATCGAGCAATCCTGCAAGAGCAGGCATAATCGCAATAAATGCTATAAATAATGAACCTGGCAAAGTAATACGAGACATTACGGTATCAATGTACTCAGCGGTATCCTTTCCTGGTCTGATACCAGGGATGAAACCATTATTACGCTTCATGTCCTCGGCCATCTGAGTTGGGTTCAATGTGATCGCAGTATAGAAATATGTAAATGCAATGACCAAGATTACATAAACAACATTATAAAGCAAACTGCGGTTATCCATCAACTGCTGCACTACACTACTTGCGTTTTCCGACTGATAGCGTACAATTGCCAATGGAATAAACATCAAAGCCTGGGCAAAGATGATAGGCATTACGTTTGCGGCAAACAGTTTCAATGGGATGTACTGTCGAGCACCACCATATTGCTTGTTACCGACAAGACGCTTAGCATACTGAACAGGGATCTTACGTGTACCTTGTACCAAAAGGATAGAGGCACAAACCACAGCATAAAGGATCAAGATCTCAACGATAAACATGATAAGACCACCACCAGAAATTGCCTGCAAACGAGAAGTTACCTCCTGAACGAAAGCCTGTGGCAAACGGGCGATAATACCAATCATAATAATCAAAGAAATACCATTTCCCACGCCCTTGTCAGTGATACGTTCACCAAGCCAAAGAATAAACATACTTCCTGCTGCCAAGATGATTGTGGCTGGAATCATGAACACAGTCCAGCTAATACCTGTTGCCAGAGCATTAGCAGCCTGCATCTTCAGATTCAAGAGGTAACTAGGAGCCTGGAAGACCAAGATAGCCACCGTCAAGACCCTAGTATACCATTGTATTTTCTTGCGACCACTCTCACCCTCACGCTGCATCTTTTGGAAATAAGGCACAGCTACAGCAAGAAGTTGCATAACAATCGAAGCTGAGATATAAGGCATAATACCAAGCGCAAAGATAGACGCATTGGAAAATGCACCACCAGAGAACATGTCCAGAAGCGACATAAGTCCGCCTGAGGTCTGCGACTGAA
>CAKQXI010000204.1 GCA_934281565.1 uncultured Prevotella sp.
AATTAAAAAAGCAAAGAAAATGAAGAAATTAGTTTTGATGTTCGTAGCTATTGCAGCTATCTCTTTCGCATCTTGTGGTAACAAAACAGCTCAGAACGCAGGTTCTGCTGATTCTGACACAGCTCAGGTAGATACTACTGCTGCTGACACTACAGCTGCTGATACAGCTGCTGCTGATTCTGCAAAGTAATTTAGAAATTACTTACGGACGAAAAATGAGAGAAACAACCGCTGGGCCATTGGTCTGGCGGCTTTTTCGTTTATAAGTTTCTCAAGTTTAGTATAGGATATTCTTTGTTTTATCTCATTCTTGATAATATAGGAAAACGATTATATGATAGATACTTCCGCCTTTCAAGGCAAAAAGGCTGCTTACTATACGCTTGGTTGTAAGCTCAATTTCTCTGAAACTTCTACTTTTGGAAAGATGCTTGAGGACATGGGTGTCATTACGGCACAAAAGGGAGAAAGAGCAGACATCTGTTTGATAAATACTTGTTCGGTGACAGAAGTTGCCGACCATAAGTGTCGCCAAGCTATTCATCGCATGGTACGCGAGAACCCCGGTGCTTTTGTCATTGTCACAGGATGTTATGCCCAACTGGAATCAGAGAATGTGAGCAAGATAGAGGGTGTGGATTTAGTGCTTGGTGCTAATGAGAAAGCTAACTTGATACAGTATCTGAGTGATGCGTGGGCACAAAAGTATGCTGTAGAACAAGGAATGGCAGATATGCAAGGCTTGTCTGCTGCCTTGCATGAGCATCACAGTGTGAAGACAAAAGAGATTAAGACTTTCCAGCCTTCTTGCTCACGTGGCAATCGTACACGTTATTTCTTGAAAGTGCAGGATGGTTGCAACTACTATTGCACTTACTGTACGATACCTTTTGCTCGTGGTAATTCTCGCAATCCAAGTATCGTCTCATTGGTGGAACAATCGGAAAGAGCAGCTCAAGAGGGTGGAAAGGAAATCGTTATCACAGGCGTTAATATCGGTGACTTCGGACAAACGACCCATGAGCGTTTCATAGATTTAGTGAAAGCACTCGACCAAGTTGAAGCTATCAAACGTTATCGTATTTCAAGTTTGGAACCAGATCTGTGTGATGACGACTTGATAGACTATTGTGCCCAGAGTCGTGCTTTCATGCCTCATTTCCATATTCCTTTGCAAAGTGGTAGTGACGAAGTGTTGAAGTTGATGCATCGCCGTTATGACAAGGCTCTCTTTGCCCATAAGGTAAACTTGATAAAAGAGAAAATGCCCGATGCTTTTATAGGTGTTGATGTGATGGTAGGTTGTAGGGGAGAGACACCCGAATGTTTTGAGGAATGTTATGAATTCTTGAAAAGTCTGCCAGTTACCCAACTGCATGTGTTTCCTTATTCTGAGCGTCCTGGTACGGCAGCCTTGCGTATTCCATACGTGGTAAGTGACAAGGACAAGAAGTTGCGCTCCAAGCGTCTCTTGGAGTTGAGCGACCAAAAGACACAGGATTTCTATGCCCAATATATTGGTACGGAGGCAGAGGTGTTGTTTGAAAAAGCATTGAGAGGTAAGGCGATGCATGGATTTACAAAGAATTATATTCGTGTGGAACTTTCACCAGCACAGGCTAAGGAAGAATATGACAACCAGTTGGTCAAGGTTCGCTTAGGTGGTTTCAATCATGACAAGACGGCTTTGAGGGCTGAGGTGATTTAAGTTATAGTTGATAGTTTATAGGATATTCTCGTTGTTTGGCATCATGGCAGTATATTACAATGACTTTGGTACATGGATTCGCAAGCGTTTTCCTTATCGGGTACAGAAGATTTCAATAGATGCGGGATTTTCTTGCCCCAATAGGGATGGGCGTATTTCCAGTGGTGGTTGCACGTATTGTGATAATCGTACGTTCAACCCTGGTTATTGTAATCGTCAGAAGTCGATTACGGAACAGTTGGAAGAAGGCAAGGCTTTCTTTGGAAGAAAGTATCCAGACATGAAGTACCTTGCTTATTTCCAGGCATATACCAATACTTATGCCAAGATAGAATTGCTCCGTAAGATGTATGAGGAGGCTTTGGCTGTACCCGATGTAGTGGGCATCGTGATAGGTACTCGTCCCGATTGCGTGAGTGATGAGCTTCTTGATTATCTGGAGGAACTCAACCAGCATACATTCTTGTTGGTGGAGTATGGCATAGAGAGTGTCAATGATGAAACCTTGCGGCGTATCAATCGTGGACACGACTTCGCTTGTTGCCGTGATGCGATAGAGCGAACCCATGCAAGGGGAATTTTGACAGGAGGACATATTATCATTGGTTTGCCTGGTGAAGATGCAGAGGAAAGCATCCGTCAGGCTCCTGTCATATCTTCTTTGCCACTTGATATATTGAAAATTCACCAGATGCAAATTATCAAGGGTACTCGTCTGGCAAAGGAATATGCGGAGCATCCTTTCCATGTTTACACTGTAGAGGAATATATAGATGTTATCGTGAGGTATATCAGCAGATTGAGGAAAGACTTGGTGC
>CAKQXI010000205.1 GCA_934281565.1 uncultured Prevotella sp.
GTAGTAGCCAACTCGATAGCCTCACTGATGGCTGTACCCAAGGAACCAGGATGATTTGGCTCACGTGTGATGATGTTCTTACCAGCACGGGTACTCATGGATGGCGAACCCTCTACGGTAGCACCAAAAGTACGCATGATGCTGGAACGGTATGGTTTCTGCTGCATGGTAATCTTAACCTGATAGACGGCAGCTTCCAGTCCATAGAGCTTGGCAGCGTAAGAAAGTGCCGCTCCCCACTGACCTGCACCTGTCTCCGTGGTAACATTGGTATCACCTTCTTGCTTGCAGTAATAACACTGTGGAATGGCGGAGTTAATCTTATGCGAGCCCAATGGATTGGTACTCTCATTCTTGAAATAGATATGGGCTGGCGTTCCCAAGGCTTCCTCCAAGGCATAGGCACGAACAAGAGGGGTAGAGCGGTAGAAAGTGTATTTCTCCAATACATCCTCTGGAATGTCTATCCATGAATGTTCGGTATCCAACTCTTGCTTGGCACATTCCTTATTGAAGATATGCGCCAGGTCATCGGCACACATAGGTTTGTGTGTCTGAGGGGTCAATGGTGGCAAAGGTTTGTTGGGCATATCAGCCTGGATGTTATACCACCTTGTAGGAATGTCCTGTTCTTGTAGGATGAATTTTTTCTGTCTCATGTTACTATCGTTTTAAGTTTATTATCTTTGGATTGTCGTGAGGATATTCACTGCTTTCTCTACGCTCTCTACATCTTTTATGCGTAGATAGCGCTTGTCGTTCTTCTCTTTCAGTGTACACCACATGATATTGCTGGTTACATAAACGAGCACGTTTGAGAACATCTCGCTCTTGTAGAACGGACTCTGCACATTGCTGACAAACTGCATCTGCATCGTACCCTGCTTGAGCATGATCTTCTCGCATCCCAATCGCTTGCCTAATCTACGGAGACTGACCACATGCATCAGTTCCTCGCCCTCTTTAGGTACAGGACCGAAACGGTCAATAAGTCGCTTGCGATAGGCTTCCAGTTCGTCGTCATCCTCTATACGGTCTAACTCACGGTAAAGGAGCATTCGCTCACTGCTTCCGGGAACGTATGTATCGGGGAAATACATTTCCAAGTCACTCTCGATGGCACAATCGTCCACGAAATCATCACCTGTAAGTTGTATTCCCTCATCCATTTCTTGCTGATAGAGGTCGTTGAACTCATCGTTCTTCAGTTCGGTGACCGCTTGTGATAAAATCTTCTGGTAAGTCTCGTATCCCAAGTCTTCCATGAAACCGCTTTGTTCCGCACCAAGCAGGTTGCCCGCTCCACGGATGTCAAGGTCTTGCATGGCAAGATTGAAGCCACTGCCAAGGTCGCTGAATGTTTCCAAAGCCTCAAGGCGACGGCGAGCCTCCTGTGTAAGCGCACTCTTTGGGGGAGCAATCAAATAGCAGAACGCTTTCTTGTTGCTTCTTCCTACTCTGCCACGCATCTGGTGCAAATCGCTCAATCCGAAATGATGCGCATCATTAACAATTATGGTGTTGGCATTGGATATGTCGATACCATTCTCAACTATCGTTGTAGAAAGCAACACATCATAGTCGTAGTTGATGAAACCCATGATAATCTTCTCCAGTTCCTCAGGCTTCATCTGTCCATGCCCGATAACTACTCTACAATCGGGCACATATTTCTCAATGAGCATCTTTATCTCAGCAAGTTTGGAGATGCGGTCGTTCACGAAATATACTTGTCCATTGCGACTCATCTCAAAGTTGATGGCATCGGCAATGACCTCACTGCTGAATGTAACCAGTTCTGTGTGGATAGGGTATCTGTTGGGTGGTGGAGTACGGATGATGCTCATGTCCCTTGCTCCCATCAACGAGAATTGCAAGGTACGAGGTATCGGGGTCGCACTCATCGTAAGAGTGTCCACATTCACTTTCAACTGTCTCAATTTCTCTTTCGTACTAACACCAAACTTCTGTTCCTCATCAATGATTAGCAAGCCTAAGTCATGCCATTTCACGGTCTTGGAAATCAGCTTGTGAGTTCCTATGAGGATGTCTATCTTGCCTTCTTGGAGTTCTGTCAATATCCGCTTTGTCTCTTTGGCGGAACGAGCACGGCTTAAATAATCCACCGTTACTGGCAAGCCCTCCAAGCGAGACTTGAATGTCTGGAAATGCTGGAAAGCCAATACGGTAGTAGGCACAAGTACAGCCACTTGCTTACTGTCGCAAGCAGCTTTGAAAGCAGCACGGATAGCCACTTCGGTCTTGCCAAATCCTACATCACCACAGACCAGTCGGTCCATAGGTCTGCCACTCTCCATGTCTTTCTTCACATCTTGCGTAGCCTTGTTCTGGTCGGGTGTATCTTCATAAAGGAACGATGCTTCCAGCTCATGCTGCAAATAACTGTCGGCACTATAAGCATATCCTTTCTCACGGCGGCGCTGGGCATAGAGTTTTATCAGGTCACGGGCAATGTCCTTG
>CAKQXI010000206.1 GCA_934281565.1 uncultured Prevotella sp.
GAAAATGAGGTTGAGTCAAGAAAGGACGATGTAAAGAGAGAACTGCTTACGGATGATTATTATAAATTACCAAAAGTAGAGCAAGAAAAGATAGACCAAAAGATAACGAATGCTTTTGCTAAAATGAATTATGAATTGGACATAAATAATCCTTTGGGGCGTTTACGTTCGCTTTCTTTTGATTGTATCTATGGAACTGATGCCAATCCGCGTATGGCTCGTACTGCTAAGATGAATATGATTATGCATGGTGATGGACATGGAGGTGTGCATCATCATGATGGCTTGTTGAATGTTAATGGTATTTGGGAAGGTCGATTTGATGTTATTTTGACTAACCCACCATTTGGCTCAAGAGTAGATAAGAATCAGAAGATTGAAGAGAATGATAGGTTTACTGATGCTGAAAAAATTGCTGCTTATGAAAAGCGTTATGGTAAGGAAAACTATGATAAAGCTTTGCGTCAAGTAAATGACAATATAGGCAAGCCTATCCTTGATTTGTTTCAAATAGGTAAGTTTAGTGGATTGACAGAAGTACTGTTTATTGAGCGTTGTCTCAATCTGCTTAAACCTGGTGGAAGAATGGGAATCGTTCTTCCTGAAGGTGTCTTGAATAATACAAATTTGCAGAAAGTTAGAGATTTCGTGGAAAGTAGAGCTAAGATTCTTCTTATCGTATCTATTCCGCAAGATGTATTCATGGCTGCAGGTGCTACCGTGAAACCGAGTTTGCTGTTCTTTAGAAAGTTTACCAAGGAGGAAGAAGATGAATATAACAGTATCTTAGTGCAAGCTGGTCATGAGATTGAGGCTAAGTATGATGAAGAAATGACAGACATTGATATCAAGTTGGGTAAGCGTGGTAAGGAAGCCTTATCTAAAGATGAAAAGAAGGTGTTGCGTTCCAGGAAGAAAGAGTTGACAGCTTTGATAGAGACCGAGACGAAAGCTTTGGTAAAGCAACGCTTTGACTACGTAATACCAATAGCAGAAGTAAAGAAAGCTGGCATTAGTACTACTGGAGCTCAGACAGATAATGAGCTGATTCCATTGGAGGCGGAGTTTACTAATTATAGAAAAGAAAATCATCTTTGGGAGAAACCCGTGAAAGAGACAGAATATAATATTTCAGCTGACGGTAGCATGAACAGAACAAGAATTATTGATGGTGTTGCTTGTGAGCCAGAGCCATTTTATAGATATTAAGCGAAATGAGTAAGACTAATTATAGTTATATACAATTTGCCAACTATAAGGATATTCCAAATTGGAGTGTCCAATATGTTGTTGAGGAGCAATTGGAATTCACCAAGAAATACCCAATGGCTAAGATTGGCTCGTTCCTTAAAAGAAGTAAGAATCAGATTGAAGTCCAAGATGACGTAGAGTACAAACAGGTTACTGTTAAAACTAATAATGGTGGTGTTGTCGCTCGAAATGATGGACAATTGAAGAAAGGTTCTGGAATTGGAACCAAGAGACAAACTGTGGTTCATACAGGTCAGTTCATCGTATCAAAAATTGATGCTCGTAATGGGGCTTTTGGCATCGTACCAAAAGAACTGGAAGGTGCAATTGTTACCAATGACTTTCCAGTGTTTGACGTGGACACTACTAGAATTATGCCACAGTTTATGGTGCTGATTTCTACTACACCTCAGTTTGTGGAGTTCGCTCGTAAATGTAGCAGTGGTACGACAAATCGTAAGAGAATTGACATTGATGCTTTCTTGCAGCAAGTGATTCCTTTACCTTCTTTGGATGAGCAAAAAACGATAGCTGAAAAGTATTTTAAGTTGATTTTTTTATCAACAGAGTCATTTAATGAGGTTGAACTCATTAAATGTAATATTAAAAGTTACATATATGATGTGTTGGCTATTAAAGATGATAATGAGAGAGGAGATACAAAATGTGGAAAATTAAACTTTACAAGATTGTCTAAACTTTCTCAATGGGGATTGGACTTTGTGAATGCAAACTTAAATGCAATATCTTCTATTAGCTATCCTTGTCGTAAAATAATCGAATTGTGTAACATAGGTAGTGGGGGAACTCCCAAAAGAGGTTGTAGAGAGTTTTATGGAGGAAATATTCCTTGGGTTAAAACAGGAGAATTAGACGACAATGTATTGCTTGATACAGAGGAAAAAATAACGGATGCAGGAATTCAGATGAGTTCGGCAAAAATGTATCCGAAAGGTTCTGTTGTGATAGCTATGTATGGTGCAACAATCGGAAAAACTGCAAAATTGGGTATAGATGCAACAACAAATCAAGCATGTGCTGTTCTATACGATTTTGAAGAAACAATAAATTCTGATTATGTGTGGATATATTTGCAAAGCCAAACAGAAAATCTAAAGAAAATGGCATATGGTGGAGCTCAGCCTAATATTAATGCTGGTATAATATCTAATTACAGAATTCCAATTCCCCCATTAAGCACACAAAATA
>CAKQXI010000207.1 GCA_934281565.1 uncultured Prevotella sp.
GTTTATAATTCCATTCTTCCAACTTCCCCTTTTTCCGAAAGAGTTGGTCGATCTCATCAAACTCCTTTCCCATATTCAAATTCAGATAAATGGTATAAAGTGGCAATCCCCATTTTTCCAAGGCTTCTGGTTGCATGGCACGGTACTTTTCCAAATATGGCATTGCTTTCTTGTAATACGCCAAGATCTCGTCATGCTTCTTTCGAGTTGCCTGCGTATTCTTATCCAGTTCCACTGCCATATTGAAGTTAGCCAAACCAGCATTATAATATGCCTCCACCAAGCTATCGTTCTGGGCGAGAATACGTTTGCTGATGTCTAAACATTCTTTGTTCCTACCAAGGTTGAGCAGCACCGTACTCTTTGTAAACAAGTATGTCTCATTGTCAGGGTCAGCAGCAAGTGCCTTATCCACAACATACATTGCAGAATCCAACTGGTTCTGGGCAGAATAATACTCTACCAGTCTTGGGAAAAAGAAAGGGAACTTTGGAGAATGTCGGAAACCCTCTTTCAGGATTTGCTCATAACGAGCAGTATCTTTCTCCAACTTATAAGTTTCCGCCAAGTACTGTAACATATAATCGTAGTGGGTCGTATCCTTCAAAGCCTCATAGACATGATGAAGCGTAGCCTTTGTGTCTTGCATCTTATAGCCACAATAAACAGCCCAATAAGCAGCAGTGGAAAGATATTTGTCACGTTGGCTATAATCATAGGCTTTGAACAACGGAGAAGTTGCGCACTCGATATATTGGTCGAAAAAATTATAGGCATCGGCATATTGATGCTGCCTAACAAACCAAGCGCCCCCATTGTATAAGTTTGGGCGAATTTGGTTAAGATAAGCAGCGTTCTCCTTACGGAACTCCAGCACTACCCTACCTTTCTTGTCAGGCAAAGCCTCGACAGAATCCAATTTCTCGGCTATCTGAAATAACTGTTGAGTAAGATTAAACAACATCACCGTATCGTATTTCTCCTTGAGATACAGTTTCTCATTGCCCTGCTCATACTGCTTGAGTATGGCATCATACAATACTTTCCATATTTTCTTATTATTTCTGTTAGTCGAATCTTGGAGCAACGTTTCCATGCTCTTTTGCGCATCTTCAAGTTTCTTTCCCGACTTAATAATGTCTTTAGCCGCCAAAATCTCCTTTTTCTGTGCCATCATTTGCACTGGACAGAAAGCAAAGGTTACATACAGTAAGAGTAGAAAGACTTTTTTTCTCATTTTTTACTTAATTTACTTGTTGCCGAATTGATAATAGTACCAATATGTATTTCCATAAGTATCATGTAACGCCGTCTGCTTCTCCTGTGGCTTGACAAACTTATGCTCCAAAGCCTGATAATCTTGGAAATCAGCCTCCATCACGCTGTTATGATACACCAGACAAGGATTGGTACGTCGGTGCGTATACAACATCAATGCTTCAGCATAATGCCTTGGAAGTGATGTCTTTGTCACATCATAATACAGCTGAACTTCACGCACAAACTGGTCAAGTTTCTTATCCAGCAAGAGTCCACAAAGTTTATAATCAGTTGGAACGGCATACTGCAACTTTCTCTCTCGCATCCATTGAGAAGGCACAGACATCCATTTAGGTACTTTCCACATCATTGCCTTAGTGGTAATTCCATCTGGCAGCATCGCTTTGCTCCCACCAACCAAAGGATAAGTAAACAAATTGTTGCCCATATTGCCCACTTTGTACATACAAGCTATCCGAAGCATGGTAAGCGAAGAATCCGTATCCAACGATTTCTTACCTACGTTCAAAGCCTCATTGTACTTACCATCCATCATCAAACTCTCCATTTGCATTCTCTGATGGAACTTACGGTCATTGCTTGCGACCAAAACAGTGAGCAACATCATGACGAGAAGTTGCAGAAGACACTGCCAAGTGTATCTTGACAGCCATCTATTCTTATGCAATTCAGGCTCATACGGTTCCATCTGCATAATGACCCACATGACACAAGCATATAAGATCAGCAACAATGGAGCAAGCCAATACCAAGCACTCAAACTATGATGTTGGTCAACATCGTTGGGAATATCCGTGATGATTGTCAATATCAGCATTGACGGGAAATAAGTAAGCCCATAGAAACGGCGTTTCACACGAGTCACGGCACATACACCTATATGCAAGAGGAAAAGTACCAGAGTTATCAACAACGGTGCCAATGTGTAGCTATATTTTGTCATACCACCCGAGAACACGTACTGGGCTACCGCCAGTACTCTTCCTTGATAACAATCCAGATACAAATAGCTGAACATTATAAAGATGATAGCACAGGTGAGACGCATCTTCACCGTGCTATTCTTTTTCTTTTCTTTCATTTTTCTTATATCAATCTTTCTTTTTCAGCACTAAAGCCGAACGAGCAGGCAAATAGAGCTTGAGC
>CAKQXI010000208.1 GCA_934281565.1 uncultured Prevotella sp.
GAGCCATAGCGTCCATAGCCTGACCACCAATACGACCAATACCAATACCTGCGCCAATTGCGGCAAGACCTGCGCCTACTGCGGCACCCAACTTTGCAACTTCTGCTGCTAATAAAAGTGATAACATAATCTTAAAATTTAAGTTGTTAATATTTTCTTGTTAAATTATTCCATTAATTTTTATCGCCCAGATAATTCTTAATTATCAATTACCCGCGATTTCCGGCTCATGCTCATGAACATGTGCCAAGGAGATGAACACTGCACTCAGCATGGTGAACACCAATGCCTGGATGTAGCTTACCAATACTTCAAGGAGCATCATGAATGCGCTCATCGCCACACTCACGACCGTCATACCTGTTCCTGCCACATAGTTTACGATAGCATTCTCACTGATATTGAACATGATGAAAATGATTGCCGCAAACGATAGTGCGATGGCATGGCCTGCCATCATGTTGGCAAAAAGACGGATAATCAGAGCCAATGGCTTCGTAAAGATACCGAATAGCTCGATGAATGGCATCAATGGCACTGGAACCTTCAACCATGTCGGTACCTCTGGCCAGAAAATATCTTTCCAGTAAGCCTTGGTACCCGTGAAGTTGGTGATGAGGAACGTCGTCACACCGAAGAAACAGGTGCAAGCGATATTGCCCGTCAAGTTACCTCCGCCCGGTGGGAACGGAACAATACCCATGATATTGGCTACGAAGATGAAGAAGAAGCAAGTAAGCAACCATGGTGCATACTTGGGTGCCTCGTCACCGAGCGTTGCCTTTATCACATCGTTATATACCGACATGATGAACATGTGCATCAACCCCACGAAGCCCTTTGGCGCTGGATCATCCACCTTATGCTTCTTGCACCAGCGTGCTGGGATGAGCACACAAATGAGCAAGATGATTGCATCGATGAACAGCACACAAACAGTCTTCGTAATGGAGATGTCAAGCGGACGAACCTCCGTACCTCCCACTTTCTCAACTATCTTGTTGGGATTGCTCTGTGCATCACCGTTCTTGATCACAAGGTTATAGGGACCGGGACGGTCACCATTGGCATCTCTCTCCTCGGAAAATTCTCCGCTTGAGAACACATGCCAACCTGTGGTGGTCTTCACGATGACGGGCAGATTTATCACTACAGGATAGTCGCCTACCTTAGTGAGATGCCATTCATAAGAATCCTTGATATGACCCCACAATATCTCCTTCACGTCGATGTTCTCTTTTGCTGACACCTGTACTGGAGCCAACGTAAAGAGCATCAACATCACGAAGAATAATTGCCTGAGATATTTCATATTCATATTCTTATTCTTATTTCATTTATTAATATTTTTCTTTTTCTCTATCCGAGCAAAGAAGATGCAGTCGAACACGAGAAGCACGACATAGAAAAGAACGAAGATGGCGGTAAACCCAAGGATGTTCTGCTTGTCACAAACCACTACGTAGATGAGGAAAACGACAACTGCTGCCATCATCTTCAATGCCGATGCCACCAAGTAGAACTTGGCAAGATTAGCAGGAGAAGACTTGGCTATCGCCGTCCAAGCCTCGCCATAAGCGGTACTTGAGACTAACGAGTATATCGCACTCACTACCAATGGATTGACCACCTGTGCAATGATGTCATCACAAGCAGCCGACACCCTACAACCAAAGAGGATGGCCAAAGCCAAGCCTGCGGTAAGCCAGAGTGAGATTTGCTTGTATCGCTTGCCTGCATCCTTGACGAACTGGGCTTGCGACAAGACTTGTCTCTGCTTGTTTTCTATCATCTGCTCTTTTTCCATTGTCTTTCAATCACTTAATGATTTATACTTCCACACAAAGGCACACTTCGTTTTTCTTCACTTCCACGAAGCCACCTTTGATATTCATTTGCTTTTTACCTTCCTTGGTAGAATATTCCACCTTGCCTACTTCAAGCGAAGAAATGATAGGGGCATGATCATTCAAAATCTCGAAAGAACCGAGAGTTCCCGGTACCAAGACACTCTCTACCTCACCTTGGAATACTACCTTTTCGGGCGAAACTATCTTTAGTTTTAACATAATCTTTACCGTTTATTGAGTGTTGAATTGTTTTTAATGTTTAGTGTTTAATGTTTACTTGTTTTAATGTTGAGTGTTGAATGTTGAGTGTTGAATTAGGCTTGCGCCCTATCAACAATCTCCTATTAACTATAAACTATCAACTATCCCCCTATTAACTATAAACTATAAACTCTTAACTATAAACTATCCTCTTCACTCTTCACTAAATTTATGCCTGGGCTGCAGCAAGCAACTTCTTTGCTTTCTCCTTGGCATCCTCGATAGTACCTACATTAAGGA
>CAKQXI010000209.1 GCA_934281565.1 uncultured Prevotella sp.
TTGGTCAATATTCAAACTTTCCTCCTTTTTATGATACGTATTTGGAAAAAAGTTGTAAATTTGCATGCAAAACATTGGAAAAAAGTTGTAAGTTTCAACGCCAAACCTTGGCAAAAAGTTGTAAATTCACGACTAAAACCTTGGCAAAAAGTTGTAAGATTATGCTTAAAAGAAAGATTATCAGCAAGTTAAGAGATTGGAAAGAAGAACCAAGAAACAAGGCTCTTCTTATCAAAGGTGCTCGCCAAGTTGGCAAGACAACAGTAGTACGCCAATTTGCTCAAGAAAACTATAAGAATTTCGTAGAAATCAACTTTGAACAAATGCCAACAGCCAAACAAGCATTTGAGGGTAATCTTGATGCTCGTACCATACTTATCAACTTATCTGCTATGGGCTTTGGTCCATTAGAACCAGGAAACACTCTTATCTTTTTTGACGAAATCCAATCATGTCCCAAAGCAAGAACAGCTATCAAATTTTTGGTAGAAGATGGTCGATACGACTACATTGAATCAGGCTCTTTACTTGGTATCAATTACAAAGATGTATCTTCATATCCAGTTGGTTTTGAGCATGAGCTACAAATGTATCCTTTAGACTTTGAAGAATTTCTATGGGCTTGCAATATCAGTGAAGACGTGATAGGTATGCTAAAAGAATGTTACGAGGAATTACGTCCCGTACCAGCTTTTCTGCACCAGCAAATGCAAGAACGATACCGTCAATACCTCATCGTTGGCGGTATGCCTGAAGTTGTAGTAACTTATCTCAGTCACGAAGATTTCAACAGAACGATAACCAATCAGAAAGACATCCTTACAGGTTATCGCAATGATATTTCAAAATATGCTGGTAATGAGAAATTGTTAGTAAAATCTGTCTTCGATGCTATTCCAAGCCAGCTTAGCAAACAAGACAAGCGTTTCATCTTAGCTTCTATTGAGAAAAATGCATCTCGCCGCAAATATGGAGCACCTACCCAATGGCTTGTAGATGCTGGTATGGCTTATTATTCTTTCAATGTCGGTTCTTTCGAACTACCATTTCCTAATCATGAGAATATCAGACTATACAAGCTATTCTTTGTGGATAGTGGATTAATGTGTGCCATGATGCTTGATAATATACAGCCTAAGATACTGACTGGAGACATCTTTGTAAATGAGGGAGCCTTGGCTGAAAATTATGTTGCTGGAGAACTCGCCAAACATGGGATATCACTCAACTATTATGATCGCAAAAGCAAACATGAGTTAGACTTTGTCTTCCCTGAAAAAGGCAAAATTTCTATCATAGAAGTCAAATCGGGCAAAGATTACAAGCAACACACCTCCCTCAATATGGCTGAAAGTCTTTTTGCAGACAAGATTAATCGTCGCATCGTCATGAGCAGCAATAACCTTGAAACAGAAAATGGTGTTGTCTATCTTCCACTCTATATGAGTATGTTTGTATAAGTTGCCTCCAAAATATTTGCATCATTCAAATAAAAAGTGTACTTTTGCATATAACTTTAAGATTAAGCGTATGAAAGAGAAAAAATATACTTTACCAGATGAGCAAGAAGCTGCTCTTGTAAGGGAACCGACACCAGCTTATCACGGAAATGCCGCAATGGTGTATCCCGAGGATGCTGTGGATGAAATCGAAGAATACGATGATCTTGATTGGGACAGAATGCCATATACTGGTGGTCCTGCTAACGAAGAAGAAGCCATTGCCCGAATAGAAGCCATTGAGGCTGAAAATGAAAGAACGGGAAATCACCTTACAGACAACGATGATTTTATCGATGAATTAAAAGCTAAAGGTTTATGGCTACTATAAAAATAAGAGATTCTTTCAAGAGAGAATTTACTTCCATTTTGTCTTATGCGTTGACTGAATTTGGTACAACTACCCTTATGCGGTTTAATAAAGAATATGGCAATATACGCTATCGCCTTAGCAAACATCCTCTTTCTTCTCCACGAGAGCCACTACTAAGAAATTATCCTCGCCCCTATCGCAGTGCCATTATCATGGGAAATTGGAAAATTATCTATCGCTAT
The DNA here is from genome assembly GCA_934281565.1 of uncultured Prevotella sp. Lineage (GTDB taxonomy): Bacteria > Bacteroidota > Bacteroidia > Bacteroidales > Bacteroidaceae > Prevotella. The sequence continues at coordinate 2,055 of CAKQXI010000209.1, forward strand.
GATGAAACATACAACCGCGTGATTTTCGTGGACTTATGGGACATGAGAATGAATCCCAATCGATTGGTTAAGCAATTCAAGAAGAAATTGTAATATTTTTCCAAATTGATATGATATTACAAATATAATACAATTTAAATTATCTTCCAAGATTTCTTTTTATTTTTATACTTTAGTAGCAAAAATATGATTCATGTATAATCCGCAAAACGAAATGTTCGCAGATTTCAAAACGAAGCGTTTCAAACGCAAAACGAAATGTATTTTTTTTTG
>CAKQXI010000210.1 GCA_934281565.1 uncultured Prevotella sp.
TTACCGGTGGCGTGGTTTCTTCATTAGGCAAAGGAATTATATCGTCTTCCATCGGTAAGCTTCTGCAAGCCAGAGGATACAACATCACTATCCAAAAGTTTGACCCATACATCAACATCGACCCAGGCACGTTGAACCCATACGAGCACGGCGAATGTTATGTTACCGTCGATGGTATGGAGACCGACCTCGACCTCGGACACTATGAGCGTTTCACTGGCATCCAGACTACCAAGGCCAATTCGCTCACTACTGGTCGCATCTATAAAGCAGTTATCGACAAAGAGCGTCGTGGCGATTACCTCGGCAAGACCATTCAGGTAGTTCCTCATATCACTGACGAGATCAAGCGCAACGTGAAATTGCTCGGTCAGAAGTATCATTATGACTTTGTCATCACCGAGATTGGCGGTACCATCGGCGACATTGAGAGTGCGCCTTTCATGGAGGCTATCCGCCAGTTGAAATGGGAATTAGGCAAGAACGCCATCAACGTTCACCTTACTTATATTCCTTACCTCAAGGCTGCAGGCGAGTTGAAAACCAAGCCTACCCAGCACTCTGTCAAGGAGTTGCAGAGCGTAGGTATCCAGCCTGATGTACTTATCCTACGTACCGAGAAGCACCTTGAGGAAGGCATCTTGAAGAAAGTGGCAAGTTTCTGCAACGTAGACCGTGATTGTGTCATCCAGAGCGAAGACCTGCCAAGCATCTACGAGGTTCCTGTGAATATGCAGAAGCAAGGTCTCGATACCGCCATACTCCGCAAGATGGGCGAGCCTATCGGTGAGACTCCTGCCCTCGGTCCTTGGAGAGCTTTCCTTGACCGCCGCAACAACGCCAAGGAGACTGTAAACATCGGTCTTGTTGGCAAGTACGACCTCCAAGATGCTTACAAGAGTATCCGTGAGAGCCTTTCCCATGCTGGCACTTACAACGACCGTAAGGTAAACATCACATTCATCAACTCTGAGTTCATCACAGAGGAAAATGTAGCGGAGCAGTTGAAAGACCAGGATGGTATCATGATTTGCCCGGGCTTCGGTCAACGTGGCATCGAGGGCAAGATTATCGCCGCCCACTATACCCGCACCCACGACATCCCTACCTTTGGTATCTGCCTCGGTATGCAGATGATGGTCATTGAGTTCGCTCGCAATGTCTTGGGCTACAAGGATGCTAACTCTCGTGAGATGGACGAGAAGACTCCGCACAATGTCATCGACATCATGGAGGAACAAAAGAACATTTCCAACATGGGTGGAACCATGCGCCTTGGTGCTTACGAATGTATCTTGAAACAAGGTTCTCGTGTATTCGAGATTTATAAGAAAGAGCATATTCAGGAACGTCATCGTCATCGCTACGAGTTCAACAACGAGTTCCAACAGGAGTTTGAGAAGAACGGCATGATGTGCGTGGGTCGCAACCCAGAGAGTGACTTGGTGGAGATTGTCGAGATCCCAGGCTTGAAATGGTACATTGGCACACAATATCATCCAGAGTACCAGAGTACAGTGCTGAAGCCACACCCACTTTTCGTTGACTTTGTAAAAACAGCTATCGCAAACAAGAAATAAGAATGAACAAGAATAATATTATCGGCTTTATACTGATTGCCGTCGTATTAATAGGGTTTAGTTGGTACTCGCAGCCCTCAAAAGAAGAACAAAGAGCTGCTTTTGTCCAAGATTCCATCGCCAAGGCTAAGCGTGCTGAGTTGGAGAAAGCAGCGAAACTTGCCGCTGACAAGAGACAGGCTGACGCCAAGGCTAAGGTTGAGGCAGACTCTACTGCGCTTTTCCACTCTGCCTTACAGGGCAAGGAACAGAAGATTGTCTTGAAAAACAACAAGGTGGAATTGACCCTCAGCACCAAGGGTGCTACTGTTGAGAAGGCTGTCATCAAAGGATATGTTGGTCATAACATCAATGTGAAGGATGGTTCTGCCGATACAAAGGATGTTACTCTCTTTGACGGCAATGACCAGAGCCTCAAGTTCATGTTGGAGGCGAAAGAAGCCAACATCATCACCAGCGACCTCTATTTCACACCATCCAATGTCAGTGACTCCACCGTCACTTTCACTGCAGTAGCTGGCGAGGGCAAGACACTCACCATGAGCTATACGTTGGGCAAGGACTATATGCTCCACATGAGTCTTGCTGCCCAAGGCATGGCTGGCATCTTCTCACCTAATTATAATAAGATGGATGTGGACTGGAGCGACAAGGCTCGTCAGCAGGAGCGTGGTTTCACTTTCGAGAACCGCTACACTACCCTCACCTATCATAATGTAGAGGGTGGAACCGACCACCT
>CAKQXI010000211.1 GCA_934281565.1 uncultured Prevotella sp.
GTCCTGAAAGCCACATTGTGGTAGGTTTTGCAGGAACAATATGCGGTTTCTTGTTTTTAGCAAGCTCATTGTAACGGGCAATGAATTCGGGAGTCGTACCACAACATCCTCCTATGATATTGACAAGTTCTTCATCGATGAATTCGGCTATTTGGGGAGCCATCGTATCTGGAGTTTCATCATATTCTCCCATCTCATTAGGCAGACCCGCATTAGGATAAGCACTAATATAATAAGGTGCGCGAATACCCATTTCCTTGATGAAAGGTTTCATTTGAGGAGCACCAAAGGCACAATTCATGCCCACGGAGAAAATAGGATAAGATGAGAGACTTGCCAAGAAAGCATCCACAGTTTGACCACTAAGCGTACGCCCTGCCAAGTCGCTTACTGTAAGACTTATCATGATGGGCAAATCAATGTTATGTGACTGCATTGTGGTTATGGCAGCATCGATACCAGCTTTTGCGTTAAGTGTATCAAATATAGTTTCTAACAAGATAGCATCGACCCCACCCTCGATGAGACCATCTATTTGCTCACAGTAGTTGCTAAAAAGTTGGTCATACGTAATGTCACGAGCAGCAGGATTGCTTACATCTGGACTCATAGAGCAAGTCTTGTTGGTTGGCCCTACACTTCCTGCAACAAAGCGAGGCTTTTCAACGGTAGAATACTTATCTGCTTGTATACGAGCTAAACGTGCACCTGCCACAGCCATTTCACGAGCATAATCTTCCAAGTGATAATCTGCCTCTGAAATACGTTGTGCAGAAAAGGTATTGGTAGTGATAATATCTGCTCCTGCTTCCAAATAGCGCCGATAGATGTCGGAAATAACATGAGGACAAGTAAGGTTGAGCATATCGTTATTACCTTTCATCTGTCCTTGTAAATCGCCAAATCTATCGCCACGGAAATCTTCCTCCGTCAAGTTATATTTCTGAATCTCCGTGCCCATCGCACCATCAAGAATCAGAATCTTCTCCTTAATAACCTCTCTTATAGTCATATTTAACATTAAAAGTTAGAAGTGCTTGATAGCACGATCCATTTCTCTGCGGTCTTCCTTTTCCTTGAGAGTCTGTCGTTTATCGTATTCTTTTTTACCCTTGCATAGTGCAATGTCAACTTTGGCACGCCCATGATTATCAATAAAAACAAGTGTAGGCACGATTGTGAAGCCAGGTTGCTTGGCATCTTCTTCCAGTCGGCGCAACTCTCGTTTTGATAGCAATAATTTACGATCTCGACGAGCTTCATGGTTGCTGAAAGAGCCATAGAAATAAGGAGATATATTCATGCCTTTTACCCAAAGTTCTCCATTGCAGAAGTCACAATAGCTATCTACAAGAGAAGCTTTACCTCCTCGGATAGATTTTATTTCGGTACCTGTAAGCACAATGCCTGCAGTGTATGTATCAACGAAGAAATACTCAAATGAAGCTTTCTTGTTTCTTATCTGTATCGGACTTTTCTTACGAAGTTCTTGTTCTTGTTTATTCATCTTACACCTTATTTAATAATAGTAGCAAAATTGTCAATGTGCTCATCGATATAATAAGCAACCAACGAAGTCCATTCTTCCTCATTTTCCACGAATTCATCGTCAAAATTATCAAAGATCGAATACTTCTCATAGAGTGCCATGAAGTCTTCGTCACTCATATCTTTCTCTATGTCTTCATGCGCATTTTTGTAATGGGCATGTGCCTTGTTGATGAGTTTGTAGAGTCCTTGGATACCCCAGTTGCGAAAAGCTTTGTCTGTAGGATTTTGAAAAATGAAACCGCCATAGCCATTATGAATAAGTTGTATCATTCCACCATCCATCATTTCCTCATGCAAGATGTTCCAAGCCAACAACGTAATTTGATCGCTATTTAACTCTCCCATTGTTTCAGCAGTGAGTTCTCCCCCTATGGCATTCAAGATAGCATCAACAAATACCTTGACAAATTCGTCCATTCCTGCCTTTGCTGCTTGCTGAAGGCTGGCATCCTCTATTCTTACTTGCGTCATAATCTTCATAAAATTGCAATTTTCAGTTTGCAAAGATACACTAAAAACCCCATAAACCAAAGAAAAAGTATGAAAATGAGGTTAAAGAGTTAAAAAGAATACCCATTTTTAGGTATTTTACAAAGTTTTTTTGTACTTTTGTGGTCGAAAACATTACAGATATTCATTAATATAAATTTTAGCGAATATGATCTATTCTAAAGAAGTAGACAACATGTGCGT
>CAKQXI010000212.1 GCA_934281565.1 uncultured Prevotella sp.
TGATAATATTCTGAACGCTTCGCGATGGTGACACGGTCGGCAAGCTCACTGATATAGTCGTGCTTTCCGTCCCATGGCTCCAAGTTCTCGAGGTAATCGCCCAGAGGGTCGAACGGCTCGCTGAAGTCGCTGTTGATGATGGTGTCCAGCTTCACGATGCTGGAGTGTATGCCGTCTTCCTCCATCTCCATCCAGATGGAGTTCTCTATGCGGTCGTCCATGATGGTCCAGTCAAGGTACTTGGTGTTCTCTACGAAACGACTTCTCACCTCATGGCGACCCGTCACGGTGTTGATATGCAGGTCGTAGTGGCAAGAAAGCCATTGCTTGATGACTTTGACGGATGGGTTCACGGGATACGCTTCTCCCTCTCGGTAGAAATGCCAAGGGGCTGACTTGTCGATGTGCTTGTAGCACGACTTCATCACACGGGCGGTGTCCTCATATTCCTTGCCAAACTCTTGCACGGCATAGTCGGTGGCTTCTTGCTCGTCGATGGCGTAGTGGGCACATACCTTGCCAAAGTTGCAAACATACTCGTTGTGCCGACCGCTCTCGAAGACATATCCCCATTGCTCCAACAGTTGCAAGATATGGCTGGCAGCTTCTTCCATGGTTGGTGGCGTACTTGAAGCCTTGGCAACACTCTTTTTGGCAGTTCTTCTGGTAGACTTCCGCTTGGCTCTCCCTCTCTTTCTGGATAGCTTTTTCAAGATGCCGTCCAGCTCGTCCTTGGTAAGGCAGAGTGGGGTGGAGTCCCAATGAAAATAAGCATTCTCATCGTGGGCGAGACCAGAGATGCGTGTCAGGTCGCTGCAATTTCCGTCGGCTTCCTTTCCTAAGAGCAGGTTGTAGAAATTGACCGCCTTTTCGAGCATAGCCTTGTAAAGTTCATCGATAGCCAACTGACATTCCTTGTCTCTCTTGTACCTGACGAAGATGCGCAGTCCTCTACCGCTGATGGTATGGTAACTGACCATGGTATAGGCAGAAGAACAAGCATGGTTAAAGATTTCCTCCATCTGCTCGGTAGGCAGGTCGTCATAGTCAAGCATCAAGACACAGGTTTCCAACTTGACATTGTCCATCGTCTTCCCATGTCCGTCAAACTGTACGGCAGCGGAGATACCGGGCGACATGAATTTCACCTCGTCGGCAAGTTTCTTGCTGATGGCAAGTCGGCTGCGATAAGCGTGGGTGAGTCCCTTGGTGGTGGAATCGAACTTGATGATGCGTTCTAACTCGGAGCGACTTAACAAAGGTTTGCTTTCTCTGGAGTTGAGCGATGTAAAAAACGAGGGCATGACCTCGTTGTCGATGTTGAAACTTTCTGATGACATTTTTTGTTGTTTTATCATTTTATACTTATACATTGTCAGACGAATGATAGCGTGATGCGCTTGATTCTTGACGAGTGCAAAGGTCTGAATAAATTCCGGAACGAGCACATACTGTTGTAGGAATGCTACAATCCATGTATAAATCTTTAGAAGAAATTAAACATATAGATAAATAAAGTTTAAATTTAAAATGAACATGAAAAGAACGAATTCTATGAGTTCAGCAACGGCTGCTAAGCGTAGCTAAAGTAAGAAACCTTTTACTGCTGAGTTTGGCAGACTGGCTTGGGGTGTCCTCTCGGTGATGACCAACAAGGAGACTGGCAAGGTCTACACCCAGAAAGAGCTTCTCGATGAGTTTGGCATCGACCGCATGGCAATCAGGCACATGCAGCAGGGCGGTTTCATCACACTCGATGAGTTCTGCAACATCAGCGAGGCTCTCCTTTCGGAAAAGCCTGTTGATAAAGAACGCTTGGTAAGCCTGATGCGTATCTTCAATGTCTTGCAGGACTGTCGCAAGAAAGCCTACGGTGGCAAGTCCGTCTTCCTCGATTCCATCACGATGGTATGGGAGAAATGGCTGGCGGAGGCAAACTTGAACATCAGAGGATAAATTCTCTTGTTCTCTCGCAGATTGTTATTATTCCCTCGCAGGTTATTATATATTCTCATAGATTATTTATATATTCTCGCAGATTGCGCAGATTTCGCAAATTTTTCTTGATTTCTTTACAGATAGATTTTCTTCTTCGTGTAAAAAAAAATCGTAATCTGCTTTCTATGTTAATATCCAAATTTTTTAACCATTATTTTCATTTTAAGCTGAGATTTTATATTCGAGGTTG
>CAKQXI010000213.1 GCA_934281565.1 uncultured Prevotella sp.
TCTGTTTTATCAACATAGACATATCCATCTGTTCTTATTTGCTCAAATGACTGTATTCCTATAGGATATTTCATAATCTAATCACTCATTAAAAACTTATACTTCTTCACAAACTATCATTTCTACTCCTTTGAATACGATAACGAGCTTATGCAATGTAGTAGACTTGATATTGCTTTGAACCTTTTCGCTCTCTGCGTAACGGCGCACTTGTGCCATGGCAGTTTGGCGAAGATGCTCTATCTTTTCATCAGAGTCATTGCTCTTGGCATACTTCAACTCCACGATATAAGAATGAAGCATATCCTTATATATATCTACGAGCGGACAGAGGAAGATGTCGGGATAGCCCTCTTGTGTGTCTGCTTCGGAGATAGGGCGATAAAAACGGCACTGGCAAGTCATCGCCAAGGTAAAGCCATGGATATAAGCCTCGCCCTTTTGCTTGTCACGTTGAGAAGAAAAGCGATAGATACAATCGGCAATGTATTGGAAGTATGGCTTCCAATTGCCCTCGTATGCCATATCACCAGCCAAACGGTTCTTGTCATAGTCCTCGAACTCTATGGCATTCTCTTTATAGGCATCAAGCAGATAAGTGAAGATTTGTTCCCTCACCACTTCATTAGGTATGATAAACTTGGTTTGCCCACGATAAGTGCCTGCAATGGTTATCATGCCGAAATAATAGAGCAAGCTCACGAAATTATCTGGGTCACATATCTTCTCGGCAGGGAAACCTGTCTTCAAGGTACCTGTAATGAAGCCGTCTGTTACAAGGCGTTGGATAATTGAGGCATCGTGGGCGAACTCCTTGTCACGGCGAATAAGCATACGGAGCTTGTTGTAGTTGACACGGATATTGTCCTCTACCATGTCATTCGGTAACTTGCCTTTGTTCCTGATATAGTTGTCTACGAAATAAAGCACCATATTGGGATTATACATCATTGTCTCACCGTATGCTTCCTCGGTAAAGCAATAGTTGTCGTACCAAGGCTTCATGAGAGCAATCAACTCATCGACAGTGTATTGGTGCAAGTTGCAAGTATTGGTATAGTATATAAGCATCTCACGCACTTGTTCTTCCGTGAAACCAGTCATTTCATTGAACTGGGCACTCAAGGAATAGTTGGTGCCGATGTTGAACCCACTGGTAAGGTCATCCATTGTCACAGGACTGACACCTGTTACAAAAACTCGTTTGATGGTAGAGTCTGTGCCTGCCTTGATGGTATCGAAGAAATTGCGCAAGTATCCAGTACCATGTGTCTTTGACTTATAATCATTAAGACAATCTGGCTCGGAAAGTATCTTATTTGTGAAATGGTCGTATTCGTCAATAAAGAGATAGATGCATTGGTTGGTCTTCTTGCACTCGTTGTAAATATAGTCAAGCTGTCCTACCGCACCATCTTTCTTGTTCATTTCCTCTTTGATGTTGGCAGGGAGATATTGGGCATAGACATCACAGAAATAATTGAAGATCGTATTGCAGTGCTCATCCAATGACTTGCGATAGTTTTCCAATTCTGCATTGACGATGGCAAAGTTAAGATGGATGATAAGGTAAGAATTGCGCTCCGATGTAGGATGGCTTCCAATATATAGTTTGCCAAAGATTTCCTCGAAGCGGTCTTTCAGGTTCACATCATAATAATTCTTGAGCATGGAGATAGTAAGGCTCTTACCAAAACGACGAGGACGGATATAGAAGAAGAACTTGTTGGCTTCCTCTACATCTTGGATAAACTTTGTCTTATCGACATAGTAACAATCATCCTTTATTACATCCACAAAGTTCATCATACCATAAGGTATGCGTTTGCGATAAACTTTTGTTCCGTCAACCATTTTGTTTGCCATCATATTATTATGTATTTTGGGGCAAAGTTACATTTTTTTATCAAGAACTCCAAATCTTTTGTTCTTTTATGCAATCCTTAATGTGAAACTTAAGGTATGAAAAACGCTAATGGCGGCCCTTAATCGTCGCCATGGCATACTATAATAATTAATTTATTCATCCATCAAAAGTTTAAATTATGACTAAAAGTAACAAAACTATGAA
>CAKQXI010000214.1 GCA_934281565.1 uncultured Prevotella sp.
CTCGCAGATTGCGCAGATTTTTTTATTTCGCCTATTCTTTATCTCCCGCAGATTACGCTGATTTACGCAGATTTTTTATTTATTATTTAAACACGAAATATACGGCTGCTATTAGGCAAACGAAAGCAGCAAAATGGTTCCAATGGAGAGATTGACCTTGGAATAAAAGGTTGGCGATGATGGCAAAGACAATGAGAGAGATACATTCTTGAATAACCTTGAGCTGCACCAATGTGAAAGGACCGCCATTGTCTATGAAGCCAAGACGGTTGGCTGGAACTTGGCAACAATACTCAAAGAATGCTATCGCCCAACTGAAAACGATGACACCAATGAGGGGCCAGTTGCTGCTGACCCCTGTTTGTTGAAGTTTTAAGTGACCATACCATGCTATGGTCATGAATATGTTGCTGAAAATCAATAATAAGATGGTATATAAACCGTTCATATACAATATGTTATAATATAAGTATCAAATAAGTTGTTTAGCCATGTTCTCTGCAGCTCTGCGACCGTCTCCCATGGCAAGGATAACGGTTGCACCACCACGGACAATGTCACCACCTGCATAGATTGTGGCTTGTGAACTCTGCATCTTCTCGTTTACCACAATGGTATTTTTGCGCCCAAGCTCCAATCTCTCGATACTTTGAGGAACAAGTGGGTTAGGACTAACACCAACGGCTACGATAACTTGATCGCACGCAATCGTGATAGTTTCACCAGTAACTTCAGGACGGCGACGACCACTTGCATCAGGCTCGCCTAACTTCATCACATCCAGTACAACAGCCTTTACGGCTCCTTTCTCATCTGTCTCATATTCACGAGGATTATGGAGAGTCATAAAGTTGATGCCTTCTTCCTTGGCGTGCTTCACTTCTTCAAGACGAGCAGGCATTTCGGCTTCCGAGCGACGGTATACAAGCGTTACATCAGCACCTAATCGTTTGGCTGTGCGACAGCTATCCATTGCCGTGTTTCCACCGCCTACAACAACGACTTTCTTGCCGAGATTGATAGGTGTGTCAGTATGAGGATTAGCCGCATCCATGAGATTGACACGTGTTAAGTATTCGTTGGATGACATGATGTTAAGTGCATTCTCGCCGGGGATGTTCATAAAGTTAGGTAGTCCTGCGCCAGAACCAATGAAGAAGCCCTTGAAGCCCTGTTCTTCCAGGTCTTTTACACTGATGGTCTTGCCCACGATACAGTCTGTAACGAAATGGACACCCATCTTACGCAGGTTCTCAATCTCAACATCCACAATGCGATTAGGCAATCGGAACTCTGGGATACCGTATTTCAAGACACCGCCAATCTCATGCAAAGCCTCGAACACGGTTACATCAAATCCTTTCTTAGCCATATCACCAGCAAAGCTCAATCCAGAGGGTCCAGAGCCAACGACAGCTACCTTGATACCATTCTCTGCTTCTTTCTCAGGAATGGAGATGTTGCCACTCTGTCGTTCATAGTCGGCAGCGAAACGTTCCAAGTAACCGATGGCAACGGCAGGCTTGTTCATCTTTAGCTGGATACACTTGCTCTCGCACTGTTTCTCTTGGGGACAAACACGCCCGCAGACAGCAGGTAGGGCAGAAGTGTTCTTCAAGACTTTGGCTGCGGCAAGGAACTGACCACGCTCAATGTTCTTGATGAATGATGGTATATTGATATTGACAGGACAGCCTTCTACACAAGTGGGCTTTGGGCAATCCAAGCAACGCCTTGCCTCAGTGACAGCCATTTCCTTGGTAAGACCGATATTCACTTCTTCCGTGCGAGTGGTGGCACGATATACAGGGTCGAGTTCTGGCATCTTAACACGTTCGATAGTACCTCTGTCCTTTGCTTTCATCGAACTGCGTAACTCTTTGCGCCACGCTGCGTTACGGTCTGTCAATTCAGTGATGCTTTCATGTGTTGGCTCAACATCCATCACCACATCGGTGGTTTCTTTCTTGGTACTCGTCTCGAGACAAGCCAAGTGTTCCTTATAGTGTTCCATATCCGTTGCTTTCACAGCAATTGTTTCAGGATTCGGATCCCAGAGACGCTCCAGAG
>CAKQXI010000215.1 GCA_934281565.1 uncultured Prevotella sp.
GCGGCAAAGGCGGCAAAAGAATATACAACTCTCCCTGCTAAATCTGATAAATGCACAGGTTGGTTCTTGCCAACTGCAGGACAATATTATGCGATAATGATTGGTCTTGGAACAGGACTGAGCCCAAGCAATTGGTCTATCGATAATTTCTTTGGTAGTAGCTGCATGAATACAGTATCCGACAAAATCAACGGTGCCTTGAAGAAAGCTGGGACAAACAATTATACTGAGTTTTGTCTTGGAGGTAGTAATATTTCGGAATGGGCTTCCACCAATTATAATGCAGGCAACGCTATAAACATTGACCCTGGCTATAATAACGATAATACTTATAAGTCTTTTCGTTTCCAGGCATATCCAAAGACAGCAGGACTCTCTGTTCGTCCATTCCTTGCTTTCTAATATGTCATCAAGGTGTATATAGCATCCGCTCAATCTTTGTCATAAATAATAACATTTATGACAAAGATTGAGCGTGATATGAATTGAAGAAAAAGTTATTTCGCCTCATCAAATTCCCTGATAATCATCAGTGGATCCTCGTAGAACTTATCGGTGTCGAGTTCCTTTATAATAGGTTTCATCTCGGGATAATCCTTAAAAACGATTTTCAGCATCGCTTTTACGCCTATGGCAGATGACATCCAAAATGCCTTAGCAACATTTTCACCCTTAACCAAGAAGTAATAAATGCAACCACTTCCTGATATTTGTAGTTTTTTTGTGTTGGTCTGGGTCGAAATTATATGCATATAGGCTGACACTCGCTTTCCTTCATACAAAGGTGACATGAAAACGGGATTTTTGTAAGGTTTGGGACTCTTGTTCCAAATGCTGGGCATACATTTTTGTGCCATAAGCGGAACAAACGTAATCCATTTCTTTTCCTTCTCGTTGAAATACTTTACGCTCTTGACATCGGCAGAACTATAATCTTTTTTCTCCTCGGTCTTTGAGTCCTTAACAGTAATTTCATAGGAATTGTCGTACATAAACAACGATTTTGTAGTTCCACTTACGACATCACCATTGTTCAATGTCAATTTGATTTCTTGTGCTTGCATAGTATATGCAAACATTAAGGTAAATAGCAATGTGAAAATTTTTCTCATATCAATATCTCCATTTTAATTATTTAGGTGTGTATATTTTAGGCTACAAAGATAGTGTTTTTTACATAAATTCAGCAGTAATTAAATAAATATTAACAAAAGATGACAGTACTTTCATTAGGTTTGACACAGTGCTTCGTATAGGTGAAACACAGTGCTTCATGACACCTAATGAAAGTACTTTGTTAGGCTTTAAGGAAGCGCTTTGTTAGACCTTAAGGAAGTTTTTATCAGACTCTAAGAAAGTGCTTCATGGCACTGGCATCATGTATATAATGGAGGGATAAGGATATATTTCTTAACCTCTTAATGAAATATACGACCCATCTATATGTAGGTGATTTTCAGCGACAAGATATTCTAAGGCATCATCCACTTGCTTGCTGGGAAGTTTTATCAGTCTTAGTTCAGTGATGAAATGTTTCTGCTTATCGCTCAATAATTTTAAGATTTCTTCTTTTGCCAGTTCATACGTCTGCTTGGCAACAGAATCGTAATCCTTGTGTTCCAAGCATACATCACACTGATGACAATCCTCCTTGGTCTTTTCGCCAAAATATTTTAATAATTGTCGAGAACGGCAGATATAATCGTTCTGTACATAGTCAAGCATACATTGGATGCGCTTGACATATTGCTCTCGTCTTGTTTCCCACGCCTCTTCGGGAATGACGATTTTGTCACCATCCACACGGTCTCTTGTATAAGTGATGTAAGGTACCTTACGCCGAGGAATGAAGTTGATGATATGGCGAGCAGACAAATTCTTAAGCACAAAATATACCTGTTGGACGGATAAATCAGTTTGGTAGGCTATTAGGCTTTCATCAATATAAACGAAGTCAGTAAAAAGCCCACCATAGGTACGCAGCAAGGATG
>CAKQXI010000216.1 GCA_934281565.1 uncultured Prevotella sp.
AGAGTTTTGTATAATGCCGTCTCCGGAGTATTTAATGACAAAAAATATGTTGATGTTCTATCGACATATCTTCAATCTTTATACAAATGTGAGGCTCTCTCTTGTGATGTGAAGATGGATTCGCACTATAATATTATCAGTTCAAAGATTGTATCTGAGGTCACCTCGATTGGAAAAGCCACAGAAGATCTCATCGGATTCCCAATCAACTGGTATAATGATTTATTTGAACTTCCAGCTAACACTATTGTTCGAGCTTTGCAATATGTTGTTGTTGGTGGAAGATTATCAGTTCAAGGTGCAGATATTCTTCTCCGAATGCAAAAATGTTTTGGCAATGCTTTACAGAGTATATATCAAACATACGAAAAGTGTGACTGGTTCTTGCCCCTATTGCTCTATAGCTTTAGTTACTATCTCCCTTACTTCGGGGAAATAAAAAATCTGCAGCAAGTGTTAGGGGTTGATAAGCCTACACTAAAAGAAATGCTGAGCGAGCCTACATCAGATATATTTATATTCTGGAAGGTGATGAATTTGCACTCGCCCTGTTCATATGTTCGGGCCAAGCGACTTTACAGCAAGTATGCAGATAAAGATGCAGAGCTCATGGTCAATGGAAGTGGCGTGTCCGCTTGGCAAGTGACACAGATCTCCTGCCCGTACTTTGTGGCTAACGACAAGTTACGTTTTCCTGTCGAAAATCTTTCTTATGCGCAGCAGATGTATGTCTTACATGAGATATATAAAACATATTCCTTGGCCGATTTTTACAAATGGCTCTTGTCAGAATGTTATCTGGCCGTAAAAAGTAAGAAGTACGAACGCTCTGACTTCATTATGGCCAAAGTGCTGAAATTGGCATACGATTATCATAGAATGGCTCGTGAAATCAATCCACCTCAGGCGTTTACTCTTCCACACAATATTCAGTTGGCCCATGATGCTATGGTTGATATCAGCAATGCTCATAAAAAAGTTCACAGCAACTCCAGCTGGCAGGCAGCCTCTATTAAGCGGCTTGTCCCATGCTATCGTGGCAAGAGAGGGAATTGCGTTGAAGATGATACTTATATGGTATGTCAGCCAATATCCATGGACGATATTCTGGATGAAGGCATTCAGCTGCATCACTGCGTAGGAAGCTACTGCCAGGATATTGTAAAAGCCAAAGGCGATATGTTGATTTACTTTATGCGTAAGAAATCAACCCCCAAAACATCACTGATTACGATTCAGGTCAATCGAGCGGATGATGGTTCTTATTACCTGATCGAGGCTGCTGGTGAAAACAATCGCACCACAACAAAAGATGAAAATTGCTTTATCGAAAAGTGGTTAGTTGCTTTCAACGAAAATATTCAACGCCTTCTTTCGACCAAAGGTCGTAAGAATATTTGGTTTGACCAGTGCCAGGATGACCTTCATGTCTGGTGTCAGTGGGTAAATATGTCTATGGAAGACGCAAAGCGAATGGTAGGAGAACATCCTGCTGAGAAGACTTGGGACTCCGTAATGAAGGAAATCTTAGTGGCGTATGCACATGCTCTCAGCCGAGAGCAAGATCTACCTTTCAAGTCGGTTGCTTCGTCTATCAAACCGGACATTGCCGCAATGTATGGATTATGCTGTATGCAATCCATAAAATATCGAGACTTTGAATACATTCGAGACGACGAATAAGAAATAAAAGCACCTCCTGAGGTTTCCTCGGGAGGTGCTTTTATTTCTTATTTACCATTTTGCATTGTACGTTATGATATGCTCCTAAATTCATTTGATTGTATTTACTAAAACTTTATACGATATTATAACAGAGTTTTTCGATTATTATACCTTATTTTTTATCTATTGCCTGATTATATATTCCTGTATTCCGTAAAATATTTATTGCACATAATTTTTAATAGTAGTATACTTAAAACAGAGCGTTATGTTAGTTATGCGTAACTCGGCCATTTGCAGCCACGTACGCT
>CAKQXI010000217.1 GCA_934281565.1 uncultured Prevotella sp.
ATGAATACAATAAGTCCATCTCTTCCTCTGGTAAGTAATACACGATAACTATTAATTCTATAATCTTTATCATCTTGAGTGCTTCCTGAATGTATCCACTCCGTTCCGCCCCATTTGATATCATCACCCCATCCAATGATAGGCATATCTACTTCTAGTCCCTGACAGTCAAATTCAGAGATTGTTACATTTAATGCACAAGAAGCTGCTGGATTAGAAGGTTCTCTGTTAAACCAAGCAGCAACATCCGCCTGATATGTTGGACGTAAGCTATACTTTCCTAAATTCTTGTTCTTTGATGAAGATATCATTCCATAACGTTTATTGTCATAAATGGAATATCTATCACGACAATACTTCTTTGCCGAATCCCAATCTCTTACACTTAAGGTATACCTTTGCATACTTTGTATCTATGCTCCAATATTTTTCTGCACTCATAAACAGCCAATTCAGCATCTCTTTGCTGCTTTTCGTTCATAACATTCATATATTCTTCAAACACTGACCAGACTTGTATCCTCTTTTTTCTGTCAAGTCGTATTCCTCTACCTAATCTAGGTGCTTTCAAATACTGCTCTTTTGTATAAACCTCCTGTTCCTGAACAACCTTTATCCATTCATCCTTATAAAATTCTGGAAGCATTTCTGCTGGATTTCCTGAAAATTCAAGTACATCATCCCATGCCTGATTAATCTCTGTATCATATACAATTTGATTCTCATAACCTTCACTATGAAGAAATCCACTAACCCACGCATCAAGATTTACAACCTCTATTTTTTGCATTTCCTCGATGCTGCATATTTTACGTAAATTATCCTTTATATCTCCAGCTAAATTTGATGTAAATGTAGTAAACAATATTTTTTCATCTACATTTGCTTTTGATGCAAGTATTTGAATGTTTCCTTGATTTACTCGTGGCTCCCATCGTCCAAATATAGCTTCTCCAGCAACATCAATCTGTCCTGAAATATCAAGAGCTGTATTAATATCCATCTGCTTTCCAGCCCAAATCTGATATTTTCCAATATCATTCATCTCAGCCATATTCTATAACGAGAAACTGTATGCCGTTGCATGTGCTGTAAAAATCTTTTCTGCATCGGCATTTGACAGATATTCTACCAATAACTCAAACGCCTTCATCTTATTTGGTTTAATAGATTCTGCCTGCTGATTTTGTACTGTTGGATAATACATCCTAGGTCCTTGAGGCATTAGTTCAGGCGAAAGTGTATGTGTAAAATAATCCCCCTGTAACTGGAATATATCTTGAACATGTATTACCAAATTTCATAGTCCCTTCTATCATGCCTTCATTACAGATCGTCTGCACTCTTCTAACTGATAGATTCCACTTCTCTGCTGCTTCTTTAATTGTCATATATTCCATATTTTCTTACCTCAATATAGTTATAAAATACGACATTTTACCCTAGCTTTTATTATAAGCGTACAAACGCCGAAAATCAATCTAAACCTGCATAACTCTTGGCGCACATCACTTAACTTCTCCGCGTACAAAATCCTATAAAAATCAACCTTTCAGCGTACTCTATACGAACTACGCCAAAAGGTTGATTTTCACTACACCCATATTCTATTTTTCATTTCATGCACATATTTTACAGGCTTATTTTCATAATATGTTCTAACAAATATAGCCCTCAAACCCGCTTAAACTGGGCATTTCTTAGAGAGGAGACAAACCGTCTCAACATGGCTTGTAAATGGAAAACAAT
Source organism: uncultured Prevotella sp. (assembly GCA_934281565.1). Taxonomy (GTDB): domain Bacteria; phylum Bacteroidota; class Bacteroidia; order Bacteroidales; family Bacteroidaceae; genus Prevotella. The sequence continues at coordinate 1,750 of CAKQXI010000217.1, forward strand.
CATACGGTGTGGCACGTTTCATATGATACCCATGCTTTGTGATATACTTTAAATCCCTCGCCAGTGTTTCCGGACCACATGACACATACACCACTCTCTCCGGCGACAGCTTGACAACCGATGATAAAAATGCCTCGTCGCTGC
>CAKQXI010000218.1 GCA_934281565.1 uncultured Prevotella sp.
ATCTTTAAGGCTTTTCCATGCACCGCCCCATTGAAAGCCATGTTTGATAAATTCCTTGTAGCATAAATCATTGTGATCTATCTTATAATTGAAACTTTTTTCTCGATGGATATAAGGCTTTCCTGTTAAAGGTTTGATGATTGTACCGTTTACAGTATGCTTTACGTATGGGTTATATAACGGATTAATATCTATTGCCTTGCCAAGAGCATGGTTGGAGAGTTTCTTTGCGCCAGTCATGGGTCTGAAGTTAAAACAAGCAGTGTTGTTGGCTTCCATGGAACGAAGGTCGTTGGCATCAAACTCATCTATCAATATCATTCGCTCAATAGGATACTTGGCGTTGTAGAGATTGCGGAAAATATCAAGAAGATCATTTGCAATGGTTTTGTTGCAAATGATTTCTCCTAACTGTATCTTGCCATCGATAGTATAGTGCAAGACCTTTAGATAACGTAGTTGTGAACGTGGAACAGTACAGTTTCTTTTAAAAGAATGTCCGTAAATACGTTTAAATATGCTGTCATTGATTGTCATGCTAACGAAGCATTTCTTCCAGCCATAACGGTTTATAGTTTCTTGACTTATTTGCCGACCTGCTTTCCACATTTGCAGACTTTCCATTTCGCCTTGTGCCTGTGCATTATTCCTTTCTACTTTTTTGATTGCTATTGTCTGACCTGTAACAAGTAAGAAAACAGCAATCAACATAAAAATCTTCTTCCTCATAAGTTTAATTTGTATTTATAAATCTTCTTTATGACGTGCAAAATTACACAATAATTATGAAAACAAATAACAGGCATGGCTTTTTCTTCTCTTAAATTTCGTTTTTAAGAGATTGGATACTCAAAAGAATTAATCTGACATTATATTGTGGCACGGTATTTGTTAGCACCAAAAGAATAAAAATACAACTAAACATAATAAACGTATGAATACAAAAGAAATTCCTGTATTATTGTTGACAGGTTATTTAGGCAGTGGTAAAACAACACTGTTGAACAAAATCTTAGCTAATCAAAAAGGTATCAAGTTTGCAGTTATTGTAAATGATATCGGTGAAGTGAATATTGATGCGGCGCTTATAGAAAAAGGTGGTGTCGTTGGCAAGAAAGACGATTCTCTTGTTGCTTTGCAAAATGGTTGCATTTGTTGCACTTTGAAGATGGACTTGGTAGAGCAGCTCAAGGAAATAGTCGACATGAAGAAGTTTGATTATATCGTTATCGAAGCAAGTGGTATCTGTGAGCCAGCTCCTATTGCCCAGACTATTTGCTCTATCCCTACCCTTGGTCCTGACTATATAAAGAATGGCGTGTTGCGCCTTGACAGTATCGTTACTGTTGTAGATGCACTCCGCATGAAAGATGAGTTTGCCAACGGCGATGACCTCATGAAAGATGATATTGATGAGGAAGACTTGGCTTCTCTTGTTATCCAGCAGATTGAGTTCTGTAACATTATCCTCTTGAACAAGGCTGCAGAGGTAGAGCCTAAGGAACTTGAGAAACTGAAACAAATCATTCGTGCCATTCAACCAAAGGCAGAGATATTTGAGTGCAACTATGGTGATGTAGAGCTTGACAATATCGTGAATACTCATAAGTTTGACTTTGAGAAAGTTGCAACTTCCGCTGGCTGGATTCAAGAGATAGAAGCAGAGCGTAACGGCAATGCCCATAATGAAGAAGATGAACACCATCACCACGAGCATGAGGAACATCATCATGAACATGAGCATCACCACCATGACC
>CAKQXI010000219.1 GCA_934281565.1 uncultured Prevotella sp.
CTATTATCATTAGCAAGCAAGTTGCCATCATTAGGCAGCGGAGCACCAGAACGAGTAATCAACTCATCCTTGGAATTATAGATATAAGTACCAGTTTGTTCTATCGGATGAAGGTAAAGTGCATGACCAAGGGAACTTTCCATTTTCAAAGGTTTATTCTCGTCTGCAGCAACAGCTGCACGAGAACCACCGCTGAACCCTTGCCATCCATTTACGGTGTTGGTACTAAAAGAGATTTGATTGTCAGAGAGTCCTACCCCCCCCCCCGAGAGAACTCGGGATGATCAGCGCAAGCAGAAAGACATAAAGCTCCTGCAAGCATCAAGAAATTAAATTGCTTCATAACTTTGAGCTAATTAAACTGTTTATAAATAATTTACCTAAATTGTGGGCGCAAAGTTACAACTTTCAAACTAAACTCGTACCAACAGACACAAATATTTAACATTATTTCAAAATATAAGCAGCAGAATTTCTTTGTAAAAATCTCCCTTTCCCTCTGTTATTTTTTATCAAAAATCAATCAAAAGTTTGTAATATCCAAATAATAAGCCTATCTTTGCTCATAAAAACAACAATACACACAACATGGAAGCAACGACATTCAATCCCATACAGATACACCTATTGCAGATGTTTAAGGTAGATAAGTCACAAAAAGGCTTGGAAGAACTGAAAGATTTACTGTTTTCTTACTATTCTAAGAAAATGGATGAAACGCTTGACCTACTATGGGAAAACGGAGACTTAGACCAAACACGCTTGGACGAAATCAATAAAATGGATTTGCATAAACTAAAATAACACGAAATAGTTGCGCCCACGGTCATATAAGTATGAGCCGTGGGCGCCGTAATTGACATCAAATATATGAAACGAGTTTATCCTAAAAAGCTAAGAATGGGCGGACAATATAAGGAGCCAATGTTGATTTCCAACCACCTAAGCGATTAGCTCCTGCTGTCGCAATACCAGCATACCCTTGGTTTCCAGCCTGACCATCTGACATAAGAATCAATGCTTGATTTGCATTCAGTTCAGAAGAAGTAGCATAAGCTTCAAGAACATCAGACCTCCATAAAGGAGTATAATGACCTTCTCCTACTTTCTTTAAATAAGCATCAATCTGAAGTGTCACTTTTCGAGAGTCATCCCAAAGAGCCCATACATCCTTCCAAGTTGTCACATTAACACCACCTGCTATCTGGCTATAGAGCGCATAAGCCTGACCTGCTGTTGGCAAGAACCAACCTGTTGATTTATCCAAAGGAGCTTTTAGTCGCCCTTGAGTTCTATATTTCTGCAGGGCTAAAGCTGGTACATAAGTTGCTTTTATAAATAATTCCGTAGCTAAAAATCCTGAACCATAATCTTCATTCTTAGAGCCCATGACTATTTGGGGAGTAGTTTGTTTAACTGTATTAAAATCCACATTTGGAGTACATGGATACCAAGTGCCATTTGGACCTGCACCATTTTCATAGGCTCCATCTGTTAGCAGACACATCACCAAGGCATGACCACCGTGACCGCTGCCAGTCTGATATTCCGTCCACTTGTTTTGACCCATATAGCCGACTATGCCGATTGGTGTATAACATTCAGGCTCCAAGACATCTGTTTGATGGCTGATTGTGCCTGTTGAATAATATACATCACCAAGCTGAAGCTCATACAAATGAACTGTTTCATCTGCCATAACGGCTATTTGCTTTTGAATTTCAGCAACAGACGGCTTAAAAGAGAGCGATTTTT
>CAKQXI010000220.1 GCA_934281565.1 uncultured Prevotella sp.
ATCGTAAGATGCACATTCCCGACGACCCTGCCTATTACGAAAAATTCTATTTCACTCCCGGTGACTTAGGATTTCATCCTATCCAGACATCATTAGGCAAATTAGGTGTACTCGTTTGCTGGGATCAATGGTATCCTGAGGCTGCTCGCTTGATGGCACTCCAAGGTGCCGAAATCCTCATCTATCCTACTGCCATTGGTTATGAGAGCAGTGATACAGAAGCAGAACAGCAACGCCAACGTGAGGCTTGGACTACTGTAATGAGAGGTCATGCCGTTGCCAACGGATTGCCAGTGGTTGCCGTCAACCGAGTTGGCTTTGAACCAGACCCAAGCGGTCAAACCAAGGGCATCCAGTTCTGGGGTAGCAGCTTTGTTGCTGGTCCGCAAGGCGAACTTCACTATCGGGCAAGCGACACCGAGGAAGAAAGTCTTGTCATAGACATCGACTTAAAGCATAGCGAGAATGTACGCCGTTGGTGGCCTTTCTTACGAGACCGCCGCATCGATCAATATAATGACATCACAAAAAGATTTATAGATTAAGGACGCCGTGCAAACCTACGGGATATAAAAAAGATTTAGGATAATGGAAAACTTAAAAGTGATGGTGGTGTTGTTCATCATCGTTGTATTGGGATACGTAGCCTGCAAATTAGGCTATATGGGAGACAAGTTCGACAAAAAGTTATCGGCTATCGTGGTAGACATCACTTGCCCACTGTTGGTACTGTCATCGGTCATGGGTGACGATTTGCCCGACCGCACGCTCATCCTCCCCTTTATTGGAATTAGTTTTCTTACCTATATCCTCTTGCTCATCTTTGGTTTCTGGGTACCACGGCTGATTACCAGAAACCACGATGACCAAGGCATGATAGGCTTTGCCTTGATGTTTGCCAACGTTGGCTTCATCGGTTATCCCATCGTTTCTTCCATCTTCGGTCACCAAGCCGTGTTCTACGCTGCCCTACTCAATATGCCCAACACATTCTTTATATTTACGGCAGGTGTCATGTTGGTAAAGGGTGAATATAGCCTGAAGCAATTCAATCCCAAGGTATTGGTAAGTCCAGCCATGATAGGTGCATTCCTTGCAGCCCTCCTTGTGGCATTGGGCATACATACCCCTGAAGTTATTGCCCGTCCTGTGACGATGGTGGGCAATATCACGGTGCCAGCAGCCCTTATGATTATCGGTTCATCGATGGCACGTCTTCCACTCCGAGAGATCATAGGCAGTCCCAAGGTCTATGTTTCCTCCTTTCTCCGTCTGGTGGTAGTCCCTCTCTCCATCTATTTTCTTTTCAAACTATGTGGCGTTCCCAATCAAGTCAACGACATCAACACTGTAGTCATAGCCATGCCTGTAGCCTCGTTTGGCACCATGTTTTGCTTGAAATATGGCAGAAATCCTTCGCTTATGACTGAAATGACTTTCATCACCACCGTTGGTTCCATCATCACCATTCCTCTCATCACTCTTTTATTCAAAGGATAAAAAATCTCCCTTATGATATTAGCCAACATCTGGCATCGTACTTGTAAAATTGTTAGAAAAGAAATCATGCCAATCTAAATCGTCAGCCATTGGCTGATGATTTATGTTATTTAGCTACAAAAATAAAGAAAAAAAATCTGCGTAAATCAGCGCGATCTGCGAGACAATAAATGCCCCAGCCGTTCTTCACAGAGCAGCTGGGGCTTGAAGTGTATAGCTTTATAGCAATAA